>PUKQ01000225.1 GCA_003550565.1 Syntrophomonadaceae bacterium
CTCCGCGGGCCGGCGAACCCTGCATTATCACATTTGATCAACAGGATAACCAGGCAGACCCCATAAAGACCGCGGCACATTAAAAATTATAAATGACTCAGGGAGGAACTAAATATGACCAATTTTCAGACACCGTCACCGGGGCTTCGCTCAACATATTACCCCTCCTTTAACCTGGAATGGTGTGACGGATGCGGCATCTGCGCGGAACAGTGCTCATTTAATGAGATCCGTATGGAACGCCGGGGCGAGCAAAAAATTCCCGCCGCCAACAGGCAGTCCTGCGGCGCCTGTCACCGGTGCGAATATACCTGTCCGCGGGGAGCAATCCATATAGAGGCACGCCCATTTCACCTGCGCGAGAATAGCTTGTGGAATTCGCAGCAGGTACACCGGGCCCACCTGCAGAGCGCGTCGGGTGCTGTAGCCCTTACCGGCTTGGGAGCCGACACAGATGTACCCAACTATTGGGATAGCATCCTCTTTAATGCCTGCCAGGTAACCAATCCATCCATCGACCCGCAGCGGGAGGCCATGGAAACGATAACCTATCTGGGAACAAAGGCTTCCCGCTTACAGGAAATAAAAGACTACCGGAATTTTAATAATTCCCTTATTCGGCTGGAGCTACCCCTCGTATTTGCCCCCATGTCTTATGGCAGCGTTAACCTGAATTTTCAGGTCGCCCTGGCGCGGGTAGCTCAAAAGAAAGGCCTGCTATGGTACACCGGTGAAGGCGGTATGCACTCCAACCTGGAGCCTTTCAGGGATTGCGCCGTCCTTCAGGTAGCATCGGGAAGGTTCGGGGTAAGCCCTGAATACCTGGATAAAGGCAGAGCCTACCAGATCAAAATCGGCCAGGGTGCCAAGCCCGGCATAGGAGGGCACCTACCCGGGGAAAAAGTGTTGGAAGGTATCTCCGAAACCAGGATGATACCCCTACACAGCGATGCCATCTCTCCGGCACCCCAGCACGATATCTACTCCATCGAAGATTTACGTCTACTTATAAACGGCATCAAAGAGGCCAGCGGATACAAACCAGTATGCGTGAAAATAGCCGCGGTGCATAATGTTGCCGCCATCGCCAGTGGTATCGTCCGGGCCGGCGCAGATATGCTTTATCTGGATGGCTACCGGGGAGGCAGCGGCGCCACTCCCTCCATCGTCAGGGATAACGTGGGCATCCCCGTGGAACTGGCCTTGGCCGCCGTAGACTCTCGGCTTCGGGAAGAAAAAATTCGACACCGGGCTTCTATTGTAGCCGCCGGCGGTATACGCAACAGCGCCGATGTAATGAAGGCAATAGCTCTGGGAGCCGATGCCGTAGCTATTGGAACTGCCCTTCTACTGGCCTGTGGCTGCCATGTATGCCAGAGGTGTCACAGCGGCAAGTGTCCATGGGGTATAACTACCAACGATCCCGCGCTTTCTGAACGGCTGGATGTAGACTGGGCCGAAGAGCGAATAACCAACCTCGTGGAAGGCTGGCACCATGAAATGCAGGAAATTATGGGCTTAAACGGCATTTACGATATCGGATCTTTCCGTGGCAATCGATTAATATTGAGGGGGGTTGGTTTAAGTGACCGAGAGCTATCAATCCTGGGAGTCGAGCACGCCGGTGAATAAAAACAATAATAATGGAACGGCAGAGGTAGACGCCCGCGGCGTTCCCTATATTGAATTGAACCGTCAAGTAAGGGAACTGGCCCGCGAGGGGGCACGGCACATCATACTCAAGGGTGTAAGAGGTCAACGCTACCTGGGAACCCGTCTTCCTTACCCGGATCTGTTCCTGGAAGTACACGGTATTCCCGGCGAGGATTTGGCTTTTAACCTGGACGGACCAACAGTAGAAGTATTCGGTCACGCTCAGAACGCCGCCGCCAACACCATGGACCGCGGAAAATTAATTATCCACGGCCTGGCAGGGGATGCTTTAGCATACGGGATGCGCGGCGGAAAAGTATTCGTGCGCGATGACGTGGGCTACCGGGTAGGAATACATATGAAAGAATACGGCGATCAATTACCTGTGCTGGTTATCGGCGGTACCGCCGGGGACTATCTGGGAGAATACATGGCCGGGGGAACCATCATTCTACTTAACCGGCACCATGCAGAAAGCAGGGTGGCAGGTAACAGCGCCCGAACCCTTGCTACCGGAATCCATGGCGGTAAAATTTACATCTTCGGCTACCGCCCCACCGCAAACCTTCTTGGCATCGGTGCCTCCCTGGAAGAGGTGCCTGCCGCAGAGAGGGAACAAGTTGAAAATATCTGCCGTGAGTTTTGTACGGATTTCCTACTGGATGCGGAACCTCTCCTGAATAGGGATCTCTTTAAGGTGGAGCCCCGGGATAGCCGCCCCTTTGCTTCCTTTTACTATCCCGCCTATCCGACAAACACCGGGCTTAAACCCGAGCACCGGGAAGGAGTTTCTCCGTGCGAGGCCAACTGTCCGGCGGGTATTCCCACGGGCCGTTTCCTGCGTCTGTTACGTAAAGGAGAACGTGAGGAAGCCCTACGTTTGGTGGGAGAATACACCCCGCTGCGATTTAGCTGCTGCGGCTTTATCTGCCCTCACCTGTGCATGGAAAATTGCACTCGAGGACAGGTTGATCTCCCGGTCCGCACTACCGAACTTGCCCGCCACTTCAGGAGTCACCTGCCTCCGGCACCCGAAGATAAAAGGGTGCAGGAAATTGCCGTAATCGGCGCCGGCCCTGCCGGGCTTAGTGCAGCCCACCAGCTTATGCTCCGGGGCTACAGGGTTACCGTTTTCGATGAGGCTGACCACCCCGGCGGCAAGCTCTACCAGGTAATCTCCCCCACCCGGCTTCCCCGGGAAGTTCTGCAGCAGGACCTGGACAATATGAAAAAAGCCGGAATCAATTTCGTCTTAAACACCCGGGTAGATCAGCAAAAACTTGATCAATTGCTGGAACAATACCACCATGTTATCGTGGCCGTGGGAACTCATGAGCCGGTGATTCCGCCGGTAAAAGGATCAGAGAGAATCCGGGGAGGTCTGGATTTTCTCAAAGAATTCAACCAGGGGGATACTCTTTTGCAGGCCGATGGCAGGGGTATCGGCCCTTACGTAGTTATCATCGGGGGAGGCGACGCCGCCATAGACGGCTTGGAAGCCTGTCTCGAGTTGCACGCGGATCCCTTTAAAATAACAGTAATCGACATCCAGAAACCTGCAGCCGCCGAAGAAGAACGCCGCAAAATGGAAGACAAAGGCGTGAACTTTCGCTATCCCCTCTTTTTGCAAGAAGTCACGGAGGAAGGCGTAGTCGTAAAAAACCAGCGAGAAGAAATAGAGTTCATACCTGCAGACACCGTTTTGTCCTTTATTAATGAAAGACCGTGCCTGGACTTTCTACCGGATGAAGTAAACAGCAACCTGGTTCGGGGATTCTTCCAGTCTCCCCGGGAAAACAGTTTCCGTACTGCCCACCCGCAAATCTCCGTAGTCGGTGACGCTGCAGAACCGGGCCTGGTGACTACCAACCTGGGTCGGGGGCGCCGCTGTGCACTGGAAGTTCATGCCCTCCAGCAGGGAGAAGAATACATCCCGGAAGTTAAAGAAGAGGCAACGGGTTCACCCTATCTAATGCCCCAAAAGGCTTCTCCCCTTGATGAACGGGATATAAACATCGAGGAGGAATTCCATAGATGCCTACACTGCGGCATATGCGTGCAGTGCGATGAATGCATCGAAGCCTGTCCCCGGCAGGCCCTCTCCCGGGATGAAAACACTTCGGATTTCCATGTTGACCTAACCCAGTGCGGCGGTTGCGGCACCTGTGCCTACACCTGCCTGGGCGGAGTTATTCATATGACATCAAGATAACAAGGCAAGGGGAAAGGCAAGGGGACGGAAAGGCAAGGGGACGGTTCTTTTGCCTTATTTAAAAATCAACACACAATTATCACAACAAAAAATCTCTGCTATCCTGAAAGGCAAGGGGACGGTTCTTTTGCCTCTAGCAGTTGATACAGTTATAAACACAACCGACATAAGGATTAATTTCATAGTCAGCATCAGGAATAGATGAACGATGAATTATCTCTTAAATTTTTATCTCATTAACTGCGGTCATTCTAATCATTCCTTTACCTTAATTAATGCTTCTGTTTCAGGAACTCTCCAGATAAAAATTTGCTTTCAGATCAAACAAGGCAAGAGAACCGTCCCCTTGCCCTTGATCAAACAAGGCAAGAGAACCGTCCCCTTGCCCTTTATAATTTTTTAATCTTTATTACACTTAATTTTTATTTCTGCACAACAGCACAATACGGTCTGGCCAAGATTATTCTACCGTTACGCTTTTGGCAAGATTGCGTGGCTTATCAATAGAGCAGCCACGGATTTCGGCTGCATAATATGAGATAAGCTGAAGGGGTACGGCCGTTAGGATGGGTGTGAAGAAATCGTTTATGGCCGGTAGGTAGATCACTTCATGGGCATGTTTCTCTACATGATCATTGCCTGTCATAGTTAGGATAAGAATGTCCGCATCGCGGGCTTTTACTTCCTGGACGTTGCTGATGGTTTTTTCCAGCACATGCTGCTGCGTGGCCAGGGCGATTACCGGTACTCCCTCGGTAATCAGGGCCAGAGTACCGTGTTTAAGTTCGCCGGCAGCGTGGGCTTCGGCATGAATGTAGGAAATTTCTTTTAATTTCAGCGAGCCTTCCATGGCCACTGCAAAATCAAGATTTCGCCCAATAAAGAATGCATTTTCGCTGCGAGCAAGCTTTTGGGCATAAGTTTGCATCTTGTTCAAGCTATTTGTTGAAAGCAATTCCTCTATTTTATCGGGAAGAAAGGATAAATTTCTTCCCAGTTCGGCAGATTCCTCCGAGGTTATTCTTTCCCGGGCAACGGCAAAATCCAGGGCCAGCAGGTAGAGAGTCACCAGCTGGGTGAGGTAAGCCTTGGTGGAGGCCACCGCTATCTCGGGGCCGGCCCAGGTAAAAAGAACATCGTTTGCTTCCCGAGATAAGGTGCTGCCTACTACGTTGGTTATAGCCAGCACCCGCACACCCTTATCCCTGGCCAGGCGAAGAGCAGCCAGGGTATCAGCGGTTTCCCCGGATTGGCTGATGGCTACAACCAGGTCGCGCGGAGCAAGAAGAGGTTCGCGGTAACGGAATTCCGAGGCCAGATCCACCTCCACCGGAAGTTGTAGCTTTTTCTCCAGGATGTATTTGCCCACCAGACCGGCATGATATGCCGTCCCACAAGCAACAATGTGAATTTTTTCTATCGACTGAATTTCAGCAGGGGTAAACTTTAACTCGGACAGCTTTACCCTGCCAGTATCCGCATCCAAACGGCCCCGGAGGGTTTCCCGCACAGCTTGAGGTTGCTCCATTATTTCTTTGAGCATAAAGTGTGGATAACCTCCCCGTTCGGCTTCTACGGCATCCCAGCCGATCTCGAATATATCTTTGTCCACGGATTCTCCTCGCATATTATATATCTTAACGCCGGAAGATGTTACTGCTGCCATTTCTCCATCGTCCAGAATATAAACCCGGCGGGTGTGAGACAGGAGAGCAGGTATATCGGAGGCAATAAAGTTTTCCTGCTCTCCTAGCCCGATGACAAGCGGGCTGTCTTTACGAGCGCAGACCAGATGACCTTCTTCCCAGCTGGATACAGCCAGCAATGCGTAAGAACCTTCCACTAAAGCCAACGCTCTGCGCATCGACTCCATTAGATTTCCGGTATAATAGTGCTCCACCAGGTGTACTAATACTTCCGTATCGGTTTCTGAAAGGAATCTATGCCCGGATTCTTCCAGCCAACCGCGTAAATGCTGATAGTTTTCAATAATGCCATTGTGCACAATGGCAATCTTATTGCAACAGCTGCAATGGGGATGAGCGTTCTCATCACTGGGACGTCCGTGGGTAGCCCACCTGGTATGCCCGATGCCAAAAGAGCATTCCTTGGAATCCAGGTTGATTTTATCCTCCAGGTCACATATTTCCCCCGCGCCTTTGAAAATTTTCAGGTCTCCAGATAACATCAGGGCCATTCCGGCAGAATCGTATCCCCGGTACTCAAGTTTTTTTAATCCCTCCAATAATACAGACTTGGCGTTTTGCCACCCAGCATAACCCACTATCCCACACATTATAAATATCACCTCATATAAAATATCAATGATTTTTATTAATTCCCTTAATAGTTATTTTACTATGCCGAAGCTAACAACGTCAACTATGATGGAATGCTTTTTCACATTTTGAAATTTACCAAATACATAGCTTCTATTTTGGACGCACAAGACCTAATTTAAAACAAACAATTTTGCATGATGGAAATACTTTTTAAATTTAGCAGTTGTATTTGGGAGCTATTGTAGTATAATATTTATAGGCTATAATAAAACATTACCGGACAGGAGAAAGCAAAATTGGATGCATTATTGGTGCTGGAAGACGGCTTTACTCAAAAAGGAAAAACCTTCTCCGGTTCAGGGGAAACTTGCGGCGAGGTAGTTTTCAATACAGCCATGGCCGGTTACCAGGAAGCGGTCACCGATCCATCCTATCACGGTCAAATAATCACTTTCACCTATCCCCACATTGGCAACTACGGTTGCAACCTCTTTGATAACGAATCCGCAATGCCAAGGGTTAAGGGAGTGCTGGTAAAAGATTATTGTTCCCGGCCTGATCACTGGCTCTCCAAAGAATCCCTGGGAAATTTCCTGGACAGACACGGAATTATAGGATTGGAAGGGATTGATACGCGCTCGCTTACCCTTCATCTCCGACAAGTAGGTACCATGAAAGGGATCATTTCTACCGACAATCTAAATCCGAAAGAATTAAAAGATAAATTACGCCAGTATCCTTCTCTGGAAGGAGAAGATTTGGTCAAACACGTTACTACTGAAAAAACATACGGGTGGAAAGATAACATGGATTCGCCGTATGGAGATAAACCCTCTCTCAAAAAACACAGCTTTCCGCACGTAGTTGTAGTTGATTTGGGGGTTAAATACAGCATTTTAAGAGCACTGACAGAAAGGGGTTGCCGGGTAACAGTAGTACCCGCAGGAACGTTGGCGGAAGACATAAAAGCCCTGGAACCGGCAGGAATTCTATTTTCCAACGGTCCGGGCGACCCAGCCCCATTGGACTACCTCGTCCCCACCGTGCGCTCTCTCTTGGGATGGCGTCCCTTAATGGGCATATGCCTCGGACACCAGGTCATCGGCAGGACTATGGGCATAGATACATTCAAAATGACTTTTGGGCACCGGGGGGTCAATCATCCCGTTAAAGACTTAAAGACAGGTAGAGTGCTTATATCCACGCAAAACCACGGTTTCAATCTCTCAAACGAGAAGCCTCTCCCCGAGGGGACATTTATAACCCACATAAATCTCAACGATAACACTCTGGAAGGTATAGAAAACCCGCATTGGGGCTTTTTTTCAGTCCAGTTTCACCCGGAAGCAGGCCCCGGGCCCAACGACTGCCTCTACTTATTCGATCAGTTTACCGGAATGCTTTAAGCCTTCAAAGAGTTTTGCACCGGAAAAACATCATTAAAAATACTGCAGTCCCGCAATCAATGCTGTTAGTTAACCACCTAAGTCAGGATTCACATAAAGTAAGGAAATAATGATGCATGGTAAGATCATCCACCAGTTCGGGATGAAAAGAAGTTACCAGCATATTCCCCTGCCGGGCGGCAATGATGCCTTCTTCCAACCTGGCCATCACCTGCACCTCTGCGGAGGCTTCGGTTATTACCGGCGCCCGGATAAAAACTCCAAGTAGCGGTTTTTCCCATTTCTCCACATTCACCATGGTTTCAAAACTTTCTCTTTGCCGGCCAAAGGCATTGCGTCTGACCCGCACTTTCATCAAGCCCAGGTTCGGCTGATTCGCAGCCCCATCTTCAACTTCTGAAGCCAGAAGTGCAAGGCCGGCACAGGTTCCAAAGAGAGCCATCCCCTGCCGGCTCTTTTCCACCACAGCCCGATCGAGGCCCGTTTCCCGCATCAGGTATCCGATGGCAGTACTCTCTCCGCCGGGAATGATAAGGCCACTTAACCCCTCCAGGTCCAAAGGCCGTTTAACTTTTCGAGCCTCTGCACCACACCTGCGTAAATGATGATAATGCTCCGACACAGCACCCTGCAAAGCAAGAACTCCTACATTAATCTCCATAATTAAAATCCCCGCTCTGACATGTTAACATCCATTATAACGCCGAAATTTTTCAGCTGGACCATCCCCATTTTTCATGCCATATATTCCCTGCTCTTTCATCAAGCTTCCTACTTTACTCATATGAATTTTCTATTTAATAGTTATAATTAATTAACTTTTATGAATAATGCTTTAAATCCCCTACGGATAGGAGATAACAGGGCGCACAGGAATTCCCTGCTGTGCCAAGTATTTTTTAATGTCCGCAATTCTATATTTGCCATAATGCAAAATAGAAGCCACCAGTACTGCATGTGCTTTGCCAGTTGTTAAAGCATCCACCAGGTGCCCCAAATTTCCGGCACCCCCGGAAGCAATTACCGGAATGGAGACCGTATCCACCACCGCCGCCAAAAGCTCGTTATCGTATCCACTATGGGTGCCGTCTGCATCCATGGAAGTGAGGAGTATTTCCCCGGCCCCCATTTTTTCCGCTTCTACGGCCCATTCCAAAACATCCCTACCGGTGGGATAACGCCCGCCGTGGCTGTAAACTTCCCAGCAGGTTGAGCTATTTTTAACTTCATTTGCCTTGGGTTTATATAGGCGGCAGGCATCTATAGCTACCACCATACATTGGCTGCCAAATTGCATTGCTCCCGCACTTATCAACTCTGGGCTCCTGAGGGCAGAAGTGTTAAGAGATACTTTCTCTGCTCCATTACTTAGGAGTTCACGCATAAACTCAACCGAATCAATGCCTCCACCCACGGTAAAAGGGATAAATATTTCTTCCGCTGTCCGCTGCACTACTTCTACTATAGCCTGCCGGTTTTCTGCAGAAGCGGTTATATCCAGGAATACCAGTTCATCTGCGCCTTCCCGATCATAGAAGACAGCTTTCTCTACCGGATCTCCGGCATCTCTGATGTCCTGAAAACGGACTCCCTTTACCACCCTTCCATCACGCACGTCCAGGCAGGGTATAATTCTTTTAGCCAGCATAGTAGGTATCTCCTATTAGAGTATTTTAAGAAGAAAAAGTTTATCGATGAATAAAAACCATGTTATCAAAATTCCGGAGCAAGAGCAAACCCTCCGGTCCACTCTTTTCCGGATGAAACTGAACCCCCATAAGATTTCCGTGGGCCACAGCGGAAGTGAACTGGCTCCCGTAAAAAGTTAACGCAAGCCTTACCTGTGGTTCCAGGGGCTGCACATAATATGAATGGGTGAAATAAAAATAAGGATCTTCCGGTAAACCTTTAAATAGTGGATGACCTTTTTGCTGCAAATAAACCCGGTTCCAACCAACGTGGGGCACCGGTTGGCCGGCGGGTAAAAGCTTTACCTCACCCGGGATAATATTCAACCCGGGTATCACCTTCGTTTCGCACTCAGAGCATTCCTCGCTACTGCTAAAAAGAAGCTGCAATCCTAAGCAAATCCCCAAAAAAGGCTTTCCGGACTCTATCGTTTCCCGGAGTATCTGAACCAGGCCATTTTTCTGCAGTATCATCATGGCATAGGCAAAAGAGCCCACCCCGGGGAAAACAACTCCCGCCGCCTTTTTGATTACATTTGCCTCATGGGTGACAATTGCCTTCCGACCTGCTTTTTCCAACGCCTTGTACACACTGCCGATGTTGGCGATACCACTGTCCACCAGGGCAATATAATTACTGTTACCTTTTGGAGGCATTAATCGTTCATCCTTCCTAATTTATTACTCAAGAAAAAATACCTCTTCCGTTTTACATAAACCTACCTGTTTATAGCAGTCTTCACCGGTTCCTGGCGGCGGATTTCCTGGAATATTTCACCGAGGCGACTAATTCCCTTGTGGATATCCTCTACGGAAGGTTGACTGAAAGAGAACCGGGCAGTGTGAGTGCCCTCACCGTTGCTATAAAAACCCTGGCCGTGTACAAAAGCTACTTTACGTTCAATGGCATGAGTAAGGATTTCATAAGCCGGTGGATAGTAATCCGGGAAGGTTACCCAAACAAAAAATCCTCCCTGGGGCCGTGTATAGTTTATCTCCGGGGGGAAGGACTGCTTCATGTTGTAAAACAATGCATCCCTCTTCTGCCGGTAAAGACCAATAATGCGAGAAAGGTTTTCATCCACATAGCCGTCAAGGGCCATGCGATAAACAAGCCTTTGCCCCAGAGAGCCGGAGCACAAATCCGCCGACTGTTTTAACATTATTAGTTTTTCTACCAAGAGAGGCGCTCCCACAATCCAACCCACGCGTATGCCCGGAATAAATATTTTGGAATACGATCCGATATAAATAACCCGTGATTCCGTATCCAGGGATTTATAACTGGGGGGAATAGTCCCTTCGTAACAAATTTCCCCGTAGGGATTATCTTCCAAGATAAGAAAGTTGTATCGCGAGGCCAGATCCAGTATCTTGCGCCGGCGGTCTTCCGTCGTAGTATAGCCGGTAGGGTTTTGGAAATTGGGCACCGTGTAGAAAAGCTTGGGTGTCTTACCCTGCTTCTCCAATCTGGACAAAGCCCTCTCCATCTTCTGCGGGCAAGCGCCGTTTTTATCCACAACCACGCCCACCGGCTCTCCTCCGCAAGACTGAATGGCTCCCATACCGCCGATATATGCGGGTTCTTCTACCAGGACGGGATCTCCGGGATCAACCAGCAATCGTGATATTAAATCCAGCGCCTGCTGGGTACCACTGGTTACTACAATATCTTCCGCTTCACAACGCACTCCTTCCCGTCGCATTTTGCGGGCAATAAAGGTCCGCAGCTCATAATTTCCCTCTGTGGGAGTATATTGAAGGGCATAGCGTCCTTCCTCTTCAATTAGTTCAGATATAGCCCTGGAAATATCCTCCCGGGGAAAGTAGTCACTGTCCGGGAAACCACCGGCAAAAGAAATTACCTCCGGGCGTTCGGTGAGGCTAAAGAAACCACGGATTTGAGAACCCTTCACCCGGCCTACACGACTGGCAAACTTTTCTGACCAAGACAACTCCATAAGACCAACCCCCCGTTACTTAATTGTTCTAAAACGCCTTTAACCGTTCCCAAGGCAAACTACGTAAAAAACCCGCCTCCTATTACCAGAGACGGATTGCTTTCTATCCCGCGGTACCACTCCGCTTGCTCCCTTCTCCTTTTGCTGGGAGCAGGGAACCACCTCTTATTTGATAACGGTGGTTCAATATCACCGATACTGCTTACCATCCGAAAAAAACCGGGCTTCGGCAGCTAACTCCGGGGCGGCTTATCCTTGAATTATTCCGGGGCTCTTTCAGCCTTTGAAACCCCTCTCTGCAGGAAATTGCTCAAGCTTTTTCCCCTTCATCGCAAACCTATTAAACTTTCTTTCTTTGATGTTTATATTATAGATAAGCACATTTGCCTATCAACAATAAACATAATCAATTATTTAAAAAAGATTTATCTCCACAATGTGAAATCTGATTTAATAATATGATAAAATAAATTTAATGTCAATACCAAAGTGCATATTTAGCAATAATTTCTTATTTCTTATTTTTCCCCTGAATTAATCAAAATTACTAAAACCCATACTGCTTGATATCTTTAAAGCTGTATCCTTTACCAATTCCGCCAGTTCATTTTTAATATAATAACTGGTCATTCTATTGCTTGGCCCTGAAATACTAATACTGGCAATTACCTCGCCTGTATGATTAAAAATGGGAGCAGCCACACAGTGTACGTGTTCTTCCATCTCGCCCCAGTCAAAAGCATAACCTTCTTTTTTTATTTTCTCTAATTCTTTATTCAAGTAAAATATATCTACTATAGTTTCATTGGTATACTTCTCTAACTTAAGTTTCCCCACTACATCATCCAATTTGCTCTGGGGAAGATTAGCCAGCAAGCATTTACCAGTAGCAGTACAATGTACCGGTGCCCTATTTCCTACTTGAGCTAACATATTTACGATAATCATGCGTTTTGATTCCACCTGATCAATATACACGACTTCAGTTTCGTCGAGGACTGCCAAATTGGTGGTTTCATTACATTCTTCTACCAAAGCTTCCAGGTAGGGCCTGGCAATTGTGCGAACATCGTAATAATATTTAGAAGCATTGCCTACCTCTAAAAGCTTTAAGCCAAGCCGGTATTTACTCGTTTCAGCCTCTTGTTCTACATATCCGCGATACAATAGTGTAGCCAACAACCTGTGAACCGTGCTTACCTTTAATCCCACTTTAGAGGCCAACTCAGAAATAGATATGGGCTCCCCTGCATAAGCCATTTCTTCCAAAATTTTCAGTGCCCTTTCAACAGACTGAACACTTTTAAACTCTTTTTCCTTATTGTCATTATCACCCTTAATATCATTTTTCGTGGAACCGTTTTTCATTATTATATATCTCCTCCAAAAATAATCCTCTTGTTATTCCAAAAGAATAAATTTATTATTATTCTTACTTGAATATAATGATTGTATGTTTTTTTATAATTTTTGTCAACGCACACCCTTCAACATTTAGCGCTAACAGGTATACTCAATATATTATTTTTTCTCCTCATAACTATGGCATATTTATATTCTTAAAGTTATAATCAGTTATATAAGAAATTAATTAAATAGAATTTTAATTTTATGTCAATGTCAAGGCCTGACACCTTTTTTTGGGGGGAATTAAGATGACGAAATACGTTTTTGTAACAGGCGGGGTAGTTTCTTCTTTGGGAAAAGGAATAACAGCAGCATCGCTGGGTTCCTTGCTCAAGCAGAGAGGTTTTAAACTCACGATTCAAAAATTGGATCCCTATATTAATATTGATCCGGGCACTATGAGCCCTTATCAACATGGAGAAGTATTTGTTACCGAAGATGGTGCGGAAACAGATTTGGATCTGGGCCATTACGAAAGGTTCATTGATGAGAATCTTTCCAAAGCCAATAATGTTACCACAGGTAAAATATACTGGTCGGTCATCGAGCGCGAACGAAAGGGATTATATAATGGAGCCACTGTTCAGGTGATACCCCATATTACCGATGAGATAAAAGAACGCATTCTCCATGTAGGTAGAGAAAGAGATGCGGATATTGTAATTACCGAAATCGGAGGCACAGTGGGAGACATTGAAAGTTTACCATTTTTAGAGGCCATTCGTCAGATGAGAGCCGATTTAGGCCGCGAAAACGTGGCTTATTTGCATGTTACCCTGGTACCGTTTCTTTCTACTACCGATGAATTGAAAAGCAAGCCCACCCAGCATAGCGTTAAAGAATTGCGCAGTATCGGTATCCAACCCGATTTAATAGTTTGCCGCACGGAACATAAATTATCAACTAGCATGAAAGATAAAATTGCTCTTTTTTGTAATATAGCCCCGGGGGAAGTTATTGAAAACTTCAGTGCAGAATTTTTATATGAGGTACCTCTTCAACTTCATGATCAGGGAATGGATTCCATAGTTTTAGATAAGCTAGAATTAAACAGCAAACCTGTAGATACAGCCCCTCTCACCAAGCTTGTGGAAAATTGCCGAAACCAGGAAAAAGAAGTCAATATCGGCCTGGTAGGAAAATACATATCTCTGCGTGATGCCTACATCAGTATTAACGAGGCCCTTATTCATGCCGGATTGCATTTCTTAACTAAAATTAATGTCAAAACCATCGATGCGGAAAAATTGGAAAACGAAAATCCGGAAAAAGAATTGCAAGGATTAGATGGCATACTGGTTCCGGGTGGCTCCGGCAATCGGGGCATAGAGGGTAAAATTAACGCTATCCGGGTAGCGCGGGAAAACCATATTCCTTACCTGGGCATCTGCCTCGGTATGCAATGTGCCGTATTAGAGTTTGCCCGAAATGTAGCCGGCCTAAATGATGCCCATAGCACCGAATTTTCCCCCGATACTAATACACCGGTCATTGACTCTTTAAACGGCCAAGATGAGGACACACTTCTTGACGGTACTTTGCGCCTGGGTTCCTACCCGTGTAACTTAAAGCAAAACACCAAAGCTTGGGAAGCATACGGAACCTCAGTTATTAACGAAAGACACCGCCACCGTTACGAATTTAACAATCAGTTTCGTTCTCAACTGGCCGATCACGGCCTGGTTTACAGCGGTGTTTATGAAGAAGCTGATCTGGCAGAAATAATTGAAATAGCCCATCATCCCTGGTTCGTGGCAGTACAGTTTCACCCCGAATTTAAGTCACGCCCCCACCGGCCTCATCCTCTTTTTCGAGATTTCGTAAAACACGCCATCCAAAACGCGCAAATAAAAAATCATAACCTGCAGGGATTTTAAAGATCTGTAGTTTATATCCTAATACCGTCGGGGCAAGAACTACAATGGTAGAATCCTTATCTATATTCCTCGTTCCTGCATCCGCTCAGATAATTCCAGAGTAGAAATCTCTACCCCCGGCATTGCGATACCAATACCATGCGAAACCTCGGCCAGCAAAGCAGCATCATCATAATACATGGCGCCTTTAACAATAGCTTCCGCCCGTGCCTGTGGATCCGTTGATTTAAAAATACCTGAACCGACAAAAACTCCGTCAGCACCTAATTGCATCATTAAAGAAGCATCCGCTGGAGTAGCTACCCCCCCGGCGGCAAAGTTAACTACCGGCAATCTTCCTTCTTCTTTAATCATTCTCAAAAGCTCAACAGGCACCCCCAATTCCTTGGCCAAATTCACCAGTTCTTCATTGGGGGTCTGAAGTACCTGCCTTAAGTCCGCATTAACACGTCTTATGTGACGCACTGCTTCTACTATGTTTCCGGTACCGGGTTCTCCCTTGGTTCGAATCATGGCTGCCCCTTCTGCTATTCGGCGCAGAGCTTCTCCCAAGTTTTTCGCCCCACAAACAAAGGGTACTTTAAAATTACCCTTATCGATATGATATGTCTCATCTGCAGGGGTTAGCACTTCACTTTCATCGATATAGTCCACCCCGAGTTCTTCAAGAATCTGCGCTTCTGCCACATGGCCAATCCTGGCCTTGGCCATTACTGGAATAGTGACAGCATCCATTATACGTCTGATTATATCCGGATCAGCCATCCGCGCTACCCCGCCTGCTGCCCGGATATCTGCAGGCACTCTTTCCAGGGCCATTACTGCCACGGCACCTGAATTTTCCGCAATACGGGCCTCTTCAGGGGTAGTAACATCCATGATAACGCCGCCTTTTTGCATCTGGGCCATTCCCTTTTTCACCCTATCTGTTCCTTCTTCTTTCATGCAGCTTTCCTCCTTCAACCATAGATCACTTTCATTAAATATTTATTTTTACAAAGCTTCATAAATTCTCCACCCATTATTCCTCAAAGAAAAAGTCAATAATGCAAGTTAATTATAATTATGCAAATCCGGCAGAAATTTTCAACACTCTACAAGTTTATTTTAACACAGGGCTTTAACTATTTGTAAATGAAATAAATGATATACTAACAAAATATTTTCGAAATTACAAGTGTTTATAAGTCTTATATTTCCCTAAACTGCACGGATAAAAACAATATTAAGTAAGTCGAGAAGGATTTTATTCTACCTTTAACGAAAATACCATATGTATTTTATAACAAATATTATGCAGCAAAAGCAAGTATAAATCAATTAAAATATCCCCGCCATGATGCCTAAAAAACTAATTGCTCATTTTAATTTGAAAATGGCACCTTAAAGACTGGAGGTATATAGCATTAATGGATAAAATTGCTCTTATCGGGGGAACCGGGCTTTATAAGCTGGATTTCATAGATAACGTAGAAAAACTAAAAATTGAAACCCATTATGGGGAAACAGAAGTTAGAAAAGCAACTGTCCAGGATAGGGAAATATATTTTATGGCTCGCCACGGTATTGACCACCGCCTTCCTCCCCACTTGATAAATTATCGCAGCAATATAGCCGCCCTCAAAGTATTGGAAGTAGAAATGGCCTTATCAACAGCGGCTGTGGGATCATTGTGTGAAGAAATGCCTCCGGGCACGCTGGTTGTTATCGATCAATTTATGGATTTAACTAAAAGCCGCGACATCACCTACTACGATGGTACTGACCTACCCGTGGTCCATACGGATTTTACCGAGCCCTATTGCCCCGAACTCCGCCAACTTTTAATAGATGAATGCCAGAGAAACGGCGGAGAATTTAGAAAGCAGGGAACCTACGTTACAACGGAAGGCCCCCGTTTTGAGACTCCGGCAGAAATAAAAGCCCTCTCTTTCTTAGGCGGAGAACTGGTGGGTATGACCAACGTTCCCGAGGTCATCCTTTCTCGGGAAGCAGGGATATGTTATGCCACTTTAGCCCTGGTAACCAATTTTGCTGCCGGCATATCACCTCACTTTCTTACCCATGAAGAAGTTCTACAGGTAATGAAGGAACAAAGCCGGAGAGTCAATGATATCTTCCATTCTTGCATTCTAAACTTCCCCCGGGAAACAAATTGCCGTTGCCGAGAAGCAGGTAAATACTTTAAAATAGACGGGAAGGTAACTAATGATAATTAACTGCTCCTAAAAAATAAATTTAGGGGTCAGCCCTTATTAACCGTTCATGGAAGGGAAGCATACGATGCCTGATTTTATCATATACAACACCACCATATTAAGTATGGATGAAGGAAAACCTCATAACGTAATTCAAGGCAATCTCCATATTAAGGACGGCATAATTACCGGCATTGCCCCCCCATCGTTATACAATTCCACCGAAAACAATAAACGAGAAACTGCTCTCATTGACGGAAGCAATTTCATCATCATGCCCGGGCTGGTTAA
Organism: Syntrophomonadaceae bacterium; assembly: GCA_003550565.1. Taxonomy (GTDB): domain Bacteria; phylum Bacillota; class Dethiobacteria; order DTU022; family PWGO01; genus B1SED10-75. The sequence continues at coordinate 16,976 of PUKQ01000225.1, forward strand.
TTGCCACGGACACGCGGCTATGAGCCTTTTTCGCGGCATTGCCGATGATCTCCCCTTGCATGAATGGCTCATAAAAAATATCTGGCCGAAAGAGTTCCGTTTAAAGAAAGAAGATGTTTACTGGGGCACCATGCTTAGCATTGCAGAAATGATTCGCAGCGGAACTACCACATTTACAGATATGTATTTTCTTATGGAAGAAGTGGCAAAAGCAATAGAAGTAAGCGGCATGCGGGGTGTTCTGTCACGTGGTATGGGCGGAATCGGTATCATGAAAAAAAATGCCTGGCGAGAAACCAATAATCTCATCAATAACTGGCAAGGCAAAGCCAATGGGCGAATTAAAATTATTTTAGGCCCTCATGCGGTTTATACTTGCTCTCCGGATTATCTAAAAAAAATTAGAGATTTTGCCGCCAAAGTAAACTTGCCACTCCAAATTCATTTGAGCGAAACAAAATGGGAAGTAGATCATTCTATGAAAAAGTATGGATTAACTCCGGTGGAAATGTTAAACAATCTCGGTATCTTCGAGCACCAAGTTATTTGTTCTCACTGTGTTCACCTGAGCATAAATGACCTTCGTATTTTTGAAAACAAAAAACCCGGTATTGTTCACAATCCCAGCAGCAATTTAAAGTTGGGTAGTGGAATCGCGCCGGTAAAAACACTGCTGGAAGCAGGATTAAATGTTGGGTTAGGAACCGATGGCGCAGCCAGTAATAACAACCTCAATATGTTCGAAGAAATGCATATTGCCTCCCTGCTGGCCAAAGGAATAAATAATGATCCTACTCAGATCCCGGCGCGGACTTCCCTGGAAATGGCCACATGCAAGGGTGCCGAAATATTGGGCATACAAAAAATCGGACGCATTAAAGAAGGTTACCGCGCCGATATCATCGGCATTAATAAAAAACGTCCGCACCTTTCCCCCCTTCACGAAGTTGAAGCCCAGCTAGTTTACTCTGCTATCGGATCTGATGTAGAATTAGTAATGGTAGACGGAAAGCTATTAATGAATAAAGGAGAACTCCTTACCCTTGACGAAGAAAGGATCATGCATGAAGCTGAAAAACGCGCTTTCCGTTTTAAGCATAAGGGAATTACAAATTTAAAAACATCGGAGTGAAAACAATATGAGCAAAACCATACTTATAACCAACGACGACGGCATCCAAGCCGAAGGTATTCAGGTATTAAGCCAAAAAATGCACGAAACATTCGGCGAAAACATTAATCTCGTTATAATTGCCCCGGATCACGAGCAAAGCGCCGTTGGTCATGCCATCACCATGCACCGCCCCCTGCGGGTGGAAACAGTAAAGTTTTTACACAACAAAGAACTTAACGGCTGGGCTGTAAACGGCACCCCCGCCGCTTGTGTTAAACTCGCCGTGGAAGCTCTTCTTCCCCAAAAGCCGGACCTGGTTGTCTCGGGGATAAACCGGGGAAGCAATCTGGGCACAGATGTTATTTATTCAGGCACTGTATCCGCAGCATTAGAAGGCGTTATTTTAGAAATCCCCTCCATTGCAGTGTCCCTTACGGAAGTGGGAGAAATCGGCTTTGAGCTTGCTGCCGATTTCACCTGTTATTTTGTTTCTTACGTGTTAAATAACGGGCTGGAGCCGGAACATCTTCTTAATATTAACGTCCCCCCCGTTAATCGAGGGGAACTTAACGGGGTACGTATAACCAAGTTGGGCGATCGACGCTACCGCAATACTTTTCAAAAACGCACCGATCCCCGCGGCAAGAACTATTACTGGCTGGCCGGAGACGTAGTTGAAACCCAATTAGACACGAATTTTGATGTAGGCGCAATTAAAAATAATTGCATATCCATTACTCCTATCCAATTTGATTTAACCTGCTATGAACTTTTTGAATCTTTGCAGGAAACCGCCCAAAAATTGGAATCTTCTTTTCTTGAAACCTAATAAGACAGCATAAATTATTTCAAAGGAGAAACGAAAATGCATAAACTACAGCCAATGGGGCCAAATTGCTATCGCATTCCCAAAGAAGGAAACATGCGGGTAGAGGCCAGAGTTTATCTCAAAAATGAGATGCTGCCTTCCTTTGAAGAAAGTTCAGCCAGGCAGCTGATGGATGCAGCTTCCTTGCCCGGAATTTACAAGTACGTCATCGGCATGCCAGATATCCATACCGGCTTCGGGCTTCCCATCGGAGGCATTATGGCCATGGATGCCCAAAATGGAATTGTCTCAGCCGGAGCCGTGGGAATGGATATAAACTGCGGGGTGCGGCTATTGAAAACTAACATTCCTGCAAATCAGATCTCTTCTTCTGTTCAGCGAAAGCTCCTAGAGGCCATAACACATTCTGTTCCCTCCGGCACCGGTAAAAAAAGCAAGCATGCCGGGAGCTCCGGCCCGAAATTAAAAAATATCCTTACCGATGGTGTGCCGGTTTTGCTGCAAATGGGCATTGGCAGGTCCGAAGACCTGGAATATATTGAAGAACAAGGAGCTTTCCCCGGAGGTGACCCCGCAGCCGTCAGCAAAGAAGCGTTATCCCGAGCCGATCAATTATCTACCCTCGGTGGTGGAAATCACTTTATCGAGATCGGATACGTGGCAGAAATTTTTGAGCAAAATATTGCCCATCTCATGGGCCTTGAAGAAGGAAATTTAAGCGTTTTAATTCACACCGGCAGCCGTGGTTTTGGCCACCAGATTTGCACAGATTATTCCGAGTCTATGAAAAAAACAGCCAAACGCAATAAAATTGAGATTCCCACCGCCGGCCTTGCCGGGGCATTTATCGATTCCAAGGAAGGGAAAAACTACTTAGCTGCCATGGCCTGCGCTGCAAATTTTGCCTTCTCTAACCGTCACTGGATAACTCACGACATCCGAAATGCTTTTGCGGAAGTTTTGGGTGGAAGTGACACCGATTATGATTTGGGCGTCGTTTACGACCTGGCCCATAACATCGCCAAATTTGAAAAACTAAACGGGAAGAAACTGTTGATCCACCGCAAGGGAGCCACCCGCGCCCTTCCACCGGAACACCATCTTAATCCGCAGAAATACCACTCTACCGGCCACCCCGTTATCATCCCCGGTAGTATGGGCACCTCTTCATACGTGGTTACCGGCACCCAGAAGACATTCGAAACCTTTTGCTCGGTAAATCACGGCGCCGGCCGTAGATTATCCCGCAAAGCCGCCAAAAAAGAAATTCCTGTAGCTGAAATGCAGGAAAAAATGGAAGGAATTATCACTTCGGGGAAACGAATGCAAACTTTTTTGGACGAAGCTCCTCAAGCTTATAAAAATATCGAACAGGTAGTTGACACCCTTTCCGAAATAGATATTATCCGTAAAATTGCCCGCTTACACCCCCTTGCCGTGATTAAAGGCGATTAGGATTAAATATTTTGCATTCAACGCCCCTTCCTCTTGACTTATGAACCCCCTAAGCACATTGACATCGTAATCCTTATAAGCTTATAATACAATTACAAAATATTCAGCCAAATAATGTATCCAAACTAACAGGAGGAAAGGATGGAATAAATGGCCTTACCCCTGACTCAGACCGAAAACAAACGTATCACCACCATTTTGCAGGACATGCAAAATGAAAATTACTCCATTTGTTTGGAACGCCCCACTCTTTTAGAGCAGTATTGGCAATCGAAGCAGGGTAAGGGCAAACATCCGTATATTCAACGGGCAGAAGCTTTGGCCTATGTTTATAACCACCGCGTGCCTCGCATATACCGCGAAGAATTGATCGTAGGAAATATTTCCTCTAAACGCATTGCCGCTAACTATTATTCAGAAGGAGGATCAGTGCATATCCTGGAGGATCTATTCCAGCTAGAAAAAAGGCCGACCATCCCCATTCACCTTAGTTCCCCAGAAAAGAAAAAACTTCTTTCTATGGGGCTGCGTCATTCAAAGCACGCCATAGCCACTAAAGCCCTTCTTCGTCCGGGACGAATAAGTCAGTTTTTTGAATTTTTCCGGGCCAAAAGATTTTTTGTCACCGAAGAAGCCGGAATTTCACATCTGGTCCCAGATTACAATACACTTATATATAAGGGATTAATACATGCGGCTAAAATTGCTCGTTCCAAGCTGGAAGAAGAAACCCTGGATAATGATCGGGAAGCTTTTTATCAGAGTATAATTTTAGTAGTAGACGGCATCAAAAATATGGCCGAAAATTTAGCCAATGCCTCTGAAATAAAAGCCTCCAAAATTCAAAATCCCACCCGCCGCCGTGAACTTTTGGAAATCGCCGAAATTTGTCGCCACGTGCCTTATCATCCGGCCCGGAGCTTTCGTGAAGGGCTGCAGTCAGCCTGGTTAATTCACGTGGCTTTAAACCTGGAAGATTTTGAACAGGGCATATCCTTTGGGCGGCTGGATCGCTTTCTTTACCCTCTTTACAAGCAAGACCTGGAAAAAGGGCTCATCACCGAAGACAAAGCTCGAGAACTACTGGCCTGCTTTTGTCTCAAATGTGGCGAAACAATCCCCCTTTATTCTCGGCGCATTAACAAATTTTTCGGAGGCAACGCCGTGGGACAAGGCATTACCCTGGGCGGAACCGATGAAGAAGGCAATGATACTACTAACGAACTCTCTCGCCTTTTCATGGAAGCGTTTTCTTTAGTGATGACCAGAGAACCCAGCCTGCATGCCCGTATTCATGAAAATACCCCGGATTGGTTTTGGGATGAATGTGCCCGTTTGATCCAAAAAGGTAGCGGCAGGCCATCTCTGTTCAATGATCATACTATTACAGAAGCACTTGTAGAAGCGGGTATTAAAAAGGAGCATGCGCGTGATTATGCCGTTATAGGTTGCGTAGAAATGGGAAGCCAGGGGCGCACCTATAATTCCTCCGATGCCGGCCTTTTTAACCTTCCCCTCTGCCTGGAATTAGCTCTTAATAGAGGAAAACGCTTTCAGGGAGGCACACGCATCGGAACTACCACTCCGCCTGTTGAATCCATGCAGTCATTTGATGATGTTTTGGAGGCATTTCGCAAACAGATAGAACACGGAGTAGCCGAAATGGTAGATGTTATTACCACATTGGAAAAAACTTATCGTATTCACCGTCCCACTCCTCTGAACTCCATACTTACTGAGGGGTGCCTGGAAAAAGGGAAAGATGTTACCTGGGGAGGCGCCTTGTATGATTTCACCTCAGTTCAGGGAGTTGGCCTCGCCGATGCAGGTGATTCCTTATATGCCCTTAAAGAACTCGTTTTCACGGAAAAATCCCTAACCCTGCCTCAGTTGGTTAACATACTTCGGGCTAATTTTAAAGACCACAAAACTTTACAAGCACGCTTGCAAAATCGTTTCCCCAAGTATGGGAACAACCACCGCGAAGCTGATCATATGGTGCAAATAGTAGCAGATATTTACACCGAAACAGTTAACAAGCACATTAATACGCGGGGTGGACAATATATACCCGGTTTCTACTCTATGACCTGTCATCAGGGATTCGGTGAAGCAACCGGCGCACTTCCCAATGGAAGGCCTGCCGGTGCCAGGTTCTCTAATGGCATTTCTCCAAGCGATGGAGCTGATGTTAATGGCCCCACTGCTGTATTAAATTCCGCTGCCAGCTTGGACAACCGCCATTGGGTTAACTGTTGCGCCCTTAACTTTAAGTTTGAAAAAAATACGGTCCTAAACAAAAAAGGAAGGGAAACCATAGCCGCCCTAATAAAGACATTCTTCCGACTGGGCGGAATGCAAACTCAAATCAATGTACTGGATACCAAACAATTATTAGAGGCTCGGGAAAACCCACAAAGATATCCCGGCCTGCTTGTACGCATCTCCGGATACTGTGCCTATTTTCATGATTTATCCCCGGAAGTCCAAGACGAGATAATTGAACGTACTACTCATTGCGTCAATTAATTTATTTATTCCCTGTTTTCACAAAAACGTTTTTCCTCATTTAGCTTACATGGCCGGCGGCAGGGACCCCCTTCAAAACACCAGAGAAATTCTTCCGGCATTATTTCCGCCACATTTTTAAATAACTCAGGTTCCGGCTTTTCATGTGTGGAACTATAAGTGTTAACAAAAATAACCGGTCGTTCTTTTTCAACAGTTTCACCACGGCAATAATCCATAAGGGATGCCGCCGCTTTCCCCGTATAACAATTTTCCAGCTCAATATTTTCATAATTAAAGAAGGAACTCACTGCTTCTTTGCCTTCCGGTGTGGGAAAACCATACCCATCTCCCAGGTAATTATCATCTATCACCAGTTGGGGAGCAAGATTGGCGCTCTTTTCATTAACATCAACGCCTAAAGAAGAAAGATGGAGCAGGGCTCGGAAAGCTAATTTGACCACTCGCTTATGATTTAATACCACAGAGGGAACAACCTGGACTGCATGGACTACCGTCTGCATTTGCGCTAAATGAACTCCCGCCAGCAGTCCCGCCGCAGTGCCGCCGGTGCCGCCGGCAACAAATATGGCCCCGGGGTCAGGAAGCCCTTTTTCTTTAAGCTGTGTTTGCATTTCCAAAACTGCATTAATATAACCCAGAGTAGAAAGCGGAGTAGAACCACCCGGCAAGAGAATATATGGAGCTTGTTTTTCATTCTTTAAAATGGACATATAATGGCGAAGATATTCCCAAGCGACTCCTTTGTAGTCACGTACAAAAAACATCCGGGTGCCAAATTTCTTATCAAGCAGCAGATTAGCCTGGACATGTTCATTAATGGGTTGACAAAAAAATAATCCCACAGTTTCCAAACCCAACTCACGTCCCAGAGCTCCCGCTGCCAAAACATGATGAGAACCAAGGCCTCCCGCAGTAATAATTGTGTTTTTTCCCCGGCGGCGCACATCAGCAAAAAGCAATTCCAACTTTCTTACTTTGTTGCCACCATATACCCTGCTGGTAAGATCATCACGTTTAACAAACACTTTTTTTCCCAGCAGGGCTGACAAGCTTTCAAGCTTTTGCAGGGGGGTAGGCCAATCCCCCAGGTTCTCGCGAAGAACCTTTTTCCTTAATTGAGGATACCTGAGGAAAAGTTCGTAGTCACTCAAAATTACACCATCCTGTAGTTTGTTTTTTCCATTATAACATAAACGGCTTTCCTGCAATTATTAAACATAGAATGCTGAGAATATAAACACATCACTTCTAAAATGCCTAAAATATCCTGTCTACTGCAATTGACAAAGAAATAAGAATAAATTACAATTAATATGTAATAGGGGAGTAGCTCAATAGGCAGAGCAGCGGCCTCCAAAGCCGAAGGTTGCGGGTTCGAGTCCTGTCTCCCCTGCCAAGATAATGAGGGTTAACACCCCCTAACCCTAAAAATTCAGACAGAACCCACCGTTTTGTTTTTTGCAGATGTTTGCGGTGGGTTCTTGGCATACTCTTTCTGTGAATTTCTAACCGATTCAGCCTAAATTTTTGGCTATCCGGTAAATTAAAACTTTCTTTCGCAACAGGGAAAAAGGCAACGTGCGGTCACACACTACCGATATAATTAATTTCCGGAGGAGTTAGAAAGCTTGCGGTGTATCCTATCTTCGTACATGGAAAGAACTTCTTTTTTTATACCTCTCTTTTCCGCCAGCATGTTAAATCGAAGCTGCAATTCATTCCAGTTTTTACGCAATTTAGCTTTCTCTTCTTCTTCATAACAGCATGCAATTAGCCTCTCCAGTGAAATAAGTTTTTTCTTTAGCTGCAGCTCTTCAGGAAGTACACCGGCATTTTTAAGAATAATAAAACTGGCCCGCAAATCCTCCGGCACATGAGATAGATCATCTATCTTCAATGGCTTTCCTTTACCGGGCAAATCATCGAATTCTCCCTTAACTTTAGCCTCTTTAATTTTTTCTTCAGCAATTAAAGCAATAACATTCATCGAACCCCTGCTTTCGTCTTTATGTAAACTGCCAAATCGCCATATTTAAAAGTTCAATTTGCTTAAATTCTCAATGCAATTATTGATGCTCTGCTCGCGAGAAGATTTGGACCAGATAACAACTTCTGTACCCAATACATTAGCTCCTTTTGATATACAAATATCTTTCATCTGGTTCACGGCTCTATTCCCTCCCGTCCATGTTAAGGGCAGCTGTTTGGTGACAAAACAGGCAACATTCTTTCCCGAAAGCGATGGAAGCTGTTCTAAATAAGATTTCATCACCGTTGCTAAAGAAAACGCATGCACCGGAGCACCAAAAATAATCGCATCATAATGATCTACTGCGGGCGTGTTAGTAAACTTAAAATTGCCCTCTCCCGGTTTTGCTTCGCTGTTGATGCTCACTTGCTCAAGTGTTGCTGAATATTTTTCCCCATCAAGAATTTCTTTTAATTTTTGAGCAACGGTATAGGTGTTGCCCGTGTGAGAATAAACAATAATACCTATATTCATTTTCCCCCTCCAATATAATATTTTAATATAAATTTAAGTAATAGGAAATTAAGTGGATGTATCCACTCCGCTACATCTTCTCACGGCATCTAAATTTAATCTGGTAATCCCATCCAGTGTTCCCAGCCACAAAGTGCCATCCACGTCCTGCAAGATGGATAACACTTCATTATGAGAAAGACCTTCTTCTTCAGTGAGCACAGTAAAATTTCCTTCCGGGTCTTTTATGGCAATACCGTCAAACTCGGAACCAAACCACAGGTTGCCCAGGCTATCTTTGAAAAGTGAGCGCACTTTTTCCCCTGCCAAACCATCATTTTCATCTAAAGTTTTTTCTATCGTCCATTCCCCTTTCTTATAATCAAAAATGGCCGCCCCGCCCCTGTTATAAAAACCGGTACCAACTAACATAGAGCCTTCCTTTAACTCCAAAAAGGAGGTAACATTATTGTTAGGAAGCCCGTTTTCCATGGTAAAATACTGCCATTTTCCATCATTTAAAATACTTATGGCGTTATTCCGTATGATATAAGAACCAAACCACATGCTTCCCAGGCTATCCTCAAAAATTATATTTACCATGTTATCAGAAAGGCCATCGTCTTCAGTTATGGTCCGCCACGAATTCCCGTCGTAAACACTCGCTCCTCCCCAGGTGCCCACCCAGATATTATTTTGGCTATCCAGAGTAACATAATTAGCCCTGTTGTCTGGCAGAACATCTTCTTCACTATAATAATTATAATCTTTTCCATCCCAGGTAGCTACCCCTTCTTGATGAGTAACCCATAGTTTGCCTTCATGATCCACCAGCACAGAAGTCACATAAATAACTTCCCGGCAAAATTCCATTTTTTCAATAAGTTCACCGGTAAGCCGGTCAATCTTAAAAACTCCGTTTCGGCTTCCCCCCCAGAGGATATCTCCCTGTTCTGCCATGCTCATAAAATTTTCTCCCTTAAGGATAATTTGCCATCCTTCCGGAACATCCAACACGGCCCTCCTTTCGTCCTCTTCTACCAATCGCCTTTCCAAAACAGAGAGGACAGTGATGGCAGCAACAAGGCTTACCAGAATTAAACCAAGAATGATCATTCTTTTTCTTGTTTTTTGCAATTATTCCCCTCCTCTTTTCTCCAGTTCTTATGGAAAGGGAACACCACTTTGCCGGCTATTATTTTGTAATAAAAGTTTACGGCTGGAAACTTGTTCCCCTTCTTTTAAATCATGAGTAACATATATTAATGAAGTACCGGAATCCTTTAGGGTATTAATAATAAATTCAAGCAGATTGTCTTTCAATTCTGCATCAAGGTTAGACAATGGTTCATCCATCAAAAGACAATGAGGTTTCGGGGCTAAAGACCGTGCCAGTGCCACCCGGCGGGCTTCCCCTCCGGAAATCTCATCAGGGTACCTGCCTTGCAGGTGATTAATTGATATTATTTCCATTAACTCCTGCACCCTAAAATTTGATTCTTTTTTGGACAATCCTTTAAGTCCAAACTTTATATTCTGCTCCACAGTCATATGAGGCCACAGTGCTGATGTCTGAAAAACAAATCCCAGGTTTCTTTTATGAGGCGGGAAAGCATAACCCGGGGAACTCACCTTCCTGTCATTTATAAATATTTCTCCTTCATCCGGATATTCCAAGCCTGCAATAAGCCTTAAAAGAGTTGTTTTTCCGCTTCCGGAAGGACCGATTACCACTAAAAACTCTGACTGGGCAAGTTTGAAGCTTATTTCACGCATAACCAAGACCCGCCCGTATTTTTTGGCAATATTATCAACTACAATGCTCATTTCTAATTAACTCCTTTGGCGTTCTCTGGCCAATAACCTGACGATAGCAATCCCCATAGTCAACGATATAGCCAGGATAAGCAAAGATAATCCCGCTACGGAAGCTGATTCTCCGTAATGCATATAATTATAAATCTTAATAGTTAGCGTGGACTGACCGGAAGGAACTACCAGTAAAGTAGCAGCCAACTCTCCCGCCGTCAGGACAAATATTAAGCCCGCCACCGCCAGGAAATCTTTGCCAAACATAGGCAATTTTACAGATAAGAAAGTATGTAAATTATTCTTCTGTAATACACTGGCCGCGTTCAAAAGCAGTGTATCCACCCTTTTAAAGCGAGCCAACATAATTAATGCCCCAAAAGGAACAAACCTCACTGCCCCTGCCAAAACAGGCATAAGCAAAGTACGGTAAAAATGGACCAACAGGTCGTGGTTCCACAAATGGATCAGCCCAATACCAATAAGGGGCGCAGGAATGGGAAGAGGCAAAATTAACACCGGCCACCAAATATAATTTAATTTGCCACCACCGCTAACATGGCTTGCCGGAGCAGCCACTAGAAAGAGGCTAAAAAGTGCAGCCCCACTGGCAACAATTAATGTGGAACTAATTTCACGCAGGGAACTCATTATCGGTGTTACCAGGTTATGAAATGAGCCGGTAACAAAAACCAGGCTTATTACCGGAACCATAACCTGAAAAGCTATAAGCACTATTGCCAATGTCTGTAATGCCAAGAACCAAGGCGGAAAAGACAGAGGAACCGGTTTCACATCCCGAGGCTGCTTTGGTGACATGGCCATATTGCGAAAAGCTGCTTGAAATACTGATGCTGCCAATATCATCAAAATCATCAATGGAAAAGCCAAAAGAAAGGCCCGCACAGGTTCATAGCTAGCACTGTACTCCGCAAATATTTCCAGAGAATAGGTACTCACTTGAAAAAGAGAAGGCACGCTGTAATCCATAAGGCTGATCAAAAACATAAACGCACTTCCGGCAGCAATGGCAGGAGCAGCGGCAGGCAAAACTACCTTTTTAAATACTTTAAAATCGCTTTTCATAACCCGCCCGGCATCAACCAGCGATTTATCAACCAGCTCATAACCCAGGAGAGCCATCCCAACGCCAAAGGGAGCCAAAGCCATAAACTGCACCCACCAGCTGATAAAAAGACCATACATGGGTAATTCCGGTAAAAAAGTAGAACCGGCAAAATCATTCCAAAAACGAAAAGCGGAAGCCCAGGAAAGAGCATGAATATATGGAGGCACCACCGCCAAAACCAGAATCATATACTTCAAGTAACTGCCCACACGAGGGCGCCAGTTGGAAAGGAAATTACCCGCTAAAAGGCCAAGTAATCCTCCTCCCAAAGCTACCAGAGACGCAAGTCCTGTGCTACGGGCTAAAAGCTGCAATCTTCTGCCGGTTGGCAAAGTTAATGAAAGCCATTCAGCATTCCCTGAAAATAATTGATTTAAAGTTTCCACCATCAGAAAAAACACCGGACTGATAATGAATATCAGATAAATAAGCAGCCATGCCCCGTTATTTATTTTATCCATGCTTAGATAAGTGCGCATTTAAATCACATATTAACCAGCCGGCATATTTTTTTACCTTTTTCCCTTATACGCCGGACTAGTTATTGTCCTTTGGTGGTATGGCCTATCTGACAAACACTTCCGCTAACTCTTCCTTGGCAACTTCTATATAATCAAATATTTCTTCAAAAGTAACTTCCATTTCTATTAACTCCGCAGTTTCAGTATCTTCATCCATAGGCCGGACCATCAGATCGATCCAACCAACCTCCAGCAACTCTTTCTCTATTTCCTCACTGACTAAATAATCAATAAGTTGGCGAGCTTCTTGTACGTTAGCACCACCCCGTATCTTGGCAACAGAATTGGGGATAGAGAGAGTGCCAAATCCGCCTTCTTCTTGATCCAAAAATACTATTTCCACCGGTTCTCCTTTATTCACAGCCAGTTGCGCATCGTCAGTATCCGTAAGACCCATCACCAATTCACCACTTACCACCATGTCTTTTACCACAGAATTGCCATCAACTACCCTTACTCCTTTTTCTTGAAGTTCTTCAAAAAATGCCCTGCCGCCATCAGGTCCCAGAGCTGCATACAATGCTGCAGCGTGGGTAGCAGTGGTTCCGAAAAGGGGATAAGCTATTCCAATCTTATCCGCGGGCACACCACATTTAGTCAATTCAAATATGGAACTAGGATAATCTTCCGGCGAAATCAATTCCTGATTAACAATAAGAATCCTTGCCCTTCCCCCAAAACCGGTCCAGGTGCCGTCGGGATCGCGGTAATAATCCGGAATATCGGCTGCTTCTGGAGATTCGTAAGGAGTAAGGACATCTTGATTTTTTAAGACAACTGTCTGGGCAAATTCCCCGTTCCAAAAAACATCCGCCTGAGGGTTGTCCTTTTCAGCAATTAGTCGATTAATAAGGCCGGTAGTTTTAGCAGCCTCTACATCATATACGGCATCAACCTTAATTCCGCTTTCTTCTTCAAATTTTTCCAGGATTGGTTCCGCAAACATTTGATCTACAGAAGTATAAACTACCACTCGACCTCCATCTTCTGGCTGACAGGAAAAAAGCATTAAAGAAGTTAAAATAAGCAAAACAAGGATTAAAAAAACTTTACCGTCTTGATTATTTTTTAAATAAGACATAATGACCACCCTTTCTAGCTGTAATATGTAATTATAAATTTTAAAGATTGAAGCAAAAACTGAATAAAATCGATCTTGGGAAATAGAAAACTGATTTAATTAATATTTAGGCAAAATATTTTCCCGTCTCTGAGAGAAGCTTGAGTGGGAGATGAATTGACAGTTGTTGTTTTAAGCTGTGAATTCTAAATCCTTAAAAGCTTACTTGTTTATCTTCTGCCAGGAGGCTCTTTAGGAGGAGGTTCCCAAGGTTTTCTCCTACCACGTCTTCTCGAACTACTACTACTTCTTCTTCCACCTCCACCACCGTTTCCTCCACTGCTGTTGTCTGCGCCGCTTCCGGTCCCGGAATCACCCCCAAACGCCCCATCAAAGCTCATCATACTTTCTCTCAACCCACTAAGAGGGCCACCGGTTATAGGCAAACGATCCAATGATCGGGCAGCAGCCCAATTAGCATCAGTGGGATTGCCGGCAGTAGCAACTTCCCCACCAACCCGAACCAAGTCCACTACACCTCCGCTCACAGGAAGCCCGGTTCTCCCCTGCAAATAACTTAACCCTCCGGATTGAAGTAATGAACCCAAAAGGCTTGCAAGACTCCCTAACAAACCCGCTTCTGTCCCTTGGGTAGCAGCTGTACCCGCACCATCGCTGGCGAGCCAATCCGGTATATTGCCACCACCTTCTTGAAAACCGCCATCATGGGCCAAAACACCGGCAGTTCTGAATAATATAATATTAAGTAACATAAATCCCACTAATACCCCTGCAGTACCAACACTTATCCTTTTATATTTCAACAAAAACATCAGGACTAAAAAGGCAATTCCCATAATAATAGCACTATAGGGTTTGAAAGGAAGAAAATAAGATATAAGCAAACCTGCAAAGACACCGGATAATCCTATGAAAATAAAAGCTACATTAAGATACTGTGCTTTCTTTTTAAAAGTAAATATCCAATCTATATTGGCCAAATAAAAAACATAAAAAACACCGCCCTTTAATTGAGCATTAAAAGAAAAAAAGGCCATCAAAGCCAATACCAAAATAATAAATGGATTACTAATAAACAAACTAAGCAGCAAAGCAACTGAACACCACAACAGCAAAGGTAAAGCCCAGGAATCACCGGCAGCAGAAACACATTGATAAAACCAGGAAGGAGCTCCCACCAGATCCTTAAAAAACCTTAGCAGGCCAAAGCTTTTTATTCGAAAAAACAAAGCTTGGCAAAGTATTACCACCATTATCCAAAAAATACTTACCGTAAGTTTCGTTCCTTCTACGGCCATAATAGGGGTATACCATCTCTCCCTAAAAATAACAAAACCATCATTTACAAAAACCACCAGATAGAGGTTAACCGCAAATATTACTACAAAAACCGCTACCATGATAATTAACTGCCTCCGGGTGATATTGCGGATACCTTCTTTAAAATTGTTAAACATTACAATTATAAAATTTAACAATGCCCTGGGCGGAGGAATGCTTTCTAAAGTTACGTCTTCCCCGGCAGTTAAGACATCTTCTTCAACATCATTTTTTTCTGTCTCCCACTGCTTCCCATTTTCTTCTTGCACATTTCCGTTTTCTTTATTTCCGTTTTTTTCACGCTCGTCATCCAAACTAAATTCCCTCCCACCCATGAAGTTATCCCAGATTAAAATAAATCAAAAATTATAATAGCGACCTTAAAACACCAGACACACAATTTATAATTTTTTACAAATGGGTGATCTCACATTGATATGCTCTTCATGTTTGATAATATAGGAAATTCATGAATTCTTGCATTAAAATTACCATTTGGAGGGAAAAAAATAAATCATACTAAAGTATGATTTATAGTTTTAAAAATATATATTAGAAAATTTTAAATTGTGGTATAATAAGAACACCATATTAGTTATTTTCCTGGTTAAAATTTAGTTGACCTGGAAAACGCCTTCAAATTTATGTATAGATAAACTAAAATAAATAAATTAAGAAAGTAGGTTTAACTTACATGCAAGACATAAGCGAGCCTCTTACAAAGCGAGAATTAGAAGTGCTAAAACTCTTGATAGAAGGGCACTCCAACGAAGATATTTCCAAAATATTATTTATTAGTGTAGCCACAGTAAAAAGCCACCTTCAAAACACCTATAGAAAACTCCATGTAACCAGTCGCACCAAAGCCATGGTCCGCGCCTACGAACTAAGACTGTTTTCAAACAACGAAAAAACAAAGCAGGGGGATTCCTCACCTTCTCCACATTATGTAATGAGACTTTAGGCTGAGGGCATATGCACGTCCATCTGAGGATAAGGTATAATTATGCCTTCATTGTCAAAAGCGACTTTAACTTTCTCCATCAGTTCAAAGTACAAAGGCCAGTAGTCGGTTGCCGCACACCATACCCGGTAATAGATTATTACGGCATGATCTCCGTGTTCGCCTACAACAATCATGGGTTCCGGTTCATCGAATATAAGGGGATGTTCATCGGCAATACGCTGCAATACTTCTCTAACTTTATTAATGTCATTCCCGTAATCAACACCTAACTTAAAATCTATGCGGCGGGTTTCATAAGCAGAATAATTTACAACACTATTATTGGAAAGAGCGCCGTTGGGAATAACTATTTTACGATTATCCGGTGTATCAAGCACCGTGTAGAAAACTTGAATTTCTTTAACAGTTCCGGCATAACCGGCGGCTTCAATATAATCTCCCGTTTGGAAAGGTTTTAGCAATAAGATGAGCACTCCGCCGGCAAAATTAGACAAACTTCCCTGAAGAGCCAACCCCACAGCAAAGCTTGCTGCTGCAAGCACAGCTATAAAAGCCGTCATTTCCACGCCCAACATAGAAACCACAGAAATGATTAATAAAACTTGCAATGCAACTTTTATCAGGGATACTAAAAAGGACTGAAGCGATTCATCTAATTTGCTCTTGCTCATATTACCGGTAATTAATTTGGCTATCCATTTGATCACATATAGACCCGCAACAAGAAAAACTATGGCAAGAACAATTCTTTCTGCATAACTAATTAGAAGATCTACTGATACATCCATAAGCAATCACTTCCCGTGCTTAAAGGTAATTTTTATTTAACTACACATTTTATCCGGCAGCTGTCTAAAGTTTATTTCTGTATGCAATCGATTGATGAAATCTTCTTTATCTACCTGCCCTATATCCCCTTCATTCCGGTGGCGTACAGCTACCCTTCCGGATTCCACTTCTTTTTCACCCACAACCAGCATATAGGGAATTTTCTGCAGCTGGGCATCACGTATTTTTTTGCCTAAATTCTCACTGCGTAGATCAGCCTCTACCCGAAATCCTTCATTGAATAATCTTTCCTTAAGTTCAAGAGCATGGCTGTGCTGATTATCGGTAAGTGGCAATACCATCACCTGCACGGGCGCAAGCCACGTGGGAAAAGCCCCGGCAAAATGTTCTATGAGCAGGGCCAAAAACCGCTCCATGGCCCCATAAATAACCCGGTGAATAATAACCGGCCGATGTTCTTCTCCGTCACTACCCACATAGGTAAGGTCAAACTTCTCCGGCATCTGAAAATCCAGCTGGATGGTACCGCACTGCCAGGTTCTACCCAAACAATCCCGCAGGTGAAAATCTATTTTGGGCCCGTAAAATGCTCCCTCTCCTTCGCTGATCATAAAGTCCAAATTTCTATTTTCCAACACAGTTTTTAAAATTGAAACAGCTTTATCCCATTCTTCAATGCTTCCCATTGACTTTTCCGGGCGCGTGCTTAGCTCTATTTTATAATCAAAACCAAAAACACTGTAAAATCGATCAATCATATCTATAATACCGCCCACCTCTTCTTCTACCTGTTCCGGCAGCATAAACAAGTGGGCATCATCCTGGGTGAAACTTCTTACCCGCATTAAGCCGTGCAAGGTCCCGGAAAGCTCATGACGGTGCACCTGCCCCAGTTCGGCAATACGCAGGGGGAAATCACGGTAACTACGCATTTGAGAGAGATAAATCAGCATGGCCCCGGGACAGTTCATGGGCTTAATAGCATAGTCTTTTTCATCCAAATTTGAAAAGTACATGTTTTCCTGATAATGTTCCCAGTGCCCGGAACGTTTCCATAAATCACAATCAAGTAATAAAGGGGTTCTAATTTCCTGATAACCGGCTTTTTTATGTTCTTCCCGCCAAAAATGTTCCAATTCATGCCATATAATCATCCCGTTAGGGTGGAAAAAGGGGCATCCCGGCGCTTCCTGGTGCAAGCTGAAAAGATCCAGCTCCCTGGCCAATTTGCGGTGATCCCTTTTTTTGGCTTCTTCTAACAGCTGCAGATGTTTTTTCAAGCGTTTTTTTTCGGGGAATGAAACACCGTAAATACGCTGCAACATGGGATTTATTTCACTGCCTCGCCAATACGCCCCCGCCAGGCCGGTTAACTTATAAGCTTTCACATATCCGGTAGAAGGTAGATGGGGCCCCCGGCACAGATCAATAAATTCACCCTCCCGGTAGCATGTTACTTCCTCTTCCGGAGGCAATTCTGCAATCAATTCTAATTTAAACTTTTCCCCTTTTTCGCGAAAATATACCTCCGCCTCATCACGTTCCATAATAAATTTTTCCAGCGGAATATCTTCATCAATCACTTTTTGCATTTCCGCTTCAATGTTTTCCAGATCATTTGCGGAAATAGCATTCGGAAACTCAAAGTCATAATAAAAACCATTTTCTATAGCAGGCCCGATACCCAGCCGGGCAGCGGGGTAAAGACGCTTTACTGCATGTGCCAGCACATGACTGCTGGTATGCCAGTATACCTTTGCCCCCTCGGGGTCATCAAAGGTGAGAAATTCCACCTTGCTGGTATTTTCCAATGAAGAGGCCAAATCCATTATTTCTCCATCTACATAAGCAGCTACCACTTTGCCGGAGTTTTTGAATGATACTTCGTTGAGTAATTCTAACAATGTAATACCTTGCAAACAATGGTGTGAAGAATTGCCTTCTATTTCTACATTTATATATGCCAATTAATGCTCCTCCAAACTATTAAAAAAAATAAGCAACAAACTTTAAGTAATTAGACCACTTAATTCTCTCGGACTTCTATGCCTCTCCGGGATAGCTCTTTCAAAAATTCATCAGGATTAACAGCTCCATCAGCTTCCGGAGCGAAAACACCGGTGCGCTTTATTTCACCTCTTCCCAACATTAGTGTGCCAATAGCAAATGGCAAACCGGTTAAATTGTTCATGTGATCCACAGCTTGATAGACTAAGCTTTTACGTATACCATCCTTTTGTCCGTGCACATCTACCCGAATAGAGGAAAAACTTTCTTTTGGCCCGATATTATGCAGCAGAGGCATGGCTTTTTTAAACATTTTCCCCAGTATATCCTTTTTAGCAGGGGAATTGGTCATCCTAATTTTGGACATTCCCTTGATAAAGTTATTTAATGGATTTTCTTTTAATCCCCCTTTAAGGGTTACCGTCTTAACATCGGTAAGATAGCGAGGTATGGTTATAGGTTCCGGATGACCTAAATTAAATGTTTTTACTTCCCCCATAGGTTTCATAAAATAAACCGTCTCCGGCTTACTGCCTGCTTTTACTTGCAAAGATTCTCCATTTTTATAAGTAGGAACATAACCGTCAAAAATATGCAAGGTATGAAGAATAACTGCCATCCCCTCCGAGTCATTTGCGCTTCCGCCCCAGTAGACGTTGATGACATCTACTTCATCAAGTTCTTCATAACCTTTGCGAGCCAGCAGGTTGCTCAATCCGGGAGTCCACCCCATACCCGTCATTATTTTTACCCCTTGTTTCTTTGCCTTCTCATCAAGGGGTAAGATAGAGTAAACAGCGTCATGATCATCGCAAATGCTTGTATAATTTACCCCTGCTTCAATACAGGCATCAACAACCTTCTTTTCAAAACGGTAAAAAGGACCTATGGCCCCGGCAGCCACATCATAGTCCTTTAAAGAATTCACTAGATTATCATGCTCCAGAGCATTTACACTTTTTACATCTATTCGATGGTTACCCAAACTTCCGGCAAAATCTTTAGCCGCTGCCGTATTAATATCTGCTATCGTCAGTCGCTCTACATCCTCCTGTTCGGCCAGGTCCCTTACGCACCTTTTGGCCATGTCTCCGGCTCCCCCTAATACAATTACCCTCAATTCATCTCCCCCTATTTAATTAATATCTAAATAATACTTAATTTCAGAGCAGCATTTAAGTGCTTCTTCAGCTCAAACAAATTAAAGTATGTTTATTTACTTTTTTATATTCTCATTTATCTTTCCATATTCCTGCCCATAATAATTTACATTTGCAGTTCTACTACATCTTGATCATGTAAAAGATAATCACGTGCAACCGCCTGCCCATCAAAAAGGGAAGACCCCCAAACATGAGCGCTTTTTAGATTACTGGCAAAATCTTTATGAATTTCTTCCGCCAGGTCAAGAACAGTGCTGCCTTTTTTTAAGATAAAAGGCCTCTCCATATCTGCGGTCCTGCCGGGGGCTTTACCATATACTCTTATTACTCCCAACATCCGAAATATTTTTTCTTTCAACTCGGGCAAACCGTCGCCTTTTACTGTTACCCCGTGAATCTCCCATTCCGGTTTTAATTCTCGGATTAAATCCAAGTTCTCCGCAGCTTCGGGTATATCAATTTTTCCGGCCACAATCAAAAAAGGCTGCGGGGCTACCACCTCATCTTCTTCGGCTGAAATGTCAATTACTTTCTTTTCCCATAAAAGGGAAAGAACCCCTTCCAGTTGTTCCAGGCAATCTCCCGATGCAGCATCTATAAGAATAATGAGAGCATCTGCCGCCTTAATAGTACCCAAAAAGCCCGGCGGCACATTATCAGGCATAACAGGGGGGCCATCCACAATTTGCACCTGGGTATCTTCATATGGCATCATTCCGGCCTGAGGAATTGATGTGGTATAGGGGTTATCTGCCACCTTGGGTTTTGCCCGGGAAAGAGCTCCTAAAAGAGCTGACTTTCCCGTATTAGGATATCCCACCAAAATTACCTGCCCGGCACCCTGCTTTTCCACATTAAAAGGGTCGTAACCTTTCGAAGGCTTTTTCTTCTTACTCTCCTGCCGCAGCTTGGCCAAGCGGCTTTTTATATCCGCTTGAAGTTTTTCCGTTCCTTTGTGCTTGGGAATGGCAGAAAGCATCTCCTGGAGAGCAGCTTGCTTTTCCTCAACAGTTTGAGCTTTTTTATAAGCTTCTTCTGCCTCATAGTACTGAGGTGTTAGGTTTGCCGGCATGGCTTTACTCCACCTTACTTAATAGTGGTTTGTATGAAAAAAACCCACTTGAAAATTGTAGGGGAAAAATGGTGCGCCCGGGAGGTTTCGAACCTCCGGCCTCCTGCGCGTCAAGCAGGCGCTCTCCCCCTGAGCTACAGGCGCTCAATTTATTGATTTTGTCTATATAATAGTCATTTTGGTTTGCTCTGTCAAGCAATTCTTTTTTCAATTTAAACGCTTATGCCGCCACTATGTCGTTATCTCCTCATAATATCTTCCAATCTCATATGTAGTCATAATCCATATCAGACATTGTATGCGTTGCTTTGTAATTTGTTACTTCTAGATAAATCCATCCGCCGTTTTAATTTAGGCAAAATTGACACCCGGACTTCCGTCCTCATGCTTTTCCTTTTACCTTTCTCCTAAAAAAGGCCCCAAAATTTCTTCTCCCCTGTCCTCAAGAAATAACTCAGGGTTTACGGGAGTATCTTTAACATGCACAGACCAGTGCAGGTGATTGCCAGTAGAAAAACCAGTCTTACCCACTTCTCCAATTTTTTCGCCCTGAGATATTGTTTCTCCGGCTTCCGCTTTTATTTCAGAAAGATGCAGATAAGAACTGGTAATGCCTAAACCATGATCGATGACTACTGTTTTCCCGGGTGCAAGTAATTCCTCCGCCAGGACCACCTTACCACAACTAGGCGCCACCACAGGCGTGCCTCCTTCAATCGCTATATCTATACCGTCATGGCGCCTGGGTTCTCCATGATTAATAACTCTTTCCGCGCCGTATTCGGAAGAAACGTAGCCTTCTTCCTCCCAATTTTCCACAGGCCAAATAAAATAATCTTCAACTATAAGCTCCCTGGTGTTGACTTGGCGAGTTTCTTCTAATTTTTCACGCTCTCTTTTAATTCGTTCTGCATCCCATCCAGCAGTAACTGAAGGTGGAACTGAAAATTCTTGCCGGGGATAATTGCCTTCTTCTACTTCTAACTCCAGAGGTAAAACCATCCTGCGGTGGCCCATAAATTCAATTTGTAATTTTTAATCATAAA
>PUKQ01000126.1 GCA_003550565.1 Syntrophomonadaceae bacterium
AAAAGAGAGGCGATCCTGCTCCGGAGCCATCTCCGTTGCCCTCTGGTGGAGTTCTACCGCCCGGTGGTAACTGCCCTTGAAAAAATAGAGCATGACCAGTCTTTCCGCCAGCCAGGAAGCTATATGCAGTTCTCCCTCCTGTTCAGCTATATTAAGGGCAGGGTTCAAAAGATGCCAGGCCTTGGTCAGCCTTCCCTGCATGAGGAGAATTAGAGAATGCTCCAGGGTTACGTCGTACCATTCAACAACCGGCAGTCGGGGCAGGTTGGGAAAAATATGCTCCAGCATTTCCATGCTTTTTTCGTATTTGCCCTGGGAGCGCAGGATCCGCCCCTGACAAAGTTTTGCCTGAAACTCCCCTTCCCGGTCCGATGACTCCGACAGGCTTAAAGCCGCCTCATTGATTAAAGTTTCTGCCTGGTTCAACTGCCCGCGGTTGAGATGGATAACGCCTTCCAGAAGGAGTATGCGCGGTCGTGATTTTTTCAAGTTTACCGGTATTTTTTTCAGCCACCGCTGTATGGTTTGCCACCGGTTGTACAGAAGCATTTTATTGCCGGATATTTCAATGGCCGACAGGGCCTGTACATAATTGCCGGCCCGTAAGAAGCATTCTATGGCATGGGAGGGGAAACCGGCCTGCAAGTAACTTTTGCCACCATTTTCAAAAAGGGCTTTCTTCTTTTTTTCGGGAAGCTGACTTAGTAAAAATTCCTTAAAAAGGGGATGGTATCGGTAAGCCTGGTATTCTCCTTCCAGAGTTGTAATAAATAAGTTTTGGGAGTCGATTTTTTCTAAAACCTGCCTGGAATCTTCCCTTTCCAGAAGAAGATCGCAAATTTGCGGGGTAATCAGGTCCAGAACGGAAGTGGAGAGCACAAAGTCAGATAGATCATCCGGCATATGCCGCAATACTTCCTCGGCCAGATAATGAAATATTTCTTTCCGGTTGGGTAAGAACTCACTTTTTTCCGGCTTATGACTTTCCCTGCTGTTAAGCATGGCTATTCCTGCCAGGCGCAGAGCTGCCGGCCATCCTTCAGTTATTTCCTCCAGAAAAGTTACCGTTTCATTGGAAACGGGTTTATTACTTTCGTTCATCAGGAAGTCAGCAATTTCCTCCCGGCTAAATCTCAATTCCTGCAATTCAATTTCTTCTAACAATCCCGCGACTCTCAAACGCTCCAGGTTCATGGGAGGCCTGGTTCGGCTGGTCATAATTATATGCATGTTTTCCGGCAGGTAGTGTAATAGCTGTTCCATGAAGTTGTGAACCGCGTTTTCCCTGATCTCGTGGTAGTCATCTATGGCCAGGATTAATTCTTCCTCCAGCCTGTCTTCCAGGCTGTTTATAAGGGCAGAGGTAATCCGACGGGTTTCACCGTTGGGATTAGGGTGCTGTTTTACCAGGTGCAACATATCTGTGATTACCCCGGGCAGAAAACGGTCCAGTCCGGCCAGTAAATGTTGGATGAACAGAACAAGATCGTTGTCATACTTATCCAGATGGTACCAGGCAGTAGGGGCCGTTGTCCGGGTAGAAAACTGGGAAATGAGCATAGTTTTCCCGTAGCCGGCCGGGGCGGTAATTAAAGTGAGATTCCGGGAGGTATATTGCTTTAAAATTTCCCATAGCCGGGGCCGCTCCAGTAAATTGATCCCTACGCGGGGAGCATTTAATTTGGTGCTCATTATTAAATCGGAAAATGCCAAAGTCTTCATCACCTCAAGAAATCGTCTTAAGATTTACCATCCTGCTTGCTGGTAAATTATAAGATATATTTTTATGCTAACCGCTGAACATTTTCTGAACATTTTCTAAGCAATTTTATTAATTTTAATTATTGTATCAATAATTGTAACAATAATTAAAAAGTTTAGCAACAAATCTTTTGTCTCTTAAATACTCTGGAATTATTTGTTGTTGTAACTATTCAAGGGGTGACTGTTCATAACTGTTTATATGGTGAAAAGTAGCTGAATCTTGGGGACGGTTCGTCTGATTCCGTAGCGAAGCGGAGGACTGAAAGGAAATCTGAGGAACCGTCCCCATGATGCAGCGGTTATAAGGACTAAAGTTGCTATAAAATTTTCTACGTCTGAATAGTTACTTGTTGTTAGTCCGACGATGGCGAATTATAAACACCAACTGGATAAATTAATAACTTTCGATCAGGTAAAGTGCATATTATCCTTTATCTTTTTGCAAGTGTTCAGAAAATGTTGAGAAAATGTTAAGCACCTGAAATTATAATTTTATTAAATAATAAAAAGGAGGTAAAGACAATGGAATTATTGGAAAGCATTCCATCACTATTTGGCATCGTGGTGGTAATAGTTGTTGTTTTCTTAATGTCAGCTATTAAAGTAGCTAAAGAATATGAAAGGCTGGTGGTGTTTCGTCTGGGGCGTCTTATTGCTATGAAAGGACCCGGCCTGGTAATAGTTATCCCCGTGGTTGACCGTATATTGAATATTTCCCTGCGCATTGTCACCCTGGATG
>PUKQ01000042.1 GCA_003550565.1 Syntrophomonadaceae bacterium
TATATAACCGGATTAAAGTTTAAGAATCATGATTTAAAAAAACAAAAGAAAGGAATGAGAAAAAATGATTGTTGTTATGAACGTAAATGTAGAAGAACCGAAAGTAGAAGCTGTAAAAGACAAATTGCATCAAATGGGCTATAAAACGCACTTAATTTATGGAACAGCTCGTTTGGTTATTGGTGCTATTGGCCAGGAATCTTCTGTCGCTCCTACAGGGATAGAAACTATGCCCGGCGTGGAAAAAGTTATGCGGGTAATGGCTCCATATAAATTGGTAAGCCGGGAAGTTAAGAGTGATGACAGCATCATAGATGTTGGGGGAGTGGAAATTGGAGGAAATGAAATAGTAGTTATGGCAGGTCCTTGTGCAGTAGAAAGTTATGAACAGATTAGCGAAATTGCTCGTGGGGTCCAAGAGAGTGGAGCCCAAATAATGAGAGGAGGAGCGTTTAAGCCGCGTTCATCACCCTATAGTTTTCAGGGGCTTGAAGAAGAAGGTTTACAGTATTTAGCAAAAGTTCGCAGTGAAGTAAATTTGAAATTTGTGACGGAAGTGATTACACCGACTGATGTGGAACTAGTTTCGTCTTACGCAGATATAATTCAGGTGGGAGCCAGAAACATGCAAAATTATACGTTACTGCGTGAATTGGGGCGCAGTGAAAAACCTGTGCTGTTGAAAAGAGGGTATGCTTCTACGATAGAAGAATGGTTGATGGCAGCCGAATATATAATGAATGAGGGAAATTATCAGATCATTCTTTGTGAAAGAGGTATAAGAACTTTTGAAAATTATACCCGAAATACGTTAGATATTAGTGCGGTTCCCATAGTAAAACAACTTTCCCATTTGCCGGTAATTGTAGATCCCAGCCATAGTGCTGGAAACTGGAGATTGGTTTCCGCACTTTCCAATGCGGCCATTGCTGCCGGAGCAGACGGGATATTGGTGGAAGTGCACAATCTCCCGGACGAAGCCCTCTGTGACGGAGCCCAATCATTAACTATAGAGAATTATCAACAAATGATGGAGGAATTGAAAAAAGTAGCAGTAGCTGTAAATAGATATTTACCGCTTTTTTCTACTAAACTTGAATAGAAAGGGGATAGCTTAGAGAGATGAGTAGTATTTTAGGGTTTTTAGGTCCGCCGGGAAGTTTTACAGAAGAAATATCTTTAAAATATTCTCGAAATAATTCTCCATTGATACTTCAAGAATATAAGGCTATTGACGAGTTAATGGAAGATGTAGATGCAGGTTTAATTGAAATGGGCATTGTGCCTGTAGAAAATTCTTTGGAAGGGAGCGTTAATATTACCCTGGACATGTTTGTCCAGCTTGATGTATATATATACACAGAACTTATTTATCCTATCTCTCACTGTTTAATGGCATTACCCGGCATTGAATTGGAAGATATTAAGGATTTGTACTCCCATGTCCAGGCTTTTTCTCAGTGCCGTAAATATTTGAAAGCTCGAATGCCTTCAGTTACTCAGTTTCCCATGGAAAGTACTGCCATGGCTGCAGAAAAAATATCCGTTCTGGGGGGGGCAAGAGCAGCTATTGCCCCGCGAAGGGCGGCTAAGCTTTTTGGTTTGGAAATTTTGGCTTCTGATATTCAGGATGGTTATGGAGAGGAGGATAAAACGAATCTCACTCGCTTTGTAGTGATCTCTTCTCACGACCATTCTTTAACCGGTACGGACAAAACTTCAATTATTTTCTCCATAAAAGACTCTCCGGGCAGTCTTTATCATATCCTTGGTGTGTTTGCTGAAAATGGCATTAATCTTACCCGTATTGAATCTCGACCTGCCAGAAAAAGGTTGGGTGAATACCTCTTTTTTGTGGACTTTGAAGGTCATCGGGAAGAGAAAAAAAATATGCGGGCGTTAAAATTACTTGAAGACCAGTTAAAATATCTTAAGATGTTAGGCTCATACCCATCTGTTTATTTACCCAGCGGTTCTTAAGGTTCCTTCAATGTTGTCTCTACGCCTAATATAAGTTATTATTTAAATGTAACTGATTAGGACGAGAATACTTTTTAATCCTTATATTGTCAAATCATGCTAAAAATTTATTTGCTAATTGATCAAGGAGGGCAGTATGAATTTAAGGCCTCTTTTAAGTATATGGGGAAAAGATGAAGAATTTAATCGGCTTGTAAATGATTTAGATAAAAATACTGCTTACCGAGGTTTAATTTCCGGACTTGAAGGAAGCCAAAAAAATTTTTTTTACGGGTCTTTGTATGCTTTTACGGATAAGACCACTTTTATTATTACAGGTGACTACGAACGAGCAGAAAATATTCATGAAGATCTCCTTAATTTTTTGCCACCCGAAGAATTACTTCTATTACCCTCCCGGGACTTTATTTTAAGAGGGGAAATGCTGGGGTACAGTTGGGAAAACTGGGAGCAAAGAATGCAAGCTCTGCAGAATTTAACCATGCAAAAAAAATCTATTTTTATTGCTCCGGTAAGCGCCTTATTATTTCGTATGATGCCTTATTATGAGTGGCAAAAGCATTTTATTTACTTGAAACAATACAAAAATATAGAACGGGATCGGTTAATAGATCAATTAGCGGCTATGGGGTATTTAAGGGTGCCTTTAATTGAAAGCAAAGGGCATTTTAGTGTACGGGGAGATATTGTAGATGTCTTCTCACCGGGATGGGATAATCCGGTGAGAATGGAATTTTATGATAATATTCTGGAGACATTACGAATGTTTGATCCTGTCTCCCAGAGATCTTCAACAACTTTATCGGAAGTATATATCTTCCCTTGTGAAGAAATAATTCTTTCTCCGGAAGTTCGGCAAAAGGGTTTTGCTAAAATTGAGCAAGAATTACAACAATCATTTAATCGGTTACGAAGTAGTAATCAAGAAAAAGTAGCGATTAAATTGAAAGAAAAAGTTAATCAGCATTTGCAGGCAATGGATAAATATTTATTGAGTGATACCATGTATGGGTATTTTCCTTTTTTTTATGGCCGGGGTCACACCTGGTTAGATTATTTGCCTTTCGATTCATTTGCCATAGTGGATGATTATTCAAGAACAAAGAAAGAAGCAGAAGCATTTATGAATAAGGGGAAAGATTTACGAAATGAGTTGTTTATGCAAGGAGAACTTTTAAGCAATGAGATACATTTAACCTGGGAGTTGGATGAAGTATTAACTCGTTTTAAACAACCCTGCCTTTATACCAGTTTATTTAATGTGAGTGGTTTTAAAATTCCTTCCCAAAATAATTTTGCTTTTACGGGAAATGTTCTCCCCCGGTATTATGGACAATGGGATATGTTACAAAAGGAGCTTACTCTTTGGAAAAGAGAAAATTACAAAATAATCCTTTTAACTTCTTCTTTAAAACAGGGGAAAGCTCTGCTCAGGCATCTTCATGAAAATGAGATCCCCGCTAGCAATGCGTTGGAGGAAGATCAAGTAGCCTTCGAAGAGTTTCAACCAAATCCCCTGTTAACACTGGGAAACCTTAATAACGGATTTTATATGCCTTTTCTCAAAATAGTGGTTATTACTGACCAGGAACTTTTACCTAAAAAAAAGAAAAAAAGAAAAATTTCCCGCCCCAAAGAAGGAAAAATGTTAAGTAATTACCGCGAATTATCTGTGGGCGATTATGTAGTCCATGCCCAACATGGCATTGGCAAATATTTTGGTGTCCAGACTTTAAAAGTGGAGAGGGTTGAACAAGATTATCTACATATTGGTTATGCGGGGGAAGATAAATTGTTTATCCCCGTGGATCAAATACATTTGATTCAAAAATACAAAGGAGGCGGAACCAAACCACCTAAACTGCATCGTCTGGGCAGTAATGAATGGCAAAAAACCAAGCAAAAGGTAAAATCTTCTGTACAGGATTTAGCTCGTGATTTGTTATCTATTTATAGTGCTCGCCAGTCTTTGGAGGGTTGTTCTTTTTTCACGGAGCATCCCTGGAAAGAAGAATTTGATTCATACTTCCCTTATGAAGAAACGGATGATCAGTGGCAATCTATAAAAGAAGTAAGAGCAGATTTGGCTCAGAACAGACCTATGGATCGTTTACTTTGTGGTGATGTGGGTTATGGAAAAACAGAAGTTGCAATGCGAGCTGCCTTTGATGTGGTAGTAAACGGAAAGCAGGTGGCAGTGCTTGCGCCTACTACTATTTTGGCCCAACAGCATTACCGTAACTTTTTAGAAAGGTTTGAACCTTTCCCGGTGGAGGTAGCGATGATAAGCAGGTTTTTAAATAATGCGCAACAAAAAGGAATATTGCAAAGAGTTAAAGGGGGAAGTGTTGATATTTTAATTGGGACGCACAGGTTGCTTTCCAATGATGTTAAGTTTAAAGATTTAGGCTTGATCATTATTGACGAGGAACATCGTTTTGGAGTCCGGCACAAAGAAAAACTAAAGAAAATGCGCCTTAATGTAGATGTTTTAACGCTAACGGCAACTCCAATACCTCGCACTTTACATATGTCTCTGGTAGGGGCAAGAGACCTAAGTTTGATGGAAACTCCTCCGGAAAATCGTTATCCGGTGCAAACTTATGTTTTGGAATATTCACATCAAGTTGTTAAAGAAGCTATTTCAAGAGAATTAGAACGTAATGGTCAGGTATATTTTGTATTTAACCGAGTGCATAATATAGAAAGTTGGGCTCAGAAATTAGAAGAACTTTTGCCTCAAGCAAGGATTGCGGTAGCACATGGCCAAATGAGTGAAAAAAAGTTGGAAAGTATTATGCATGACTTTTTAGAAGGCCACTATGATGTTTTGTTATCTACCACCATTATCGAAGCAGGTTTGGATATACCCAATGTTAATACCTTGATTATCTATAATGCTGACCTTTTGGGGCTAGCTCAATTATATCAACTACGAGGCCGGGTAGGCCGCTCTAACCGTTTAGCCTATGCTTATCTCACTTTTCAGAAACAGAAAGTTTTAACTGAAGCGGCGGAAAAAAGATTGCAAGCCATCAAAGAATTTGCGGAGTTAGGATCAGGATTTAAAATTGCGTTACGTGACCTTGAAATAAGGGGTATAGGTAACATTTTGGGACCCGAACAACACGGATTTATGGCTGCAGTGGGTTTTGATTTATACTGTCAGATGTTAGAAGAAGCCGTAAGTGCTTTTAAAGGAGAGGAACTAACCACCGGTTCTTTTCCCAGTTTGGATTTAAAGATAAGTGCTTATTTGCCGAGTGCTTATATACCGGATCAAGAGCAAAAGATTGAATTTTACCAGCGAATATATGGCCTGGAGACTTTCAAAGAAATTAAGGAAATTGAGCAAGAACTGGTGGATCGTTTTGGGTCTTTGCCTTTAGAAGTGGAGAATTTACTTTTGCTAGGGCGCTTACGTATTATTGCTGTTGAGCTTGGCATTGAATCTATCCAACGTGAGAATGGGCAGGTAAGCCTCCGATTTGCAGACAAGAAAAAGGTTGAGGATTTAGATTCTAATCATCTGATAAATAATAAATATGGGCAACTTTCTGCTTATGCCGGTAAGGGCGGTACATTGCATATCAAGCCGACCCGGCAAAAAAGTGAAATAAGCTTGCAGGCAATAGAGGACTTTTTATACCAGTTAAGGGATAAAGTAAAAGATATTGTTATTTAAAAATTATTATATTATAATCAAAAAAGTATTACTGCCCCATTTTCCTTTTATGTATAGATATTTTGGTAGCGAGGGCTTAAGGACGTCCCGGAAGAGAGGAACCGCGTTTTGACCAAAACTACATTCGTAAAAGGTGCCATCATACTTGCTTTTACCGGAGTAATAGTCAGGATCATCGGAGCGGCCATGAGAATTGTCTTGGCTGCTTTAATGGGAGATGAAGGGATTGGGCTTTATTCTTATGCTTACCCGATATTTGCCACCCTGCTTACTATTGCTACAGCTGGCATTCCGGTTGCTATTTCTAAATTGGTGTCTGAAAAATTAGCTTTAAATGATCCCCAAAGTGCGTATAGAGTATTCAAAATAGCATTGTTGATCATAACTTCTTCCGGATTATTAATTTCTGTGGTTCTTGCCTTAGGGGCAGAATTTTTTGCTATTAATATAGCAAGAGATCCGCGGGCCTATTATCCTATTTTAGCTATATCTCCTGCCATTTTTTTTGTAGCTGTTATGGCTGCTATGAGAGGTTTTTTCCAGGGCCATCAGCTTATGACGCCCACTGCCCTTTCCCAATTTGTAGAGCAAATTGTGCGGGTAGTTACTTCTGTGGGATTAGTGGTGTTACTACTGCCGATAAGCCTTGAATATGCGGCTGCAGGAGCTGCTTTTGGCGCAGTCAGTGGCGGCATAATAGGGTTGGTAGTTCTTGTGGTGTTATTTTACCGCCAGAAATCGGGAATATTTAGCAGATATAATCATATCTCTGCAGGAAATGATGCTCCCAATTCTACTGAAGTAGTAAAAAGGATAGTTAGTTTATCTGTGCCTATTACTTTGGGCTCATTGATGGTTCCATTTTATAATGTAATAGATCTGGTAATTGTTTCGGATAGGCTCCAAGAAATAGGTTTTGCTATGGAGAGGGCTACTGCACTTTATGGACAATTAACGGGGATGGCCTTAAATCTGATGTATTTCCCCTGTGTAGTTATAGTAGGGTTGACCATAAGTCTTGTTCCTGCTGTATCAGAAGCTTTTGCTCAAAAAAACATACCGTTACTGCACAATCGCATAAAAACTTCTTCCCGATTAGTAATCCTTTTTTCTTTACCTTCAGCAGTGGGCTTATTTTTACTTTCGCTTCCCATTTTAAATAATACGGCAACGGTATTATTATATAATAATGCAGAAGCAGCATATCCGGTAACATTTTTAGCATGGGGGGTTGTTTTCTTTTCCCTTTATTTGGCTACTACTGGAACTCTTCAGGGTATGGGATATGCTCTTGTTCCCGTTAAGAACATGCTTTTGGGGGCATTTGTTAAAATTGTTTTAACCTGGTTTTTAACCAGTATGCCAGAACTTCATATAGGCGGCGCTGCTCTTGCTACCAGCATTGGCTTTGCGCTGGGTGCGTTTTTAAATTTATTACAGGTAAGTAAATTATCCGGGTTTCGTTATAAAATTCGGGAGTTTTTATTTAAACCGATACTTTCAGTTTTGATTATGTCGGTATTTGTAATATTTTCATACCGGCTTGTATTTATGTTTTTAGAAGAAATACTCCCCTTTTCATTAATTAATGGCATTGCTACTATAACTTGTATTATAATTGGTGCGTTTATTTACTTGATTTCATTATTATTATTGGGTTGGCTTACTTCAGATGATCTAATGTCTATACCTTATGTGGGGGAACCCATATTGAAGTGGGCCCGAAAGTACAGGTTGATGAAGTGATATAAGTTTATTATCTTGGAAGGGGAGGGGTATAAATTTCTGAACATAAATATACCAAAACAAAATTGAATAATTTTATTTGTGAAAATATGGCAATTGGGGTTACCGTGTTAGATGTTAAATCTCTTGAACATCTTAAAGAGCCTGTGCCGCATTTTCTTGTAATTAGTCCACCCGCCAAGCAATTTCAATGGAAACGATTAAAATATTTGCTGGAACAAATATATCCCGGCAAGTATCCCGTTATGGTGGTTAGAAACCGGAGAAAGCCGCCTTGGAAGCGAAAAGGTGATTTTAAAAAATGGGTTCCTCTATCTGCTCTGGAGAAGTTGTCATTATCAAAAATGAGACGGAGCATACATTATTTATGTTTGCCACCTTTAAACAACCACAGCGTTTCCGAGTTAATGATCATTATGGAAAAGCTAAGAGGAGAAAAAGGCTGCCCGTGGGACAAGAAACAGGACCATAAAACATTGAAACCCTACGTAATAGAGGAGGCTTATGAAGTAATAGAGGCTATTGACAGTGAAAATCCGTTATTACTTAAAGATGAACTTGGGGATTTGCTTTTACAAATAATATTTCATGCTCATTTAGCGCGTGAGTCTGGTAACTTTGCTTTTTCTCAAGTAGTAAATAATACTATAATGAAATTAATACGCCGTCATCCCCATGTTTTCGGCGAATTAAACGGTGTAAATTCTTTAAATGATGTAAGATGTAAATGGGACGAAATAAAAAAAATGGAAAAACAAGACTTTGCATCTTCGAAAAATACCTGTGCACAAGAGGACTCTACATTGCCCGCATTAATAAAAGCTATTAAAACTCAAGAAAAAGCTGCTCGCTTAGGGTTTGATTGGGAGACATTGGAAGGTCCATTGGAGAAACTCAAGGAAGAAGTTAGTGAGCTGTGGAACGCTTATTGGTTTGGTTCCAGGCAAAATATTGAAGAAGAACTTGGAGACTTAATGTTCACGCTGGTCAATGTGTCACGTTTTATGGGAATTAATCCGGAAATAATGCTGGTCAAAACCATCAATAAATTCAACAAAAGGTTTGATTATATAAATAATAAAGTAAAGCAGGAAGGAAAAGATATGTCAGCATATGACATTGGTCAACTTGAAAGGTGGTGGAATGAGTCCAAGAAAGAAGATGAAAATTAGAAAGTTTTTACTTAAATTTATGATATGTTAACGGATTAAAGTAATTTAATTTTGAGTATAAGAAGAAATTTGATATAATAAATTAGAAAAAAAGCTTAGTCATTTGACATGTTGCTGTGACCTTTGAATAATAAATTATGAAGGAGTAGCTTTTATGCAAAAAGGCAGGAGGAAAAAACAGGTGGTAGAGCCATTTCCTCGCTCCAAGCAGAGAAGGTGGAATATAAAGCGGGTTTATCTTTATGGGGGAATCATGTTTATTTGCTTCATGATGCTTATAGTGGGTGTTTATAGTTTTCAGTATTTCCAAAAATCTGCGGAACTTGAAAAATACCAAAAAGAATTGGCCAGAATTGAAGAAGAAAACAAAGAATTAGAAAAAGAGATTGAGAGGTTATACGATGAAGAATACATTGAATTTTTAGCCCGTCGGCATTTTGGCCTAATAAAATCAGAGGAATAACTTAAAAGCTTAAAGGGGTTGCCTCATAAAAGGATTGTTTTAAATTTTTAATACTGTAAAATAAATATAGTTATAATAAATATTTGTAAGGAGGAAAATTATTAGTATGGCAGTAAAAACTGGAGATATTTTAGAAGGGGTTGTAAAAAGCATAACCAATTTTGGAGCTTTTATTCAACTTCCTGATGGAGAAACTGGTTTGGTTCATATTTCTGAAGTGGCCAACAGTTATGTAAAAGACATTAATGATTTTTTACAAAAAGATGATCCGGTGAAAGTTAAAGTTCTTTCTATAGATGACAAAGGAAAAATAGCTTTATCTATTAAGCAGTCTGAGGTGAAAAAAGAGCAAAATAAAAAAACAGGCGCTGATTTTGAGGATAAACTCTCCCGTTTTCTTAAAGAAAGTGATGAACGCCAACATGATATAAAAAAGAATACGGAATCTAAAAGAGGTAATCGGCAGGCTTTTTGATGATAAAAATAATTTAACCTTCCTCTTAGACTCCTGGTATGAGGAGTCTTTTTTATAGAGCATTGAATTAATGTAAAATGATGCATTAAAAGTTGAATTGGAGATTAAATGGAGAGGCATAAAAGAGGCATTATAGACATTGGAACAAATTCGGTGCGTCTGCTCCTGGCAAATGTCAATGAAAATAATGTTTATGTGGAGTATCAGGCATTGGAGATGACTAGATTGGGAGAAGGCTTTTTAGGAAATAATTATCTTTCCCCTTTAGCAATAGAAAGAACCGTAAAAGCAGTAAATAAGTTTTGGACTTTGGCGTTGGAAGAAGGAGCTATAAATATTTTTTTGGTAGCTACCAGTGCTGTACGAGAAGCTTCCAACCGAAACGAATTAAGGGATAAAATTTGGGAGATAACCAAACAAGAAATATATGTCATTGATGAAAAAGACGAAGCTTTTTATAGTTATCGCGGTGCTTTGTATTCTTTGGATTTATCAATGCAGGAAACCGTGGTTTTTGATTTGGGTGGTGGAAGTACTGAATTTATTTGGGTGGAAGAGAATAATGATCCCCGATTTTTAAGTTTACCGGTTGGAGTAGTTAAGCTTCAGGAAAAATACGATTTGCTGGATATACCACCTGCAAAAAAAATTTGGGAAGCTAGGGAACACTTGATGAGAATGTTGGAAGCCTTGCCACCACTTGATGCTTCTATTGCCCTGGTAGGAGTAGGGGGTACTATTACTACTCTTTCTTCAATAAATTTAGGGTTACATAAGTATGATTCGCAGAAGATACATGGAAGCAAATTATATGATTATCAGGTAAAAAAATGGGCGGAAATTTTATTAAGTTCCACATTGGAGGAGCGCAAACATATACGCGGTTTAATGCCTGATCTAGCTGATGTTATTGTGTCGGGTGTCATCATGGTAGATGTTATTATGGATAAATTTGGCGTATCTATGCTGTATGTAAGTGAAGGGGATTTACTTACCGGGTATTTGGCGGAAAAAGGGCAAAAAATAGTTTTCTAACTTATATATAAGGAGTTTGATTTCCATAAAAAAAGAAAGTCCTTTTATAGAAAAAGTCAGAGAGACTATAATTAACAATAACCTGTTGCAGGAAGGCGATCGGGTTTTAGTAGGCGTGTCGGGTGGGGTGGACTCGTTAAGTTTATTTCATGCTCTGCTTATGCTGAAGACAGAATGGGGCATTGAGATTTGTGCGGGACACCTTAACCATGGGTTTCGAGAAGATGCCCGGGAAGACCTTGAATTTGTTCGCTCCCTGGCTAAAAGATGGAAAGTCCCCTTTTACGGCGCATCTATAAATGTACCTTATTATAGTAATAAAATGGGTTTATCTTCTCAACAAGCAGCACGTTATTTTCGTTTCCAATTTTTCTTGAAGGGATCCCGGTATTTTAGGGCCAATAAAATTGCCCTCGGCCATCATCAGGATGATCAAGTAGAAACCGTGTTGCTCAATATATTAAATGGGACCGGCTTGGAAGGCTTGGCAGGGATGAAGGCTAATCGTAGATGGAAAGGATTAACTATTATACGCCCTTTATTATATCACAGCAAAACTCAGATATTGAATTATTGTAAATCAGAAGAGATCGAATACAGAGAGGATTCCAGCAATTTAAAGACTATCTATCAGCGCAATAAGATTCGCCTGGAGCTTCTTCCTTATTTAAAAGAATATAACTATCAAATAGATAATGCAATTTTACGTTTATCTGCCCTGGCTCGAGAAGACGATAATTATTTGCAAAAAAAGGCTGAAAAATATTTAAAAATTTGTTTGGTAACCCTCACTAACGATAAAGTTGTCCTTAATGCTAATACTTTGAAAAAAATAACCCCTGCTTTGCAGCGCCGGGTGATCAGAAAAACATGGCAAAAGCTTTTCCCGGAGAAAGCTTTTCTTGGCTTTAAGCATATTGAAGCCATTATCTGGCTTTATCAAAAAGGAGAAATGAATAAGTTAATAATCTTACCTAATCAAGTGAAAGTTTGCAATCGCCCGGGAGGCAGGTTGGTTTTTTTGCTCCGGGAAAATTTAGAAGCAGAGAAAAGTTTTGCGCCGAGGTCACTAAATGTGCCGGGAAAAACCTTTATTCCGGGAATTGAGAGTATAATAGAGACGGAAATAA
>PUKQ01000005.1 GCA_003550565.1 Syntrophomonadaceae bacterium
AAATACTCGACATAGGAGGGTATGACTCAGTAAGAGAATGGGTTAATGGTGAGTTTGAAGGTTGGGTAAATGATTTAAAAGACGATGTTTGGGGATTTGTGGATTCGGACATCTTTGAAAGTGCTGACGACCTTTTTGGAGCAGTAGGCGTAGCAAATTGGGAACAGTGGGGTTTGGACATATCTTCAATGGAAGACATATTGCACATTGATTGGGATGATAAGTTAGATGAGTGGTTTGGTGCTTTTTCTTACGGCGGTTTATTCCGTAAAACATTCCTTGATTTTAATGATTCGGTAATGGGACGCTGGGATGGTATACTTGAAAGATTTGGCAATATTGAACATTTTTTAGATTTTGTATCTGACTTAATACACAATATTTCCAGTGCACAGACCGCATTTCAAATGATGGTTATGGAAGGAGCTAGTGATGGAGAAAGTATGAGAGATACTACTTGTGTAGCAATGAAAACAATATACGGTGGTTGGAGATATAAGATAATTACTGCGTACGTGGGTGGGTTGTGGGAAGATGAAGAAGAATTTGTAAATGAAGTCAATGGGGAAGAAATACCAGTTGGTGTATTCCATTCGGGAGGAAACTTGGAGTTAAATAGCGGAACTACGATAACTTTTAAACAGTTGTACCGACCAGAAGATAGTGAAAAAGGCTATCAGATATATACAGACATGGTGGATGATTGGAACATCAGCACTATCACTTATGGTGAGGTAGGAGTAGTCGAAGCTATCACAGGTATGGAAGTGCCTTTAGTTGATGATGTAATCGATTTGATAGGTGGAGGTTGGTTTGGCGGTTCAGAATGGGAAGCCGAAATACTAACACCTATGGGAAGATTTCCGCAGCCAATGAACATATCAGACATCTTCACTGACTTCTTCAAACCTTTCATGAGGTCAAATGTAGGTAATTCGAGGAACACTTGGTTGATGTTCTCAAGGATGACAAATCCCGTAACAACCGATTTCTAGTTTGAGTTGGTTACATGAAGAGATACCGTGCAAGAGAGAAGGAGATAATTGACGAGCTATACGATTTAATCACGTTCGTCAATAAGACCATACCGTTAGTAGTGTACAGATACAAAAATCTGGACATAATCTACGAAGAGTTAGACGTTGCTCTAGAAGATGTACGTCATTCAGCACTTAAACTTTACAACAAAGACCTTATCGAGCTCGAAGATTACAACGAACTCAAAGACGGATTAGCAGAGGTAAGGGATTTAATCGAAGAAGACCAAATACGATTAGCTTTAAAGATTGCAGAAGGTGTACGAGATAAGTTTAACAGGTCATTGAGAGAGCCTATAGTGGAGTACATAGCAACGGGTGAGTTTGTACAACCTGTGCATTTACCAGAGATGAAACTTGATAAGAAAGACAACCTCTGGTTCCGAACGAACAGTAAGTGGTATAGACCGATAAAAGATGAATTGGACGAGCCACACATAAAAGAAGAAGTTATCGAGTGGTTTGGTGAGGATGTTTACGAAAAGGAGTTTGAACGTGCAGAGGAGTGGAAGTAATGCCTAAGACAGACCCGTACCCTGATATAGATAAGATAGACCCTGACCAATGGGTTAGAATAGAAGCAGGTATTGGTAGAGAGCTTGACGATGTGCTAGGTCTATACCACGAAATTATCTTAGCGATAGAAGAGATGGAGTACAGTATAGGTGTGATAGATACGGAGAAGAAGATGAAATCGTTGCACAGAAGAGTAGCAAGAGACCCACGAGCAAGAATATCGAGAGAGATACTAGGCTATCCCATGTACGGTAGAAAGGTGGGAAAGACAGGTAAGAAGAAGTTTTATGAACAGCAGAGGAAGGGAGAAGTTGGATTGTTAACCAAATTGGAGTTTTATCTAGAACGATTAAGAAATCATGGAGTTATAACAAAAAGAAACGATACTGACTTCAAGAGGCAAATCAGAGCATTTAGGTATGTTGTAAAGGATTACGATTTGGAGGTAGTTGGTGTGAAAGAGTTAGCGGATGCCTTCTTTAATACATTAGCCCCTGACGATATGCTATCGAGGATTAGAACCGACATCACCAGATGGATGGTGGTTGGCACCTATGATGAAATTGACGCATGGACTATAAACGAAGACGTGGTACACGAAACTATAGATTTGCTCAGATGGGTCACGTATGCAATTGGACGTACAGGGTGGTTCACCGAAGAAGACGTTGAAGAATTGAATAGACGTGCAGACCAAATAGAAATTGCGTTACAAGAGAGAGTGGGTGTGGACTATTATGATGAAGTTTACTCGCTCCTAGATGACTTTAGAGACAGGTTGAATGTTAAGCTGGAGGGTGGTTAAAATGGGAGATGAATATACTAGAGAGGAAGTCTTGGAAATAATTGAGAGGTTAACAAAAGAGGAAAACTCCAAAATAGATAAAAAAATATTGGAAAAGGAATTGGAGCATTTGGAAGTTACCGTAGGTGACTATTCATCGGACATGAAGGAGATAAGAGAAAAACTAAACAAGATACATACGGCACAGGAATTGGCATATAGTAAGATAGACCAAATCAAAGAATGTGTTGACGAAAACGATAAGAGGATTGCTAAGGTCAAAGATAGTTATTTAGGGTGTGAAGCTAGACAGATGGCGGAGATGGGGATGTTTGACAAACTGAGGAGGGATACAGGATTGATGTTGATAGAGACGGGTATCATCGGGACTATGTTAACTGTCGCAACACTTATAATGAGGGTAGTCGGTATTGTTTGATAGTAGGTGGAATTATGGCAATGAGAAGTGCATTTCAGGTTGAAGGTAGGAGAAGACCAGACGAGTGGTTAGCATACAGAGCTTTTAAAGAGCAGACGGAGGAAGATATAAGTCACATAATTGGAGAGGTTGACTCTATAGAAGATTCAATAACTAGGTACAAAATGATATATCCTAAGAATATAGAAGACCAAGTTAGGAGATGGAAGGACGAGCACGGATATATCACGGGTTCAGTAATGAGCCAAGCACGTCAGTATTTGCAAGGAGAGATAACTCTAGCCGAGTTCAACAGGACTATGGCGGACAGAGTGAGGAATTTAACTATAGTTCCGAATGAAGTTGCAGAGGCAATTGACCGAAGTAGAGATTTTAACAAGTCCCTTCATCACATAATGTTTGCGATAGAGTTTCACAATAAAAGACCACCTACTATCATGTGGGAGTGTACTCCACGTGACGAAGTTGAGATAAGAGACGTTGAGTCTAAACCTGTAGCGGAACCAGAGCCTGAGCCTGAACCCGAACCTGAGCCTGAACCAGAGAGGAGAGACATAGACGAACATGCGATTGTACGTAAAATAATGGGAGAAAGAGATGATTTGACACCCACTGGTGCAGAGAAGAAGAAAGAGATTTTGTTACGTATGAAGAGGTTACGACCTACCTACGACCATCTGAGACCAGAAAACCTTACCTTAGAAGGTGCAAAAGACTACATTGTCGAACTAATTGAAACTGTGGATGAACCCTTACCACATGAGTTGATAGTAGGTGAGTTAATAGATTTTGGTATGATAAGAGCAGACATAGAGTCCGCACTAAAAGAGCTAGTTGAAGAAGGTGAGTTGAGAGAGGGAACTGAACCGTTAGTAGGCACTATCTATGGCATAATGCCTAAGCGAGTTGAGGACAGGGAGACCAAAACGATAATGGGCATAGAGATGGACGTCATAGATGAAGACGAAGGCATTTACGAATACCAAGAGGGCGGTAGGATAGTCAGGGTTAAGCAAACAGAAGATACCGACTTTGGTTATAAGGTAATCGAGAGGCGAGAGGCGAACTAAAATGGCTGTATCCGAAGGAGAAATTTATTTCAAAGACGAAAAGGCTCTTGCAGAGTATCTGAAGACGGGAGATGACAGTGGAGCATTTATTAAAAAAGGAGATGACGAGTTCGTACAGTTAAACAAAGTAGTAGACGCAGATACCGAAACCATAGAGAGTGCAATTTACAAATTGTTTATGAAGGAGGAAGAGGAACTCACACATCGAGAGATAGAGGAAGAGCTACCCTTTCTTAGCAGTGACATAAGAAAGACAATATCAGGTTTACATGAGGACGGGTACTTAACGAAGACTACGAAAGACGGTGTGATTGCTGTTTACCCTACGGAGTGGGATGAACCCGAAGAACCTGTAGCGGAACCAGAGCCTGAGCCTGAACCCGAACCTGATATAGACGAACCTAAGAAGATTAAGAAGATAGGGGATTTCGTTAAGACAGGTAGAGATAAGTATCGTGTTAGTATGGAGAAAGAGGATGAGGACGTGAGCGAGGAGGACTTAGATGACGTTGGATACACTGAGCCTAAGAAAGAGTGGTTACAGAAAGCTTTGCCGTTGAGGGACTTGGGATTGCCTAAGAAGAAGCCTGATTGGGCTAGCATAGATGCCAAACCTTCGGAGGAAGTACTAGACGAAGAAATACCGATTTGCTGGATAAAGAAAAGAGATATACGTGAGTTTGGAACAAAGGTAATCGGTGACGGAGATAGAGAAGGTCTTAATCAGAGTCAATATGATAGAGTTCGTAAAGGCATGGAAATCTATAGAGAAGGTAGGGTAAGTCGTATTGACGAGAAGTTATGGAAAGTAATTAGTCGTGAGAAGGAAGATAGAGATGGCAAAATCACTAGGGACATATATTTGATAGGTCTACGAGATGGAGAATACGTACACTTGGACAATAAAGGAAGATACAGAGATTGGGGACAGAGAAAGGATAAAAACGGCTCATGGTGTAAACATATAGTAGCTGTTCACATAGCTAGGAGTCTCGATTGTGAAGTTGATATGTTGGACGTTGACAAACAGATAAGAGAAGATTTGAAGTGGTTGGTCAGGTAAACTAATCCTTCATCTCTTCCAAACCTTTTTTCAACAATATATTGTATGCAGTAGGTCTTCTTAGGTAGTGCCGTTTAGAAAACTTCTTTACATCAGAGTATGTTTGACGTTCCAACCTAACTTTAAGATGTTTTTGAGGAAGGTTGTAAAGTTTGTTTTCTTCTATGTATTCCTGAACATCGAGTTCTTCTTCGCAATCTAGACCCTTTTTCAACAAATAACCGTACTGCACACATAGGTCTCGATTGGCGTTTTCCTTAATTTCATCCCTTAGAGTGTCATCCATCCGCACAACTATTCTCTTAGTTAACATAGTACCGTTATTAGTTAAGGGATTAAATAAACTTTATTGTTAACATTCCCGATAACAAGCTACAAAACGTTTAAATAATTAGGGACTGTGTTAGTTGTAATGTCAGATAATATTTGGGAGACATGCGTTATTTGCGGTGATGTTCGAGCTACTCCGAAACATATAAAAGTACGTCACGACATGACATATGATGAGTACAAGAAGTTAGTCGAGAAAGAGAAACGTGAAAAGAGGAAGATGAAAGACAGAATAAGAAGACGTAAGAAGAAGATGGTTTGGTAAATATGATATATAATGTAAAAAACGATATGGGTTACCCTTTTCTTCCAGTTGCACTTAAGTTTAATGAGGGTGCGGAAGAGGACATACACATACAGATGTACGAGCTAGGAGAGATAAGTACCACTATGATGATAAGTACGTTAGATTACTGTCAAAGGAAGATGTGGTATACTTATCATACAAAAATCGGTGTGCCTCTTTCTTCCATTTTCAGTATGGAACTAGGAACTATGGTACATGGGGGATTTGAAAAAGCCGTTGGAAAAAAAGTTGTTTCCGATAAGCTAAACGAAATGAATTTAGACATGCACGCAGAAGTAGGACAATCCACGTACATAAAACAAGTCGACAGAGAGTTGAGAGGGAAGGTGGATTTGTTAGTCTTGAACACAGACACGGGTGAGATTACGATATATGATTACAAGTTCACTAGTAGTTATTTTAGATATTTGCCGAAGACCACACACCTGTTACAGTTGCTGATATACAAGTTCATTTTCGAACGTGAATTGTACAAGCACCTAGACAACAGTTTAAAATTCAGTAAACCAGCTCTAGTCTACATCAATCCAGCAGCGAGAGATAACAAATTCAACAAGATTGCTACGGTTGACTCTTACCAAGATGTTGCACAGAACTACTACGAAAAAAAGCGTAAAGATAGACGTATGAAGGACGATGAGTTTGCGTATAGATATGGCGAGTTCAAGAAGAAAGCATTTTACTTTTACGACTCGGAGAATGACGCATATTCAGCGATAAAAGACATAGGTCAATACATACTAGCTGGTTTAACGGTTGCAGGTCAAATAGCACAGAGTTTTGACGAAGATGAATGGGGAGCAAGGTGCAGAGAAGGGTACTTTGCAGGTAGAGAGTACCATGAAGAGAAGAAACGTTTAGCAGAGGAAGGACACCCACTAGCTAACAAAGAATTGTATGGTGAAAAATCGTGGAGATGTCAGTATTGCTCTTATTTTTCTATTTGTGAAGAGCGTAGAGAAGACGTCACACCAAAAACACCAGAGATAGAGTTAATCTCTACTGATAGTAAGAAGTTCGCAAAGAAACACGATGTACCATTGGAAGATTGGGGTAAATAAAAGCATAATCAATAAATAGTAGGAAGTTGATAACAATATATCAAGGTGGTAATGTGGAAGATAGAACTAAACGTAATATAGCAATAGCAGGTGGAGTTGGTGCAGTAGCAGGTATAGGTATTCTAGGTTATGGTTTGATGACCGCACGTGCCGAAAGAGGATACGAATTGACGGTAGGATACGTACCTACTAGGGGAACTGTTAGTATTTCTCCTATGAAAGACAGATATGATGAAGACGAACATGAGGAAGTTACTCTAACGGCGACATCTAAAACAGGTTTTAAGTTTGATGGATGGCGTGGAGACTATCCTGAAGGGGAGAAAGACTCTCATGAAATAACAATACTGATGGATGAAGATAAAACAATTAACGCATACTTTATATCGGATGTGGATGATGAGAACGACCATGACCAACCAACTTGTGCGGTAGTAGAGTGTGATAACCCTGCAACGGGCACTGGTTTGTGTATAATACATTCAGAAGACGCAAACACACCGACACCTACTAATGAGCTTGTTTACTTGTTT
This sequence comes from Syntrophomonadaceae bacterium, assembly GCA_003550565.1. Classification (GTDB taxonomy): domain Bacteria; phylum Bacillota; class Dethiobacteria; order DTU022; family PWGO01; genus B1SED10-75. The sequence continues at coordinate 7,141 of PUKQ01000005.1, forward strand.
AACTTTCTTAGATTGGATGAATTGCTAGGGTAAACAAATATGAGAATAGAATTGTATGATGAATTGGCACAGGCGATGTGCAAACTCATATTCCCTATTTCGTATGTTAGACTCAGGGATACTGTTGAGCTCATGGAGATAGACGAAGAAGGTAACGTTTATCTTAACGGAGAGTCAGAACCACGGCTCTCTATTGACGGGATTACAGATTATCTTACGGTTGAAGAATACATAGACTTTGCAAAAGACCAATTGCTATACGAGTTTAGTAACTTATCGAGTTTTGAATCAGATAAAGGTGGAAATGATGGATAAAAACACAATGGCTATGATAGGGCTGGTAGGTTTAGGAGCAGGTATAACAGGTTCGCTACTATTAGGTAGTAGAAAGAAAGAACCTAAGCAATCCGTCAGATGTAAAATACCTACATGTTTCAGACCAGCAACGGTTGAGGCTTATTGTGCAGAACATCACCCAGATATGGAGGTAAGTTAAAATGGATAGAAAGAAAGCTATAGGGTTAGTTGGTGTTGGTGGAGCTATAGGGTTAGGATATTTGCTTACGAGAAGAGCAGGAGCGAAACCAGACCCAGAAGAACCAGACCCAGAAGACCCTGGTAAAGAGATTAAAGTAATACAGCTATTTCCGTACGCAAACTCACCGTTACCAGAGGATACGAGATGGTATGAATTACCTGACCTGGTTCAATGGCAATGGTATGAACATGCAACTAGCTTGCCTTTGCTGATAAACAGACCAACCTTTATACCTCACCCGTGGTCACCTATACTTCAGTATGTTGTTAAGAACGCAGAACTTACCTTTGAAGGTAGTGATGTTAGTAGAAAATATGAGGCTTTAAAACCACATTCACGTATCTATGGAGGAGATTTGAAATTAGAATCTGCCGTACCACCTACTACGGAAGAAGAAGCTATCGAACTTCACGATGAATTAGAGAAATTCTTTAATGTAGCACATACTATACCTGACTTTACTCCCTTTTACGTACCACTAGAGGACTATCAGAACCTAAATGCTAAGTTTAACGTGTATGATGCCTTAACGTTTCCTGTCTCTTATAAAGAAGCAGAGATAGAGAGTGACGTACCAGAGGGCTTATCGGTAGTAGAATACGATATACTGAGAGACAAATCTACGGTCAGGGACTTGTTCAGGGATGATAATTTGGGCATGAACTACATTTTGAGGTTGAACTTTGACTTCGATAACATACCGTTGGGACAGTATAGGAGAGATTACGAAGGTGCAATGTTAGTTAGAGTAGTAGTCTATCAACCAGAGACTCATGATTTATCAATACGTTTAAGCAAAGAGCTCAGTAAACATTACGTAGAGTTATTGGAAGGTGCAATTGGGGGCATATTGGGAGGAAAAGAGCCGTTAGGAGAAGACCTCTTCGGAGAACCAGAAACAACGTCTCTAGTTGACAAATTCACCTATGAGAAGTTATGGGCTTGTTGGGACTTTGCTAACGGATACATACAAGATGTTATAGACATACCTTTCCCACATGCACGTACCATGATAGATAAGATAGATGTGGAGGTCACCTTCATACCGTATAAAACAGGTATGACAAAGGACGACATAGAAGACGTAGATGGTTGGGAAGAGATTTACGACTTCGAGAAAGCAGAGCTTTATAAGGTCGAGGAGTTGGAGTTCCCAGAGGAATGGGGTTGGGATTACGGTAGGGTTCCATCCATAGACCTAGACCTATACAGTGATGGAAAACGGTATACGGGTAAAGACATGAGATATGAAAACGTCATGAAGGGGATGGGATACGTACAGACAAAGCTACTGCCGTGGATAATGCTACTCTCATAAAGGAAGATTGATGTACGGTGTTTGCAACATCTTAATCATCTCCGAGACAAGCCCCTTCCGTCAGGGAGGGGTAGTTGACAAAGGAAAAGTTTTTATCCTTAATTGTGTATGCTCTAATGTAGACCATGTTCGAAGATAAAGATGAGATAACGGAGTTGGAGAAGTTCAATCGGGAGAGATGTTTAGCTAATATTGTTGTAGCAGAAGAACATATGACCTTAGATGGTAGTATTGACGGTCAAACAACACATGCTTGGTGCGTAAGGAAGCACATTATGATTGCTTCAGACCATATGAGAGAGGCGGTTGAGCATACCAAAAACGGAGAACTACGTCAGAAGTACATAGAGGCTAAAAACAAGATAAATGAGTGGTTGGACAATCAAGGTTCATTGTCCGAGCTTAGAAATTTACGTAATTGGCTAAGACAGGTGTTCAAAGATGAGTCCTTACCAGAGAATATAGATGAAAATTGTGACGTATGTGATAGGGATAGTTTAATGGGGGATAGCATGGGAAAAACGATGGGAGAAACTATCGACAATCTTAAGAAGTTATGCCCTTCTCCTAGCAACATAAAAGTAACTGACGATACAGGTGCTGAGAAAAACGTAGCGGTGGACGAGACAATATCAAAAGACATCAAGTCATTTGTCGAAAGCAACTACGCCAAAATATACGAAGCAATCAATTACGTATACGGTATACCTGAGACGAAAGAGGGTGGAGAAATAAATCATGCAGTAGGAGTATATCTAAGAGAAAAGTTCCCTGATGAAAAGGTAGAACTAGTTGAAGGTGAGGTACGTCTAGAAAAGCCTGATGACGAGTTGAAAGATGACGTTGTTTTGCACGAGTACTTAATGTTGAACAAAGAACGTTTTGACTTTGCTAGTGACGTATTTAGCTCTGACGGCAAGTCTAATCCCATAGTGGAATACGAGAAACCTGACTTTGTGATAGAGGACGATACCTACGATACCCCTAAATCTAGAGATTTGGTTTTTAAGCTCAAAGAAGTGGTGGACGATGGACAGTGAAGACAATCATACCTGTATAATAAAGGGTTGTAAACGTCTAGCTAGGGAGAATGAACGGTGCTTCGAACATAAGAACATAGAGGAGCTTAGGAAGGTGTGTGAGCTAGAGGGTTGTGAGGAAGAGTTTGACGTGACTAATGTTACACAGATGTACTGTCCTGAGCACAGAACGGGAGGAAAGAAACATTTTGAGACGGTCAGGGTGACTAAATACGGTTGGAAAGCAAAGGATAAGGTGTGTGCTCTACCCGAATGTCCTAACGTACTCCCAAAAAACAAGTCTAAATATTGCAGTGAAGCTTGTTATACGAAAGGGAAACGCAGGACACAGATGTACGATAAGATGGAGAAGCTACAGGAGAAGTACGATTTGACGTGGGAAGAAGTAGAGATGTTAAACCAAATCTCAATAGACTTATCATATTACAAGTACCATCATGGTTTTGAAGGTTTGAAGAAGATAGTGAACAAGATGTTAGATGAGGAAGGTCTTAACTTTACAGAGAAAGTACTTTTTAGAGTACCTTTGAAGGACGAGGAGAAACACGAACTTAACATAGAACCTGCTAGTCTCGAATAAAGCATAAGCGTTAATTAATTACGCAACTACCTTTACTCTGTTAAGTAAGTACATTAATTAATTACGTAAGTACCTTTACTAGCCTTAACGGTGACCGTTACCGTAACTATTATATACAATAATGCCTTTATAGATACATGAAGAGAGAGCACGATGCCAGCATAAAAGAGTATCAGTTACCTGAAGAATTGTTTGCTGGTAACAAACAAGCAGTAGTGGTATAAGCAAAAATGCTCATGTAGTCTAGTTTGGATAAGACATGTGGCTTCTAACCACAAGACCGAGGGTTCGAATCCTTCCGTGAGCACTATGGAAGAAGATAGGTTAGAGATAGTAGAAGTAAAGAAAAAGATTTACAGGTACAATTGTAAGTGCGGTAAGACGTTAGAAGCGGATACGAAAGCGAGATTAGAGAGTCTCTACGAACAGCACAAGCTTTCTAAGCAACATCGAGGGCACCACCATGGCGATTAAAAAGTCTTTGAGGGATAAAGCACGTGAATATTGGTTTGCGGGCACGAGCGAACGTTGTTCAATATGCTGTACGTCAACATCGGGCAACACGCACTATCATCATTGTTGGATTAACGGTCAAAATCCATATGAGGAAGATTACGAAGACCACGAGATACTACTCCCTGTTTGTGACGTTTGTCATGGTAAACTAGAGTCGGATACGAACTCTCCATTGCACGAATTGGCTAGATACTTGGTCAAGAAGAAAAAAGAACTTTACGAAGGTTCTTTGGAGAAGTACATTGACACACAGTTAAGTTTCTTCAAACAATACTATAAGATACCGCTAGGAAACGAAGATAAACACTTCAAAAACGTAGATATTATTGGTCTATTGAGGGAGTATATAAACTCTTTGGAGAAAGAACTAAATACGTTCGGAGAGTTATTAGAAGAGATACGGAAGTGATAAGTTTGAGTTATTCGAGAAGAAGAGGGATTATAATTTTAATATGTAACGTATGCGGAGAAAGGGAGTACACA
>PUKQ01000222.1 GCA_003550565.1 Syntrophomonadaceae bacterium
CACACTGCTCCCGCCGGTATTCAGAAATTTGCAAAGCCAGCCTATGAGCCTTCTTCGCACCAAGCCCAATTGCATTATAATAACCGCCACTTTCTGTTATATCCAATACCTCGACAGGCTTTCCGGTAGCTCTCACTATTTTAGCCATTTCTTCATGCTGCAATTCTTTGGAGCTATAATGATCATCACCAATGATTAACACTCCTCCAACGTTGCCGTTTAAGGCCAACCCAAGCAAAGTTCTTGCAATTGTCATCCTGTCTTTTGAACTACGTCCAATTTCACCTGTCGTAACAATAGTTTTAGTACCTCTTACCAGGTTGCTTACCTGCATTGCTACAGAGTTTACCATCCGTTGAACCGGCAAAATCAAAACGTAGTTTCTAATACCCGCTTTACCGTCCGGCCTTTTATAACCTAAAAACACTTATCTAACCTCCCAGATAAATAGTCAGCCTGTTTCTATAGATCTCCCCTGGCCCTAAGCCCTTCTATATTATGAATATGCACTAAACTGCCCGGCTTAATGGCTTCTATCGCTCGACCAATCGTCTCACCATACTTTATAATAGGTTCACCTTCTCCGATCGAACATACAGAAAATTTAAATCCATAAGGAATATCTTCCAGTAAAGTTATTGTTTGCTTCTCATCGATGTTGATTTCTTTTCCTGCCGGTAAATCATTTAAGGCAATCCCAACGTTGTCTTTTTCATGCAAAACTAACCCTTCCTTTTTCCACAAAGCTAAAACACTCCTTCGCACAAAGTTTTCTGACTTCCGCAAACGTGCTTACCAGTTTAATTAATAGTATATCTATAGTAGGGGTCGATAAATAGAAAAATCGCCAAAACCCAGCTGTTCTGATTTGGTAAGTTTTCCATTGCTTACATCTATAAGTTCCTGAAAGATTTGTTGACCGACTTCCTGCACAGTACTCAATCCGTCTATAATAACTCCGGCGTTTATATCAATATTATCCTGCATTTTATTGTAAGTAGAACTGTTGCCACAAATTTTAATTACCGGGGCTATAGGACAACCTACCGGTGTGCCCCGGCCGGTAGTAAAGGCAACAACCTGAGTACCACCGGCCACCATGGCAGTAATTGACTCTATATCATAGCCGGGGGTATCCATAATTATTAAACCTTTTTGGGAGGGCCGGACTGCATATTCTACAACTTCCTGCACAGGAGATGTCCCTCCTTTGTGAATATTACCCAGGGACTTCTCTTCAACTGTAGAAAGGCCTCCTTCCCTGTTTCCAGGAGACAGGTTGCTCATATCTACTCCCTGTTTAAAGCCTCCTTGTTCAGCGCGATGGACGATCTCTAGAATTTGCTCCGCTACCTCTTCATTTATAGCTCTGCGGGCCATTAAGTGCTCAGCTCCAACGATTTCGCTTGTTTCAGACAAAATAGAGGTGCCCCCTTCACGGATTAATAAATCGCTGGCGACACCAAGCGCCGGATTGGCTGAAATCCCGGAAGTCGTATCAGACCCCCCACATTCGAGGGCAAAGGAGAGGTTCGAGAGGTCAAACTCCTGCCTTTTCTGCTTTGTGAGATCTTCCAGCATCTTCTGCCCGATTGTTACCCCCTGGCTAACTGCCTTGATAGTTCCGCCGACCTTCTGGATCACAATAGATTCAACAGATTTCCCGGTCCGGGCAATTCCTTCAGCAATATCTTCAGCAACCATCTGTTCACAGCCTAAACCCACGACTATGCACGCACCTACATTGGGATTGCTACCATACCCGATCATAGTTCTTCGGATCTGGTCAGCGCTGGGCAGGTACTGCGCACCACAACCGTGTTCATGAGTTACGTATACTGCACCGTGAAGTTGTTCTGCTATTAACCTGGCTGTATCATTTGAACATACTACTGATGGTAAAACCAACAAATGGTTTCTCACCCCAACCGAGTCATCAGGCCTCTGATAACCATTAAAGATCATTTTTAAACTCCTTTCCCTGTTTAGCCTCTCTTTTTCCCCGGATTCCTATAATATTATGTTCATGGACGTGTTCGCCTTTTTCAATATTTTGCATAGCTGCTCCGATTACTTCTCCGTACTTGATGATTTCCTCATCTTTCTGAATAGAGCTCAAGGCAAGCTTGTGCCCAAAAGAAATATCCTGGGCAAGAGTTATTTCATCAAAATAATTATCCCCTTTTACGCGCGCCAGTTGCCCTTTTTTTAAATTGTCGATAGCAACGGCAACGTTATCTTTGGGATCTATGAGAATAGCATTATGCTTTTTCTTATTCATTATGACAGCCTCCTTTTCGTGGCCTATATTTCATAATATATTATTGCGCCTGCTTTATTCCTTGTTTACATCCACACATTCTTACAAAAATCCCCAAAAAATTTCTTCGCGCCCCTTAAATTTAGCCGGGAGAAAGGAAAATTCGCTGAACCGTACCGGAGGCCGCTTCTTCAAAAGCAGAGGCATAATCTTCTATTCTATAAACATCTCCTATTAATGGATTTACATTCAATTTTCCTGAAGCTATAAGCTGATCAACCAACATCCACGTACTATACATTTTTCTTCCCCAAACCCCAGTTATATTTAATTCTTTGCGAATCAAGAAAAGATCTGCATCGAACAAGACAGGCTCGGTTGGAATTCCTAGCAAACAAAATTTACCATGCCTTTTAAGAATTTCAAGTCCTTCTATAAATGCTTCCTTACTGCCGGAGGCCTCAATTACTGTATCTACCCCTTCATCATTAGTTGCTGCCTTGACAGCTTCAACAACACTATCTTGCCTGGAGTTAAATTGATAATCTGCTCCCATCTTTTGGGCCATATTCAACTTTGCATCACTCCGGCTGGTAGCAAAGACAATATGTGCTCCCATTTGCTTTGAAACAGCAATAGTCATTAAGCCAATAGGCCCGCAGCCCAAAACAGCTAACGTTTCACCACAAGGGTTAGTCTTTTGCAAAGCATGCACTGCAACACCAAGAGGTTCCATGATAGCGCCTAGACTCGGATTTATATTTTTATGCACTTTAATGAGACAAGATTCTGGAACCAGGATATACTCCGCAAAACAACCATCATATGTTTTCCCAACACTTTTCATATTAATACAAAGATGCTGGGTTCCACCGCGGCACATATAACAATTTCCGCACGGAACATGAGTCTCGCCAACCACCCGATCGCCCACGCTAAAGTTCTGGACGTTACTCCCCACATCCACAACCATGCCGCAATACTCATGACCCATAGTAAATGGCGGGCTGGTCTTAGCCGCAATGTGCTTGGGCCACCTGTAAACTGCCTGATCTGATCCGCAAATAGCTGCCACTTCAACTTTTACCAGGACTAAACCCGGTTTTACTTCCGGAATAGGAATTTCCTTGATCTCTGCTCCCGGCTGGGGAAAAGTCTTCTGTAAAGCCTTCATCTTTTCCGGCATTTAACATCTCCCTTTCATTGCTCTTCAGGTAAGCCCACTATCCACAGTGGATAAAATGTAAAGCTTACTGTCGCACCCAGGCCGTCTTTGGATTTTGTAATAGATCAATTTCTCAACCATTGAGGCAATTCGTGATTCTCTTTACCGTGATATGCACACCTGAAGTATCTGCAAGAATTTTTGCAATCACCTTTAAAAGATGGCATTGGCGGTTCGCCTTTAATCTGGCTAACTAAATCTATGGCATTATTGATTTCTTCCTTATTTCCTTCAGCAATCAGTGTGACCGCCCCTTCGCTTCCACCAAAGCCTCCTGAAGCTACATGGATGGCTTTTACACCTGTCAAGATCCATAAAGCATCAATCTCTGTAATTTTTAAAGGATTGGGGAAAAAAACATACCAAAATCTGCCCCCATAGAATTGTCAATTGTTCTTGCCCCTGCAGCCTTGCATGACTCCTGAACTGATGACACAGTTTTTTCCAGGCCAACGGCAAATAAAACCTTTACGCCCTGGGAGGTTGCTGTTCCAATAAAACGCGCTACATTACCTCCATCAAAACCAGCGGTTATAACTCCTACGTTTCCCTCAGCATCTATGGCATTGCCCCCTTTAATTATAAGGGTACCGGGATGAAAATTTTCCTCAAGGGCTTCTGTTAGTGTTTTTTCAACTCTTTGCTCTTTATCCAATACAATGGGAAACTTTTCCCTCTGCTCAGGATCGGTTACACATAAAACCCCCTTGGAACTGATACCTGCAGAACTCCTTTCAGGCCTAACATGTATCCCCAGTTCCTGGGCAATATAGGCGTTGGTCGTTCCCGAGAGAACAATTACTCTTGCATTTGATTTGGCTTTTTTAAACTCTTCTGAATTAATTACCCCTTTTGCTATTAACCTTTTCGATTCTGCCGGTGTTAGTGTAAAAGCAGCTTTCATATATGAATTCCTTTCTTGTTTTTATATGATCACGAAAGCCAAGTAGTACTAATAACACTTTCAGTATTAACAATAATACCAAGAGGTTATTACACTTCTGTTCTCCATTCAGGATAAGCCTTATCTTCTCCCCTGGCTAAAGCAAGATATCGCTGTTGCAATGCGCGGGTAATTTCTCCAGGTTTGCGATCGCGGACTGGAAGCCTGTCTATTTCTACAACAGGTGTTACTTCATAGAGTGTTCCACACAATAATACTTCGTCAGCTATATAGAGCTCCGTTCGATCAACTTCTCTTTCTACAACAGGGATATTCATTTCTTTTTCTAAAATTGTAATTAAACATTTCCTGGTAATGCTTTCTAATATATCGCCGGTTACCGGTGGCGTTATACAAGTTCCATTTCTTATAACCATCACGCATGCCCCCGGTCCTTCCGCCACTTTTCCCCTCTGGTTAAGCAAAATAGCATAATCATAACCATCAGTACTGGCTTCCAATTGTGCAAGGCGACCATTCTGATAATTCGCCACGCATTTGACCCGGGGAGGCATGCTATTATCCGTTATCCTGGTCCATGAGCTTATTTTACATGAAAATCCATCTTCAAAACCACTGGACCGGGTCCTACCCCTGGCAATTACTGCAAGGCCGGTAGGGCTTTTCGCAGTCATTCCACCTTCTCCTTCCAAGAAAGCTGACTGTAATATATGAACATCTTCCTCGTAGTTTTCTGCTTTAAGTAATTCCAACACTGACGATTTTAATGTTTCGATTGTGTAGGAATGCTCAAAACGAATCATTTTCATTGATTCCAGTAATCTCCAGCAATGCTCTTCTAAAGATAATACATACTTTTTATTTTGGCTTGCATTCCAATATGCCCCTAACCCTTCAAAAACTGCGGCTCCATATCGAAACGTGGGGCTCGATACTAATACTCCAGCTTCTTCAATGGGAACTATCTTACCGTTAAGATAAGCTTTTTTATAAAATGACATAAATCATTTACCTCCTTCTTTACATCTTATGAAACAAATATCTGCACTTCTTTAAAAATTTGTGGGTATATATTTTTATATTTCCGATTATTTGTAGACTGCCATTGTAAGAATATTTACATTGACAGCTTCAAGAAAAACCCGCTAGAATAACTTTAGAACCATGCTAGACCTGCCTATTTTTTCGGTAAGCTATACCCTCTATCTCCATGATGCCAGCACCAATACTGCCTACCTGGACAGTCGTGCGGGCCGGGGGATCCCCAGGGAAATATGTCTTATATATTTCATTCATTGCTTGTTTGTCGTTAATATTACTCAAATAAATATTAACCTTCACCAGATCATTGAGGCCGGCACCCGCTTCTTCCAGAAGATTTTTCATAACTTCCAGTCCAAACCTTGTTCCTGCTTCAATGTCATCAGTCACAGTGGTATTATCTTCAGGGTAACGCGGGATAATACCAGATAAAAAAATGAAATCGCCTGCTTCCATGGCTGGAGATAAATGCACTTGATCATTTTCTCGTACTTTAGGTGAAGAGATTTTGCGACCACCCATCTAGAATCACCTCCTTAATAATGCAGGCTATCAAAACCTCGCTTTTCCTGTACTTACACTAATTTTTAAGATCTAATTCATTTGCATTACAAACAGTTTCCGGGAAGTTCCCTTCCAAATACGCTAAAATATTTGTCGCAACTGCTTCAGCCATTCGATAGGTGGACTCTTCAGTTATACCACCAAGATGTGGAGAAAAGACCGTGTTATCCAGGCTATATAAAGGAGAACTACAATCAATATTCGGTTCAGTGCAAAATACGTCCAATCCGGCCCCGCCAATTTTATTTTCAATTAAAGCCCGGGTTAAAGCTTCCTCATCCAGTATCCCGCCCCTTGCTGTGTTGATTATTATTGCACTTGGTTTCATAAGGCTTATTTCTTTTTCACCAATAATATTTTTTGTTTCAGGCAACAAAGGGACATGCAAAGATAATACATCACATAAAGGCAATAAACTATCTAAATCAGGAAGCAGTTCAATTCCTAATGATTCAGCTAATGATGCATCTACATAAGGATCAAATGCTTTTACCGACATGTTTAAACCGTCCTGGACCATTTTAGCAAGCTTAGAGCCAATTGCCCCAATACCAACTAAACCAAGTACTTTCCCATTTAATTCTGTTGGCCTCAATTTGTTTCGTAGCTCGAAACTATCCTTTCGCACGGCTTGATCACAAGGTAAGATTTTTTTTGATACAGTTAACATCAAAGTAAGTGCGTGTTCAGCAACGGATACAGCATTCACTGTTGGACAGTTTAATACTGCAATGCCTTTTTCCGTTGCAGCTTCAACATCAATATTATCAAGGCCGGCTCCGGCACCAGATATAGCCTTTACGCCATCCGCAGCTTCAATAATATCCCTGGTCATTTGAGCAGGAGCCCTCAGAACTACTGCATCAAATTTTTCTTCAGAAAGTATTTTTTTTAAATTATCAGGATCATAGTTATCTGTCCTTGTTACTTGAGCCTCCTTGGTCAGGATTTCTTCTCCAACCGGATGGTACATGGGCAGTATTACTAGTATATTTTTAATTTCAATCTACCTCCTGTAGTACAATTATGGTAATTATTAATTCTATTGTTCCCTACTTATTCCCTCTATATAACATGTGGATGGTGAGATGTGCATAGTAATTTTTATGGCTATACATAAACGTTTAAGAATACAACTCCCAAAGTCACTAACAAAGCCCCAACGAACAATCGTAAATTTACTTTTTCTGCTTCTTTCAAAAATAACCAGGTAAATAAAATAGCCATAAGAGGTTGAACATTCCTTATAGCCGAAGCTTGCCAAACAGGAATTAATGTAAAGGCGGTGAACAGTGCATATCCCCCTATAATATGACCTATACTTGCAATTGCATAATAGTAGGCGCTTTTTCGGTCAATATGAAGGAAAGGGTTAAAATTCCTTGTTTTAACAATACTTACAACTGCAAATATAACTAAAGCTGTGATTAAACCAATAACATAACCCGTATTAGGGGTAGCTCCAAGATTTATAGCAGATCCTCTTGCTATATGGGAAAGGGAAAGAGAAAACCCCCCTAATAAAGCAAAGACTCCACCTGATATTTTACTCTTTTCTAAAAGAGAAACAGTGCCGGCATGCTCCCGTAAACCAACCACGACAATTCCAATTACAATCATCATTACAAAAAGTACTCCTAAAACGCCCGGCCTTTCTCCAAGTATAATTATCGCAAGTATCGTAGCAAAAAGCGGGTTAGAACCACCTCTTAAGGCTGATGCATGAGAAGCCCCAATTTGAGCAACCGCTGTAATTAGAAATAATCCCCCCAGAAAGTCTCCTAATCCACCTTGCAGAACAAGCAGTAATATTGCTAGAAATGATAAATCCCTAAATTCCTGAGTAATATCAATGCCGTAAAGCGATGCTATATAAGCCCCAATAAGAAATACAACCAGGGACATTAAAGAAGTAACAAAACGTATTTCCCATATATTGCCAGCATTCTTTCCCATTAATCCCTTACGAGTAAAGACCGTATGGCTGGTAAATCCCACAGCAGACAACAAAGCTAACAATCCGCCCATACTTAAGCTCCTTGTATAACTACCAGTAGAGTAAATATTTAATCAATAATCATGCTTAATGAGAACTATAATTTTCCCATAAACTGCATAAACAAAAATATTAAGACCATATTTCTGGATTAATCAGGTGTTTTGGTTTCGTGCCATTTAATACTTCTATTATCCCTTGAGCAATATCCTGCGCCATTCGAATCAAGGCTCCATCCGTCATCGCTGCCATGTGAGGGGTAACTATAATGTTATCCAAATCAAATAAGGGATGTTTTGGGGAAGGTGGTTCTTTTTCATAAACGTCAACCGCCGCTCCGGCAATCGCTTTGCTCTTTAAAGCTTCATATAAATCATCTTCATTCACTATGCCGCCACGGGCGATGTTTATTAAAAATGCAGTAGGTTTCATTAAACTGATCAGTTTTTTATCCACAAGGTTTAAAGTATGCTCATCTAAGGGAACATGGATAGAAACAAAATCTGCAGTACAAAATATTTCATCAATTGAATCTATAGGTTCAACACCTTCTCCTTTCATTTCTTCCGCAGAAACGTAAGGATCGTAACCGTAAACATCCATAGAAAAACCATAACGGGCAATGCGGGCAGTTAATCTACCAATCCTGCCAACACCAACGATGCCCAGGGTTTTCCCACACAACTCCAAAGCAGTAAAGCCATGCTTTGTAACCATGCCAGGTAGAGAAGCCTGCTGATTAAAAAAGCCACTTCTTAGCGCATCCTCAGCTTCCCTGATTTTCTTTGCTAAGCACAGAATAACTGTCATAGTATGCTCAGCAACTGACAAAATATTAGCATCAGGCACATTGATTACTGCTACGCCCATTTCATTTGCAGCATGCAGATCGATGTTATCAACACCGCCGCCGTGCTTGCCAATAACTTTTAATTTTTTACTTTGCCTGATTACATTACCCGGCAATGGGCTGCTGCGCATAATTAAAGCATCAGCATCAACTATTTCTTCTAGAATGGATTGCTCAGAATTATCTTTAGCAATTTTTACTTCAGCAGCTTCTTTTAAAAGATCAATACCCAATTTATGAATTGATTCAGCCAATAAAACCTTCATATTGATATCTACCCCCGATACCCATTTGTAGTACCATGTTTCCAGAACCAAAACTTTTGTCTAAAACTTGTTATTAAATCCATTTCATCTCCACTTGTCTCCCTAATAAACACAATCAACAGGGCGCTAAAATAAACTGGTAAGCTAACCAGAATATTTTCTTAATGTCTCTTCATTTAAATGCACACCCAAGCCCGGTTCCTCCGGTACCTTTACTACACCATCTTCCAGCTGAGAAGGATTTATAGTAACTTCCCATCTTAACGGAGAATCCATCATACAGTATTCCAAAAAGTAGGCATTCCGGGTAGCTGCAATAAAGTGCAGGTTAGCCTTCACAAGTATGTCTGTACTCCATCCATGCGGTATACAAGGAATATTCCTTGTATGAGCCATTGCTGCCACTTTTCTACATTCCGTAAAGCCGCCGGCCCTGGCTAAATCAGGCTGTATCATGTCAACCCTGCCAATATCCATTAGATCTTTAAAACCGTACCGGGTATATTCTTGTTCCCCGCCAACTATATTAGACCAATTAACTGCTGCTGATATTTCACTGTACCCATGCAAATCATCAGCGATAACAGGTTCCTCAAACCAGTAAGGGCGAAATTCTTTTAATATACCCGCTCTTTGTATCGCCGTCTTAGCATCCCATTTCATTCCCACATCTATCATCAATCTTACCTCATCATTGCCGGCTTCATCACGAATTGCTTCTATAAGAGCATAGTCCTTTTCTTCTAAATCTCCAAACCCACCCCACCCAAATTTAATTGACCTAAAACCCGCATTTATACACTTATTTGCCTTCTCCTTGACGTCATTAATATCACCCGGGTCCTGCGGAAAAAGTACGCTGGCGTATGGAACCACCTCTTTTCTAAAAGCTCCACCTAAAAGTTTATAAATGGGTTGATTTAACTTTTTCCCAATAATATCCCACAGGGCGATATCTATCCCACTCATAACGTTTATTGCCGCCCCTTTGCGCCCAAACTTATAAGTTTTATAGTACATTTTCTCCCATATAACTTCTACATCAAAAGGATCTTCCCCGACTATGATATTACGAATACCCTGGCATTTATCACCTGAAACTGGGGCATCAATTATGGCTTTTCCAACATGAGGTGAAGTATCCGCTTCACCTATTCCAATAATGTTTTCATCTGTGTAAACTTTAATTATCAAAGCATCCTGAGTCCCATCAGCAATGGCCTTTTCCGTTCCCAGGTACAACGGAATAGCTTCAACATCAGTTATACGCATAAGAGAATACCTCCGCAGCTTAATTTATCTCCCATGATTTGAATTATAAAATATGGATATAAAAACCTTTATTGATGTACCTTTTCTCTACTTTTTAAAATGATGTTAATAAAATAGCACTTTAAAGTGTAATAAGCTTTTGGATAATCTTATTTCGAAGATTATTGTTTTAGTTATATTTGTTATTTGTAAGCGAAAATCTGCAGGGCAAAAAAACTATTAAAAACAGCATTTTAAATACCTTAGCACAAAACTGCGCTGTATGGTATTATTTTATAAACTAATAATATCATATAAGCTATGCCATTAACACCTTCGGAGAATAGATGTTATATGCTATCATATCCAATAGTTATTTAATTCTAGAAAGGTAGATCCTTTATTCATGACTTATAAATAACAAAGTTTTATCTTTGGGAGGTAATCTGCTTTGAGTTTTAAAGTTTTAATACCACAACAAATAGACGAAGACGGGGAAAAATATCTTTTAGAACGCGGCTACGAAATAAAGACATGCGACACTTCTATCGATGTTTTAAAAAAAGAAGTGGAAGACTGTGATGCCATTTTAGCAAGAACCGTATCTTTACCCGCTGAAGTAATAACAGCTGGTAAACGATTAAAAGTTATTGCCAGGCATGGGGTGGGAGTAGACAATATCGATCTGCAAACAGCTACAGAATTAGGAATATATGTAACTAATGCACCTTATTCCAATGACAATACAGTAGCCGAACATGCATTGGGCTTAATAATTAGCCTTGCCAAAAACATGGTTTACTGTGACAAAGAACTTCGACAGGGCAACTATAGCATCAGGGATCAGATCACAAATATCGATTTAGATCAAAAAATCTTAGGTATAATCGGTTTAGGAAAAATTGGTTCGTTATTATCAAGAAAAGCGGCATTTGGGCTTAATATGAAAGTTATAGGGTATCACCCCGGCCAACCAAAAGGAGCTTTGGGTGAAGAGGTAATTCTAACAAATGATTGGGATTACCTGTTTACAAATGCTGACTTCATAAGCCTCCACTTGCCTGTCACTAAAAACACAAGAAACATCGTAGGGAAAAAAGAATTTTCCATGATGAAACCCACTTC
>PUKQ01000102.1 GCA_003550565.1 Syntrophomonadaceae bacterium
AGCCACTCGGACACCCCTCCGGGTGCATGATAGAGTATATCATACCCTCTTTGATAACGTCAAATGCCCGATACTCTGAAAGGAAAAATATCTTATGAGTACATTTCTTTTTGAGGCAACGAAACCTATTTCGATCACTTTTTTTTTTATTTTGAAGCAAGAGGTTATAATCATGTAAAGAGTTTGCGTACTTAAGCAGGACAAAGATAATTTTTTAGCCCCAAAATATATTTTATATTTTAAATCACCATATGCAATCAGTATTGCATATTTATGCTCATTTTATATTCGTAATAGCTGCGTTGGAATGAGGAAAATACTTTCGTAACACCTCAGGTATAACTACGCTTCCGTCTTCTTGCTGATAATTTTCCAATAAAGCTGCTACGGTTCGTCCAATTGCCAGTCCGGAACCATTCAGAGTGTGGACAAACCTGCTCTTTTCACCCTCAGCGGGACGATAACGTATTCCTGCCCTCCGAGACTGAAAATCCCTAAAATTACTACATGATGAAACCTCCCGATAAGTGTTATAAGAAGGCATCCAGATTTCCAAATCGTATTTTTTGGCCGCAGCAAAACCTAAATCTCCTGTACACATGAGCATAACCCGATAGGGAAGCTCTAATAGCTGAATTACTTTTTCTGCATCCGCAACTAATTTCTCCAATTCAGGTGAGGAATCTTCGGGACGCACAAATTTAACCAGTTCTACTTTATTAAACTGATGTTGGCGGATTAACCCCCGGGTATCTCGCCCATGCGCTCCGGCTTCTGCCCTAAAACATGCAGAATAGGCAACGTAATAAATAGGCAAATCACTTTCTTCCAAAATTTCTTCCCGGTATAAATTGGTTACAGGCACTTCCGCAGTGGGAATTAAATAATAATCTTCTTCTTCCACTTTGAAAGCATCTTCAGCAAATTTTGGCAACTGACCCGTACCCTTCATACTTTCACTGTTTACCAGGAAAGGAGGAAATACTTCTTGATAGCCATGTTCCCGAACATGAAGATCAAGCATGAAGTTAACTAAAGCGCGTTCTAATTGTGCTCCTAAACCATAATAGAGCGCAAATCGACTGCCCGTTATTTTCCCGGCACGGGGAAAATCTAGAATCTCCAGATCTGCTCCAATGTCCCAGTGTGAAGCGGGTTCAAACGAAAAGTCCGGTTTTTCTCCCCAACTTCTAATTTCTTTATTATCATCTTCTGAATCCCCAGAAGGCACTTCTTCATCAGGAATATTAGGTATGCGTAAAAGAATATCTTCCGTTTCTTCTTTGATCACACGTAATTCTTCATCCATCTCCTTGATACGTTCAGAAACGCGTTTCATTTCTGCTGTTTGTTCAGCGGTATCTTCTCCACTTGATTTTATCTGGCCAATTTTCTTAGAGACTACATTGCGGTGATGTTTTAATTCTTCTACATCTTTCAAAATGGCCCGTCTTTTATCATCCAACTCCAAAAAACGATCCAGATCAGCCCTGTCATTTTTTAAGCGCATTGCTTCTTTTACTGTTTCAGGGTTCTCGCGGATAAATTTTAAATCTAACAATTTTATTAAACCTCCCTATATATACTTGCATCCACCTTTAAAAGTGCCTTAAACCCTCTATTACATTTCTTCCAGAGCTTCTATTCCCAAAAGTTTTAACCCCTTTGCCAATACCTCTTGAGTTGCTTGAATAAGTAATATACGAGATTGAAATTTATCACCTTCGACACTTAATACCGGACAATTATGATAAAAACGGCTAAACTCCCTGGCTACTTCTACCAAATAGCGGGCAAGATAAGAAGGTTTATTTGTTGCTGCTCCTTGTAAAAGAATGTCCGGCAGCATAGAAAGTGCTCTCAATAAGTCTTTTTCTTCTTCCCGCTCCAACTGAAATGAAAACCCCTCCATGGCTTCATAAAAATTACTGTTAATTGTAACTTCTTTCTGTTCACTCTTCGCTTTACGTAAAATACTGCAAATCCGGGCATGCGAATATTGAATGTACGGAGCAGTATCTCCGGAAAAATCAAGAACTTTCTCCCATTCAAAATCAATATCTTTAACCCGATCGTTACACAAATCTCCGAATTTAATTGCTCCCACCCCCACAGCGTGAGCAGCTTTTTCTTTATTAGCTAATTCAGGATTTTTGTCTTCAATAATTTGATAAGCAAATTTTTTTGCCTTTTCTATCACTTCTCTTAATAAAATAATATTACCTTCCCTGGTTGACATACGCCCTTCTTTAAATCTGATCAGCCCAAATGGTATATGGTAACATTGCTGCGCCCATTCAAACCCCATAAGCTCTAATATTTTAAATAACTGCTGAAAATGCAAAGATTGCTCAGATCCTACCACATAAAGCATATAAGTAAAATTAAATGTTTGATAACGATATATAGCCGCTGCTAAATCTCTGGTAATGTAAAGGTTGGTGCCATCTTTTTTTCGTAAAACTATTGAAGGCAACTCATAGGGTTCGAGATCAACAATCAATGCACCCTCGCTAACTTTCGTTATTCCTTTTGCCTTGATCAAGCTAATGGTTTCTTCCAGGTGAGGATTATAAAAACTTTCCCCCAGAAAGTAATCGAAATCAATGCCCAGCATAGCGTAAACTTCTTTAAATTCTTCCAGGCTAAAGTCGCAAAAAGTTTTCCATAAATCCGTAGCTTCTTTTTCGCCTTCTTCTAATTGCCTAAACCATTCTCGAGCAGTATCTTCTAAAGAATCATCTAATTCAGCTTCTTCATGATATTTAACGTAAAGTTCATAAGCATAATTTACCGGATCTTTTTTTAATTTTTCCTCATCTCCCCAAAGGCGGTAAGCTGCTAAAAGTTTACCAAATTGGGTTCCCCAATCACCCAGGTGGTTTATTCCTATACAATTGTAACCCAAAGCTTGGTAGATCAGGTACAAAGCATTTCCAATAATAGTGGAACGTAGGTGTCCTATACCAAAAGGCTTGGCAATATTAGGCGCAGAATAGTCAATAACAACTGTTTTCCCATTTCCTACATTGCACCATTTAGCAAGCAAATCATTTTCTAATAATTCCGGAATTAATTCTTTGCCCACAGCATAGTAATTCATAAAAAAGTTAATATAAGGGCCTTTATTTTCTACCTTTGTCCAATATGTTCTTTTTTGTTCGCTTAATTTTTGGGCCAGGTCTGCGGCAATCTGCGGCGGTGGTTTTTTTTCTGTTTTTGCCAGCACAAAACAGGGAAAAGAAAGATTTCCCATGGACTTTTCAGGGGGCTCTTCCAGCAATTCTTTTATTTGTAGTTGATCAAGATCAGTTAAAGTTGATAATAGATAGCTAATTTCATCTTTTAATCGAAGCATTTATAGGTTCACGCTACTCCTTTTTTTCTTAATTTTATCCTAAAGATCAAATTAAAACAATTATTAAGATAAGTAAATAAACTAAATATTCATCATACTTGCCTGTTGAAGATTTAATAAAAACCTTATTGCCCGGTTAAACTGCTTAGCTTTCACTCTTTAGCTGGTATTTGGATATAGTGACTTTGGGGAGTATTACCTTGAAAACACTGCCTTTACCTTCCTCAGTGCTTAAAATAATTTCTCCTCCATGCACTTCAATAATTTCTTTTGAAATAGCCAATCCCAACCCCATTCCTCCTTCATCTCTGGAACGAGAATGATCCATGCGATAAAAACGCTCAAATATAAACTTTCTTTCATTGGCAGGTATTCCTTTGCCGCTATCTTTAACTTCTACAGTTACATTATTTTCATCTTCCCGGGCATTTAATTTTACTTCTCCCCCTTCAGGTGTATATTTTAATGCATTATCCAATAAATTATAAAATACTTGTCTGATCTGCCCGGGAGATCCAGAAATCATTAAAACGGAAAGAGGTATGTCATAATGGAAGTTAATTCCTCCTCTTTCAAACCACGGGGACATTTGTTCTATGAGTTCTAACAAAATATTACGAAGAGAAAAATGCTTCCCTTTTTCTTTTATATTAATATGTTCTAATTTGGTTAATTCTAAAAGATCATTTACCAGGTTAATTAATCGATCAGTTTGTTGATCTAAATCATCTAAGAATTCTTTTTGCTGTTCCCGCTCCATGTCATGTTCTTTTAAAGACTTAATTAAAAGGCTTAAAGTGGTGAGAGGGGTACGTAATTCATGCGATACATTTGCAGCAAAAGCCTTTAAATTACGGGTCATATAATTTAATCTATCTGCCATAATATTAAACTGGTTAGCAAGTCGACCAATTTCATCTTTTTCCGGTATTTCAACTTTTTGCTCGAGCTCACCTTCTGCCATTTTCTGGGCTGCCAGGTTAAGTGTTTTTAAAGGCTCTGTAAGTCGTCCGGCCCAAAAGAATGAAGCACCTATAGCCAGCATCATTGCGGCAACAGTTGACCAAAATAACAACATGCGGATGTCTCCAAGGATAGCATATACTTCATGGAGTGATGCTGACAAAAAAATAACTCCATCTACAGAGAAAAAATCACCTGTTGCCCCACCATATAGAGGAATTGCTACCTGCATTACCCAGCTTTCAGCTTCTTCGCTATATTGGACAGCACGTGATGCCTCGCCTCTTAACGCGGTTCTAATTTCCTCCCGATTTAATGTTTCTCCTATTTTGCTGTCAATTCTCGACGAATCTCCCAAAACTTGCTTGTCACTATCAATGATCATCATTCTGGTAGGTAATTGGTTTTGTTGACTAATACTTCTTGCTAAAGATACTAATTGCACTTCCCTCATTTCGCCAATATCATGTCCGCTTAAGAAGTCCGCGGCAAAATTGCCGCTGCGGACAAGAATTTCCTCTTGTTGATGCAAATAATAGTGCTTGAGCCAATAGTAAACAGCAAAACTTACTACTATCATTACAATTATAATTATTGATAAGGAAAAAAGAATGAGTTTGTGGCGTATACTTGTTAATTTAAGCATTGGTACTGTCAACAAACTTATACCCGGTTCCCCAGACGGTTACTATTATTTCAGGATTTCCCGGATCTTTTTCAATTTTTTCTCTAAGGTGTCTTATATGGACATCTACGGTCCGGGCATCTCCATAATAATTATAACCCCAAACATGCTCAAGTAAGTGCTCCCTGGAAAATATCTCTCCTGGATTAGTGGCAAAATAACTTAACAAGGCAAATTCTTTCGAGGTTAATTCCACTTCTTCATCTCTAAGTTTAACTCTCCGGTGCAAAAGATCGATATGTAAATCTCCTACCTGAATATGTTTTTTTAACTCTCCCTGCTTAGAATCAACTCTTCTTAAAATAGATTTTATTCGCGCTATAAGTTCACGGGGATTAAAAGGCTTGGTTAAATAGTCATCAGCACCGAGCTCTAAACCTAATACTTTATCAATGTCTTCAGATTTTGCCGTGAGCATAATTATGGGCACATCCATTTTTTTGCGTATGGTACGGCACACTTCAAATCCATCAACTCCGGGTAGCATTAAATCCAAGATAATTAAATCATAGCTTTGATTGGGATTGTTGATTTTATCAAGAGCTTCTTGGCCATCAAAGGCAGCATCAATGGTGAATCCTTCCTTTTCCAAGCTAAATTTTAATGCTTTCACCAAGGGTTTTTCATCATCCACCACAAATATTTTTTTACTCATAAACTTCCCTCTCTTTGCTCTTTGATAATAAATTACCGTACTCCGCCGATATTGACCGAAAATCTTCCCACACCGGACGCTTTTTATTTACATCCCTTAAAAGCGCAGCAGGATGAAATGTGGGCATATATAGTTTCGAATCAATGTGATACCAATGACCCCTAACTTTTGTTATTTTGGCATTATCATCAATAAGCGTGCGTGTTGACAGTGACCCTAAGCATACAATAATAGCCGGATTAATAATTTCTATCTGTTTCTTTAGATAAGGCAAGCAATGATTAACTTCTTCATTTGTTGGCAATCGATTTTTTAGGGGGCGACATTTTACAATGTTGGTAATATATACCTCTTCTCTCCTAATATTAACCGCTAATAAAATACGATTTAATAATTGCCCGGCGCTTCCTACAAAAGGAATTCCCTGGTTATCCTCATCGGATCCCGGCGCTTCCCCGATCAGCATAATCAAAGCATCTGGATTGCCATCATCAAAAACCACCTGTTTACAGCCCTTGCGCAATTCACACTTATGGCATGCCAGACATTTTTCTTTCAACTCTTCTAAAAAAGATTTAGGCGAACTTCTTTTTTGATTATTGCTATTATCACTTTTATTATCTGCAAAAATACTAAAAAGATCTTTTTGTTCAAAGCGTTCCATTCAATCACCTAACTTATTAGGTATAAAATTGTAGCCAGGGCTGATAATTGATAATGTTAGTTATATAGTACGATGATAAAGAATTTAAATGTCAGTTATTATTTTAAGTTTATATTCAACAAATAAGTTAATAATTCCTTTAATATGTTTGCTTTTAAATATAAAATTATTTGTTTTTCTAATTAGTTACCTCTTAAAATGAGCTCCGCAGAGCCCATTTTTTCTTTCTTGCATTTTTCCGTGCTTTATCTTATTTGCTTATTTTTGCATAACTATTTCTTGCGCTTTACTTACCGCAGTTCCTAATTGTAAATTATACCCCAATTCTAAAAGGCTCATTTCCAAAGCTGAAATAGCTGTTATAACATCCATTTCAGTAATTGCGCCCAAATGGCCAATGCGGAATATATCCTGCGAAAGTTTAGCCTGGCCTCCGGCTATTTCTACACCATATTTACCACGCATCAAGGAACGTAATTTGCTTACCTCTATTTCCGGAGGCTTTTTCACCGCAGTAACTGTCCGAGAGGCATGTTTAAGATCTTTTACAAATAACTCTAACCCTATAGCTTCCACAGCACTCCTGGTAGCCTTCATCATTCGATAATGTCGTTCAAAATTATATTGCTTGCCAGCTTGCAAAAGCATATTCAGCGAATCTTTTAACGCCATTACCTGGGGAATGGCTGGAGTAAAAGGAGTTTGACCCTTTTCTGAAAATTCCCTTGCTTTTTTTAAGCTAAAGTAAAACTTTCCCATGGTGCAATTATCCATAGCCTTCATGGCCCGGGAATTTACACTTATAAATGAGAGCCCGGGAGGTAGATAAAGGGCTTTTTGAGAACCGGTGAGACAAACATCTATCTCCCATTCATCTACCGGTAAGTGTACCGCCCCCATTGAACTTATTGTATCCACAATTAATAAAGCAGGATGCCCTCTACGAAGTTTGCTAATTTTTTCTATATCATTCATTAAGCCGGTTGAAGATTCATTATGAACCACCAAAATTGCTTTGATTTCATGAGATTTGTCATTTGCTAACTTTTCTTCAATTTCTTCGTAATCGAAAGGGCTACCCCATTCTGAACTCACGCTTTCAATTTCAACACCGTATGTGAGGGCTATGTTTTCCAGCCGATCGCCAAAAGCACCGTTAGTTAATGCCAACACCCGTTCTCCCGGGGAAATAAAATTTACAATGCCTGCTTCCATGGCTCCTGTACCAGAAGCAGTTAATACAAACATTTCACTTTCGGTTTCATAAACCTTTTTTAAGTTTGCGGTAACTTCTTCAAGCAACTCTTTAAATTTAGGGCCTCTGTGATTAATTATACTGCTGCCCATAGATTGAGAGATTTCATGCGGTATTGGTGTTGGACCTGGTATCATTAAATATTCTTTTTCCATTTAAAAAACCTCCTCGTAGTTTTTTTAGCCTTTTTATATTGTAGCATTAAGTCCACTCCGGTGGTGAATTACTTAGATTTTGGCGGCGCTTGAATTTATTAAACGCTATATGAATGAGTTCATCCAATAATGATTTATATGGAATGCCACTGGCTTCCCAAAGCTTGGGGTACATGCTTATACTTGTAAATCCGGGTATGGTATTTATTTCATTTAGGACAATTTCTTCATTTTCTGTGTTTACAAAAAAGTCCACTCTGGCCATTCCACTTCCATTAATCGCTTTAAATGCTTCAATAGATAAATTTTGGATTTTTTGAACCAGAGAATTTTTAAGTTTGGCAGGGACAACCAACTCCGAATGATCGTCAATATATTTGGCATGATAATCATAAAAATCTCTGCTGGGGATTATTTCACCCGGCAATGAAGCTTTTATTTCCAAGTCCCCCAAAAGGCTGCATTCGATTTCTTGCCCGGCTACAAAAGTCTCTATAAGTATCCTATCATCATAACGCAGTGCCTCTTCAACCCCTTTAATAAACTGCTCTTTATCATAAGCTTTAGTTATACCTACACTAGACCCCAAGTTTGATGGTTTTACAAAACAAGGATATCCTATGGAGTTCTCTACTTCTTCAATCCAGTATACTTTGTCTTTTTGCCAGTTGTCCACCCTGAAGTCCAAATACTTGCACACAGGAAGCCCGGTTTGCTTTAATATCCCTTTCATTAAAATTTTGTCCATGCCTACGGAAGAAGAAAGCACCCCTGCACCTACATAAGGAAGCCCCGCCATTTCCAGCAATCCCTGTATGGTTCCATCCTCTCCTAAGGGTCCGTGCAAAACCGGGAAAACAACGTCAACGTTCTTGTAGGAAAAGCTCTTTTTTTCTCCATTTTGTTCATCCCATATTAAAAAGCCGGGATTTGAGGGATTGGTAACCAGGGTAGTCTTGTAACAATTTCCCCCTTCATTCCCTTCCCATAAATCTTGCCACGCATTTTCTCCAACTATCCAGGTTCCACCGCGAGTTATACCTACAGGAAAAACTTCATGCTTATCTTTGTCCAATGATTCCATTACTGAAGCTGCTGAACGCAGTGAAATTGGGTGTTCACCAGATTGACCTCCAAAAATGACAGCTACTTGGTTTTTGGTCAAACCTAATACCTCCATTACCCTACTTTATAACTAAACATTGCTTTTATTAGAAAGCTAGTTTAAATTATTCTTCCTTGCTTTTTTCTTCTTGAGCACTTTCAATTATTTTTTCCGAAACATGGGAGGGAACTTCTTCATAATGGGAAAACTGCATGGAAAAGATTCCTCTTCCCTGGGTCATAGAACGCAAGTCAATAGCATACCGAAACATTTCTGCCATGGGTATGCGGGCCTTAATTGTTTGCATGCCATCAGCCGGTTCCATGCCCTGAATGCGACCTCTCCTGCTGTTTATATCTCCCATTATATCTCCCATGTACTCTTCCGGCACATTTACTTCCACATCCATAATTGGCTCCAAGAGGATGGGATCAGCTTGCATAAAACCTTTTTTAAATGCCATGGATCCGGCAACCTTAAAGGCCATTTCCGAGGAATCTACAGAATGATGAGAACCATCAACGAGGGCTACTTTTATACCTACCACCGGATATCCTGCCAACACCCCTTCTTCCATGGTTTCCCTCACACCTTTTTCCACCGCGGGCACATATTGTTTGGGAACCACTCCCCCAAATATTTTATCCTCGAATTGTAAATCTCCTTCTTCTTCCATGCCTTCCATTTCCAGATAAACATGCCCGTACTGACCTCTGCCGCCGCTTTGTTTTTTATGTTTCCCCTCAACTCGGGCACTTCCCCTTATAGTTTCTCTATAGGGAACTTTCGGGGTGGACAATGTTACGTCTACTCCAAATTTATGAGAAAGTTTATTAACTATATTTTCTAATTGCATTTCGCCCATTCCAGAAATTATGGTCTCTTTAGTTTCTTTCTTTCTTTCCATTTTGAAAGTAGGATCTTCATCAAGAAAACGGGCAAGCCCGGTGCCAACTTTATCTTCATCGCCCTTGTTTTTGGGTTCCACTGCAAAAGAAATCACCGGATTGGGAAACTCAATACTTGCAAACTTGACCGGCTTATTGCGGTCACACAAAGTATCGCCGGTAGAAGTTTCCTGCAGCTTGGCTACAGCTCCAATATCGCCGGCAACAACTTCATTTGAAGTCAACTGTGTTTTGCCCCGCATGTAAAAAACCTGGCCAATTCTTTCCGTTTTATCTTTGGTAGAGTTTAATACTTGAGAGTCTGATTTTATGACTCCTGAATAACATCTAAAATAGTTAATCCTACCTACATACGGATCAGCTAAGGTCTTAAACACCAAGGCCGAAAAAGGCTCTTCGGTAGAAGGCTTACGCTCCACGTCCTCTCCTTTTCCCGGCAATTCCCCCATTACCGCTTCCCTATCTTCAGGAGAGGGGAGATAGGTATTAATAACTTCCAATAAGGTTTCTATTCCCATACACTGATTGGCCGAACCACCAAAAACAGGAACAACTTTATTATCAATAATACCCTGACGCAAGCCGGTATTTATTTCTTCATCCGTTAACTCCTCTCCTTCCAGGTATTTCATCAAGAGATCATCATCAGCCTCAGCAACCACTTCCACCATCTTATCTCTGTATTCCATCATCTGTTCTTT
Organism: Syntrophomonadaceae bacterium; assembly: GCA_003550565.1. Lineage (GTDB taxonomy): Bacteria > Bacillota > Dethiobacteria > DTU022 > PWGO01 > B1SED10-75. Next base: position 10,450 of record PUKQ01000102.1, read on the forward strand.
ATATTCTTCAGGTACCGCTTCTTCCTTCCATTCCCTGCTTTCACCGGGTTCAAAAGAAATAGCTCTTTGGTTAACAAGATCAATTACACCTTTAAAACTGGCTTCTTCTCCCCAGGGAATTATTAAAGGCATTACTTTGTTACCAAATTTATTTTTTAACTGATCTAGTACCTTATAAAAATTAGCATTTTCCCGCTCTAATTTGTTTATATAAATCATGCGCGGTAAATTAAAGTTATCCGTATGCTCCCACATTTGTTCGGTGCCCACTTCAACGCCGTTAACGGCACATACCACTATCAGTGCTGAATCAACAGCGCTTAAAGCGCTAAAAACCTCACCTACAAAATCAAAATATCCGGGAGTATCAAGCAAGTTAATTTTATTGTTTTCCCACTCCAAAGGAGCAGGCACAGTATTAATGGTAATTTGTTTTTTTACTTCTTCTTCATCATAATCGCACACTGTAGTTCCTGCTTCTACTTTACCCACACGGTTTATAACTTTGGCAGTATATAGCATAGCTTCTGTTAATGTAGTTTTCCCGGCACCACTATGTGAAACAAGAGCCACATTTCTAATTTGACTTGGGATGTACTTAGACATTGCAAAACCTCCTTGTAATTATTTAATTAGCTTCTTTAAGTCTACTACGTACATAATTCACCAAACCACCCTCTTTTATTAACTGCTGCATAAAAGGTGGAAATGGTTGAGCCGTAAAAGTAGTTCCTTTATCTAAAAGGTAAAATTCTCCTTTTTCAATATTAACCCTCA
>PUKQ01000268.1 GCA_003550565.1 Syntrophomonadaceae bacterium
AATCTATTAGCTATACTCCCAGAGCAAAAAGAGTTATAGAATTGGCAATTGAAGAAAGCCAAAATCTGGGTCATAACTATGTAGGAACAGAGCATTTATTGCTGGGTTTACTCAGGGAAGGTGAAGGTATAGCTGCTCAGGTTCTAACCAACATGGGAATAGATCTGAAAAGAGCTCGCAAAGAGGTGATTCAATTGCTCGGAGGGGAGGAATCTTCCAGCAGCAGTGGCAGTCTTCGAGAAAGTAAAAGTGGACAGCAAACTCCCACCGTAGATACCTTTGGGCGTGACCTGACCAAGTTGGCTCAGGAAGGCAAGCTGGATCCTGTGGTAGGCAGGGAGAAAGAAATCGAAAGAGTTATACAGGTCCTAAGTCGTCGCACTAAGAATAATCCATGCCTAATAGGTGAGCCCGGAGTTGGCAAAACGGCAATTGCGGAAGGATTAGCCCAAAAAATAGCAGAGGAAGATATTCCGGAAATTTTAAACGGCAAGAGAGTAGTAACTATAGAATTATCTGCCATAGTAGCCGGAACGAAATACCGGGGCGAATTTGAAGAAAGACTACGCAAACTGTTGCAGGAACTGCGGCAAGCTGGTAATATCATTATGTTTATTGATGAGCTGCATACCATCATTGGCGCCGGTGCGGCTGAAGGAGCTATAGATGCTTCTAATATTTTGAAACCAGCGCTGGCAAGAGGAGAACTGCAGTGTATCGGGGCTACTACTATCGATGAATATCGGAAACATGTAGAAAGAGATTCTGCTCTGGAAAGGCGATTCCAGCCTATCCAGGTCGATGAGCCTACTAAGGAAGAAAGCATAGCCATCCTCAAGGGTTTGAGGGATCGTTATGAAGCGCACCATAAGGTCAAGATTACCGATGAGGCTCTTGAGGCTTCGGTGGCTTTATCAGATCGCTATATAACCGATCGCTTCCTGCCGGATAAAGCTATTGACCTAATTGATGAGGCAGCTTCCCGGGTAAGGATTAGGAATTATACTACGCCGCCAGATCTTAAGGAAATGCAGGATAAAGTTGAAAACCTTAAGCATGAAAAAGAGGCGGCAGTTAGAAACCAGGAATTCGAACTTGCAGCTAAACTAAGAGATCAAGAACAAAAAATGAAGGAAGAACTGGATGAACTAAAAAAAGAGTGGGAACAGAAAAAAGTGGTATCTGATCAAGTAGTTGTTACAGAAGAGGATGTATCGTATATAGTATCCAGTTGGACTGGTATTCCTGTGCGGAAAATACTTGAAGAGGAATCACAGCGTTTATTAAAACTGGAGGAGATTTTACACGAAAGAGTAATCGGTCAAAATGAGGCAGTAACGGCGGTTTCGAAGGCAGTTCGTAGGGCTCGTGCCGGCTTAAAGGATGTGAAAAGGCCTATCGGTTCTTTTATTTTCCTCGGTCCTACCGGTGTAGGTAAAACTGAGCTTGGCAGAGCATTGGCGGAAGCTCTTTTCGGGGATGAAAAAGCTATTGTGAGGCTGGATATGTCTGAATTTATGGAGAAACATACTGTCGCCAGGCTTATAGGGGCACCTCCCGGATATGTAGGGTATGAGGAAGGAGGTCAATTAACGGAAAAAGTTCGGCGGAAACCATATTCGGTGGTACTTTTTGATGAAATTGAAAAAGCTCATCCCGATGTATTTAACGCGCTGCTACAGATACTTGAGGATGGACGTTTGACTGATGGAAAAGGTCGGACGGTGGATTTTCGCAATGCGGTAATCATTATGACCTCTAATGTTGGTGCCATGTATATTAACAAACAGTCCAAAGTAGGTTTTCGGGCGGATGATGAGAATCAAGGTTATGAGCAGATGAAAGATAGGGTGTTGGATGAATTAAGAAAAACTTTCCGTCCGGAATTTCTAAATCGCCTGGATGAAATTATTGTATTCCATGCACTTAACGAAGAACATATCTTCAAGATAGTGGATATTATGCTGGAAGAGCTTAACCAGCGAGTAGCAGAATATAGTATGAAACTGGAAGTTTCTCAGGAGGCAAAAGATAAATTAGTAAAAGAGGGTTTTGACCCTCAGTTAGGGGCAAGGCCTTTGCGCCGGGTTATTCAGAAACGCCTGGAAGACGGCATTTCCGAAGAAATGTTACAGGGAAACATTTCTCCCGGTGATAATATCCTTGTGGATGTAGAAGATGAAGAAGGGGCATATGTTTTCAAAAAGAAAGAAAAGAGCAAAACCAAAAATTAAAATTGGAAGGGGCTAATTCAAAAGTGATTTGGTTAGCCCCTCTTTTTTGTTAAAAAAAGAACAAGAGAAATTATTATTACTTGGTTATCTTTTTCGGGTTATGAACTGTAATCAGCAATCCCCGTTCAACATTTGCTTTATGACCACTGGAATAATAAATATTCGAAATCAGCAATCATGATTTTCTCCCCGGATACTGATCCTACCCTAATTTTTTAGTAAATCTTGATTGCCTTTTCCATTATATGATGATAATTTCTCTTAAAAATATTAATATATTTTGTATCGTTTTAAAATAAGGAATTTTGCGAATAGAATAACTTTCACCATGGAAAAGGATTTATCTTTAACTTCGTCGAATATGTCGAAGGCGTGAGTAAAGTGCGTTTTATGGAAATTTATTTTAATAATTTGGAGTGACTTGCTTGTGAAAATTGCTGTTTCCGGAAAAGGGGGAGTAGGCAAGACTACTCTTTCTGCGGGGTTAATACAAAGTTATGCTGATTCCGGCGAGCCGGTGTATGGTATAGATGCGGATCCGGATACAAGTTTAGGTATTACACTGGGCATTAACGAGGACAAACTGGATGAATTAATTCCCCTTATAGATATGAAAGAAGTTATAGAAGAAAAAAACAAAGGTGGCGGTGTCCTGGTTGATCTAAACCCTGAAATAGAAAATGTGCTCACTGAGTATAGTTTACAATTGGGAAATATAAAATTTTTAAAAATGGGAGGGGTAAAACAGGGAGGATCAGCTTGCTATTGCAAGGAAAATTCGTTCCTGCAATCTTTACTAAATTCTCTTTTACTGGATAAAGTAGAGCCGGTAATAATTGATATGAGCGCCGGTATTGAACATTTAACCAGGGGAACGGCTCGCGGAGTGGACACTATCCTGGTGGTTACGGAACCCACTGCCACCAGTGTGAAAACTGCCGGGGTGGTAAAAAAGTTGGCTTACGATCTGGGTATTGAAAAGATTTTTATTGCGGGCAACAAGGTGCGTAACAAGGAGGACCGTGATTTTATATCAGATGCATTTTCCGAAGATGAAATAATAGGCATGATATCGTTTGAAGAAGAATTATTATCGAATGCGCAGAAAACAGGCACAGTTAATAAATATTCTAATATTACAGGAATTAACGATATTTGGAAAAAGCTTTTAGGGGGTGAAAAATAAGGGGTTTTTATTTATATTTTTTGAGGTTTACCATTGGGGAAAAAATGAAGGAGGTTAGAAAACATGTCTGCAGAAGAAAAAGAAAAAAAGAAAAAAGTTGATCCCAGAAGAACTATTGATCCTGCTGCTTTAGAGGTTATGGACAAAAACGATGGCCAGATAGAAACGGCATATGATCGTTATGTTAAGATGCAGCCTCAATGTAATTTTGGGCGGACCGGAGTTTGCTGCCGTATTTGCCTTCAAGGGCCTTGCCGGATTACCAAGAAATCTTCCAAAGGTATTTGTGGCGCCCACGGCTACAGCATTGTAGCCAGGAATTTGATCAGGGCTATATGCGGTGGAACCGGTGCTCATGCCGACCACAGTCGGCATATGATTTATACGCTAACGGAGATGTTTGCAGGTAAAGCGGGTGACTACCAAATTGAAGATTTTGATAAGCTTTACCGGGTTGCAGATCGCCTGGGGATTTCCCGGGAAGGAAAAAGCGACGAAGATTTGCTGAAGGAAGTGTATAATTGCGCGGTTTCTGATTTTACCAAGCTGGATGATGAGCCCTGTAAATGGTTGGAAACTACCGTAGTGCCGGAACGGTTGAAAAAGTTCCAGGAGTGCAATGTTTCACCGCGTAGTGTCCATACTACTATCAGCGAGGTTATGGGCCAGACTCACATGGGGGTAGACTCGGACCCTGTTAACTTGATCTTTCAAGGCTTAAAGTCCTCCTTGGCGGATTATGTGTGTATGCATATTGCCACGGATATTTCTGACATCTTGTTTGGGACTCCCAAGCCGGTTTATACCGAAGCTAACATGGGCGTAATCGATCCGGAAATGGTTAATATTGCTTTGCACGGGCATAACCCCCTGCTCAGTGAGATGATTGTGCGCGTGTCTCGGGAAATGACAGATGAAGCAAAGGAAGCGGGAGCCAAAGGAATTAAGTGTATGGGTATTTGCTGCACCGGCAATGAAGTGCTTATGCGCCAGGGAGTACCGGTGCTTACTAATTTCCTCTCCCAGGAACTGCCTATCATGACGGGGGCAATAGATGCCATGGTTGTAGATGTGCAGTGCATAATGCCGGGTGTTCAGGCAGTTTCTGAATGTTTCAATACCCGGATTATTACTACTATGTCGCATTCCAAAATTCCCAGCGCCTACCATGTAGATTTTGATGAAGAACATGCGATGGAAAAAGCGAAAGAAGTTGTCCGCATAGCTATTGAAGGATACAAGGAGCGGGATGAATCTAAAATTGATATTCCTGACCATACCCACAATGTGACTGCCGGTTTTAGCTTTGAAGCCATGGAAGACTTGCTCGGCGCTGTTAGTCCCGATGCCCCTATTAAGGCGGTGACGGATGCGGTTGATTCCGGGCAACTAAGAGGGGTAGTGCTTTTTGCCGGCTGTAATAACTTAAGAGTAATGCATGATCAAAGCCATTCCCATTTAATTAAGGAATTGGCTAAAAATAATGTATTGATGGTGGCTACCGGCTGTGCCGCCGGTACTGCAGCCAAAATGGGCTTGATGAATGCGGGTGCGGTAGAAGAGTATGCCGGTGATGGGCTAAAAGCCTTTATTAACCAGCTGAACGAAGCTAATGCCGACAAACTGAACGGAAATAAATTGCCCTTGGTTTTTCACATGGGTTCCTGTGTTGATAATAGCCGGGCTTATGATTTTACCAATGCTTTGGCAGTGCAGTGGGGTGTTGACACTCCCAAGGTGCCCTTTGTAGCCTCGGCTCCGGAAGCTATGAGTGAGAAGGCAGTTTCCATCGGAAGCTGGTGTGTAACCCTGGGTATTCCCACTCATGTTGGCGTTGTTCCTGAAGTAACCGGCAGTGAGTTGGTTAACGGTGTTGCTTTACAAATTGCCCAGGATGTTTATGGCGGTTACTTTATATGGGAAGAAGATATCGAGAAATCTGTAGAAAAGGTTCTGGCAGCTCTTGATGAGCGGAGTTGGAAACTAAGAGTTCATCAGCAGACTGCTGAAAAATACGAAACTACCCTTACCAAAACTTGGTAGGGAATACCCGGAAAGATAAGGAGGAATGAAAAATGACAGAAACCGGTGGTGTTATAGCAAAAGAATGGCAAGATTCATTTGAGGAATTATTTGACGGTGCTATAGACGAATCAAATCCGCCAGTTAAGCTTTTTGAGCATGCTTATGAAGGTGCTGTAATTGCTACCAGCTACGCTGAGATTTTGCTGAATCAAGCTATAAGGCGTTATGGAGCTGAGCAAGAGGTTAAGTACCCCGATACGGGATACTACTTGCCTGTAATCAGGGCACTTAGCGGCGAGGCGGTTACCAAGCTAGGAGATCTGCCTCCTATTTTGAATCGTATGCGGAGTCAAGTGCGGGAAGAGTTGAATTTTTATAATGCCCGGTTGTGTGGTGAAGCCACTGCTTATGCGGCGGAGATAATCGAGGCAATTAACTATCTTGATCCGGAAAAAGAACATGTGCCCCCGTGGACCGGCTTTTTAGGCGACCCCGTGGTGCGCCGTTACGGTATCCTGTTAGTAGACTGGACCATTCCCGGGCAAGCTGTTATCACAGGTAAAGCTAAATCTACCGAAGCCCTGGCTAAGATTATTCAGGACTTGCAGGCAAAAGGCTTCATGATTTTTATGGCTTATGAGGTAGTGGATCAGGCCATAGATGCAGGTCTGAAGCTGGGCATTGATTTTATAGCATTTCCGCTGGGCAATTTTACCCAGGTGATTCATGCGGTTAACTACGCATTGCGGGCAGGTATTGCTTTTGGCGGTATTCCCCCCGGAGAGCGGGAAAATACCCGTGATTACCAGCGACGCCGCGTGCGCGCCTTTGTTCTCCACTTTGGAGAAAGGGATGAAGTCCAAATTGCAGCTCATTTTGCCGCTATTTTCCTTGGTTTCCCCGTAATTACCGATCAGGAGCTACCCGAAGACGAACAGATTCCTAACTGGTATGTTTCCAACCCCAACTATGATGATATTGTTCAGGTGGCCATGGAAATCAGGGGTATTAAGTTAAAAATAGTGGATATTCCTATTCCCATCACGGTGGGGCCGGCATTTGAAGGTGAGGTAATCCGTAAAGGAGACATGCATGTAGAGTTTGGCGGTCCTAAAAATATCGGTTTTGAGCTTGTGGAGATGGTAGATGAAAACGAAGTCGAAGACGGCAGAATCGATGTCATCGGTCCTGAAATAGATGAGATGGAAGAAGGCAGTTCCATGCCCATAGGCCTTGTAGTTAAAATATTTGGCCGTAAGATGCAGGAAGATTTTGAAGCAGTATTAGAACGTCGCATTCACTACTTTGTTAATTATGGCGAAGGTCTTTTCCATATGGCCCAGCGTGATACGGTATGGATGAGGGTGAGTAAAGATGCGGTGGCTAAAGGTTTTAAAGCTCGGGATTTTGGGGAATTGATGATTGCCAAGTTCAAAGACGACTTTCCCTCAATTGTGGACCGTGTGCAGGTAACTGTGATTACGGACAAAGATAAAGTGGAAGAAGAAAAAGCGCGGGCCCAGCAATTTTATGAGTCACGCGACGAGAGGCTGCGGGGCTTGACCGATGAATCTGTGGAGGAATTTTACTCTTGCATTCTCTGTCAGTCTTTTGCTCCTAACCATTGCTGTGTGGTTACTCCGGAACGTTTGGGCCTTTGCGGCGCAGTAAGCTGGCTAGACGGTAAAGCTTCTTATGAGATTGATCCCAACGGACCTTGCCGTCCTATTAAAAAAGAAGGTCTTATTGATGAAGAAAAGGGCATCTGGGAGGCGGTTAACGAATATGTTTATACGAATACAAACCGTTCTATTGAAGAATGCTCCCTCTACAGTTTTATGGATCGCCCCATGACTTCCTGCGGTTGTTTTGAATGTATAATGGCCATTGTCCCCGAGGCTAACGGGGTTATGATTACCACCAGGGAATATGGTGGAGATACACCCTGTGGCATGAGCTTTTCTACTCTAGCCGGTTCTGTAGGTGGAGGAGTTCAGACTCCCGGTTTTATGGGCCACGGGCGCGGCTATGTGCTTAGCCGGAAATTCATCAAAGCAGACGGGGGATTGGCTCGTCTGATTTGGATACCTACGGAACTTAAGGAATCTATAAAAGATGAATTAATTGAAAGGGCCAAAGAAGATGGTCTCGGGGAGGATTTCATTGATAAAGTCGCTGACGAAACAGTAGGCGTGACTGCTGAAGAAATCTTGCCGTTTCTGGAAGAAAAAGGACATCCGGCCCTTGGCATGGATCCATTAGTGTAATTTAAATCCAGAGGAAGCACCTGGTGGAGTTTGCCTATGAAGCCAGGTGCACTCTCTCTTTTTTGATGTTTATGTAATATTTTATGAGCAAAGATGAAAACTTTATTAAAGAAAGGGGTAGAAAGTATGGCTTTAACAGGTTTGGAAATTTATAAGCACCTGCCAAAAACTAACTGTAAAGAGTGTGGCTACCCTACCTGCTTGGCTTTTGCCATGGCTTTAGCCGGGGGTAAGACTTCGCTGGATAAGTGTCCACATGTAAGCGAGGAAGGCAAGGCTGCGTTGGATTCTGCGGCGGCCCCTCCCATTAACCTGGTTAAAGTGGGCAGCGGGGATTATGAAGTGGAAATGGGTGATGAAACGGAACTTTTCCGCCATGATAAGCGTTTTTACCACCCTACCGGTATAGCAGTTGTTATCAGTGACAGCGAAGATGTAGAAGCAAAAGCAGCTAAATTTGATGACTTGGAATTTGATCGGGTTGGTTTACACTATGTGACTGACCTGGCAGCTATAACGAATGATTCCGGTGATGCCGGAAAATTTAAAGAAGCAGTGGAAAAGGTGGCCGGTAAAACACAGAAGGCACTGGTTCTGGTTAGTGAAGATCCGGCTGTGATGGAGGGCGCCTTAGGAGCTGTGGCTGACCGCAAGCCTCTGGTATACGCAGCCACTAATGATAATTATGAAAAGATGGCTGAGCTGGCAAAAGCAAATGGCTGTCCATTGGCGGTGCGCGGCAATGATCTTCACGATACGGCAGAACTGGTAAAGAAAGTGGAGGAAACAGGACATAAAGAACTGGTTATAGACAGTGGTGCCAGGGAAACCAGCCAGGTATTGGCCGATCTGACGCAGATGCGCCGCCTGGCGGTGAAGAAAAAGTTTCGTGCTTTTGGTTATCCCACTATTGCTATTACTACCAAGGACGATCCTCAAGAGGAAATTGCGCAGGCCGGGGTTTACGTAAGCAAATATGCCAGTGTGGTTATGCTCAAGGCATGTGAAAAGCAGCAGTTGCTGCCTTTATTATCCTGGAGGCAAAACCTCTTTACAGATCCGCAGAAACCTATTGCGGTTGAACCCGGCCTTTATGAAATTGGGGATGCATCGGAAGATTCTCCGGTCTATTGTACAACTAACTTTTCTTTAACCTACTTTATAGTAGAGGGAGAAGTGGAAGGTTCGCGAATTCCCAGTTATATTTTATCGGTGGATACCGGCGGAATATCTGTTTTGACTGCCTATGCAGACAATAAATTCTCTGCCGAAACTATAACTGAAGCCATCAAAAAGCATGGTATTGAAGATAAGGTTAAACATAAGAAAATAATTATTCCCGGACATGTGGCGGTATTAAAAGGTATGCTAGAAGAAGAATCGGGGTGGGAAGTAGAAGTAGGCCCCAGGGAAGCAGCCGGCATACCAAAATTTGCCAAGGAAAAGTTTGCTTAAGCAAAAGGCGGGAGTTATTTTTAAAAAAGCCATGTAAATTGGGTTAAAAAGTTTATAATCATAAACTCTTGTGGAAAGGAGAGTTAAGATGGCTGTCGATATTTTAAAAGAAAAACATAAGAGCAAAATAGGTGAGGTAGTTCTGGGTGCTACCAAAGAAGAAGGAGGTACCCGGGGGCATACCATTACAATCGGCGGTGAATCCACCCTGCCCTTTTTGCATTTTGAAGGGGAGGTTCCAAATCGGCCGGTAGTAGCCCTGGAAGTATGGGACATGGCTCCCGAAGATTGGAATCCTAATTTAGGTGAATACTTCGGGGATGTTTATAACGATCCTGCTGCCTGGGCTAAAAAATGTGTGGAAGAATACGGCGCGGATCTGGTGGCGTTAAAACTTAAGAGTGCTGATCCGGATCTCAAAGACTCTTCTCCGGAAGAATGCGCGGAAGCGGTGAAAAAAGTTTTGGAAGCGGTAGAGGTTCCTTTGATTGTTATGGGCAGCGGTAAGCCTGAAAAAGACAATCAGGTTTATCCGGTGGTTGCTGAAGCGGCAGCCGGGGAAAATCTGTTATTGGGAGTAGCTGATATGGAGAATTACAAGGCAATTACCAGTGCCTGTATGGCTAACAAGCATTGCATAATTCCCCAGTCTCCCATTGATATTAATATTTGCAAACAGCTGAATATACAAATATTGGAAATGAGTCAGGCTTTGGCCAATAAAATAGTCATAGATCCTACTGTTGCAGCGCTGGGCTATGGTATCGAATATTCTTATTCCATTATGGAGAGGGCACGCCTCGGTGCTTTGCAGGGAGATAAAATGCTGGCTATGCCCGTGATTGGGAATATTGGAGCTGAAGTATGGCGGTCCAAGGAAGCCAATGTTTCGGAGGAAGAACAGCCCGGATGGGGTGAAGTTCATGAACGTGCTATCATGTGGGAAACCATGACTGCCGTGGCTTACTTACAATCCGGTTTGAACCTTTTGGTGATGCGTCATCCTCGCGCTTTGGAAATTGTCAAAAAGAATATTGATGACCTGATGAAAGATAACAGCTATTAAAATTTAAGCAGACAGGAGGTTTACTGATGATTATTATTGGTGAAAGAATAAATGGTATGTTTAGGGATATTGCCCAGGCAATTAAAGACCGCGATCCATCTGCTGTGCATGAATGGGCTCGCAAGCAGGAAGAAGCCGGGGCTCATTACCTTGATATTAATGTGGGACCCGGTTCCACTGAACCTGTGGAAGCTATGAAGTGGCTGGTAGAGAACACCCAGGAAGTAACCGACCTGCCTTTATGCCTGGATTCTACCAAGTATGATGCTATTGAGGCCGGGTTGCAAGTTTGCAAAAAGCCGGCTATGATTAACTCTGTTCCCGCAGAGATGCCCAAAATGGAGCGGGTTTTTTCTATGGCTGCGGAACATGATGCCGAAGTTATTGGCCTGGCTATGAACGAGGAAGGCATTCCCAAGGACTCTGAAAGCCGGATTGCCCTTGCTATGGAGTTAGTGGCAACTGCTGATGCCTTTGGTGTACCCACTGATAGCCTCTATATCGATCCGCTGGTCCTGCCCTGTAATGTAGGGCAAGACCATGGCCCGGAAGTATTTGAAACTTTACGCCAGGTAAAAATGCTGTCAGATCCGCCTCCCAAAACTACGGTAGGACTCAGCAATATTTCACAGGGGGTAAAAAACCGGGAACTGATCAACCGGGTTTTTGCGGTAATGGCCATGGCTAATGGGCTGGATTCTGCTATTGCCGATGCTTGTGACGACGAACTCATGGAGTCGGTAGCTACGGCTCGCATCATCTTGAACATGGATATTTACTGTGATTCTTTTGTTGATGTATTCCGCAAATCGAACCGCTAAACTAAAGTAAAGGACGATTACTTCCGGAACCCGGCTATCCGTCGGGTTCCGGGCTCGATTAATTTCTTCAGAAGGGAAGAAGGTGACATGAAAAGATGATAGTTGCTGAACGAAAGCCATTGTCGCAAATTGCTGAAATAATGGCTCCTTATAAACGTATTTGTGTTTTGGGCTGCGGTTCTTGTGTGACTGTTTGTTTGGCTGGGGGGCAGAAAGAAGCTCTAGAAACAGCCACCGCTTTGTCTATTCAACGCCAAAACACGGGGGGCACCTTAGAAACTGAAGCTTTTACTATTGAGCGGCAATGTGAATATGAATATGTGGATGAAGTAGCGGAGCGCCTTAAAGGTTATGATGCCGTTCTTTCCTTGGCCTGTGGGGTGGGAGTGCAGACGATTGCTTCTCGTTTACCGGAGATTATTGTTTTGCCCGGGCTCAACACCCACTTTATGGGGTATCCCTTGGAGCAAGGGGTTTGGATTGAAAATTGCTTGGGTTGCGGGGACTGTGTTTTACATCTTACACAGGGCATTTGCCCCATTACCCGTTGTTCAAAAAGCATTCTTAATGGTCCCTGTGGCGGTTCCCAGGATGGCAAATGTGAAATAAGCAAAGATCTTGATTGTGCCTGGCACCTAATTCATGAAAGATTGCAAAATTTGAACATGGTTTCAACATTACAAGAGATACAACCGCCGAAAAACTGGGCGACTTCACATCATGGAGGTCCGAGAACCATTGTAAGGGAGGATGTGAGAATTGATAACGGGGAGTAACTTGGAAAAAGTAATTAACAGTGGAGAATTTGTAGTAACCGGAGAACTGGGGCCTCCCAAAAGTGCCGATGTAGAGACTCTTAAGCATCATGCAGAAATGCTCGGCAAGCATGTTGATGCTTATAATATTACCGACAATCAAACTGCCATAGTGCGTACTTCCAGTATTGCCTGCGGTGCTTTGCTAGTGCAACTGGGTTTAGATCCCATAATGCAGATGACAGTCCGCGACCGCAACCGGATTGCTATTCAGAGCGATATTTTGGGGGCGTCGGCATTGGGAATAAAAAACTTACTCTGCCTTTCCGGCGATCATCAGTGTTTTGGTAATGAACCGGGTTCCAAGGGTGTTTATGATCTTGATTCTATGCAGCTGATCAGGGCGGTTAAGAACATGAGGGACGAAGGCAAATTTATCGGGGAAGAAGAATTGGAAGCACCCATGAGCATGTTTATCGGTGCCGTGGAAAACCCCTTTGCAGATCCTTTTGAATATAGGGTAGATAGGTTAGAAAAAAAGATCAATGCCGGAGCAAATTTCATTCAAACTCAGGGTGTTTTTGATATGGAACGTTTTCGTGAGTTTATGAAAAGGGTGGTGGACCGGGGACTGCATGAAAAAGCTTCAATTATGGCCGGAATAATCCCCGTAAAATCATTGGGTGCAGCGCGCTACATGAAAAATAATGTAGCCGGTATTACTATTCCCGATACTATGATTGACCGTTTAAAAGGAGCTGAAAAGAAGAAAGAAGAAGGCTTGAAGATATGCATTGAAACTATTCAAGAGTGCCGGGAAATTGAAGGAGTAGCGGGAGTGCATGTAATGGCTATAGCTTGGGAAGAAATAGTGCCGGAAATTGTGGAGCGAGCCGGTCTTTATCCACGGCCAGAGCTTTAAAATCAGATACCATTAGTATATACATGAAAAACGAGATGACAGCTCCAGCAAACGAATACATATATTGTTTTTATTTAGTAATGGAGCTTTTGATCAAAAAGGTAGATGGTATAAAGTTTAGTTTATAATGAAGAACAGGCGGGCTTGTTTTATTTGCCTGTTCTTCTTGCATGGAATATTTTTATTATAGACATTGAAAGGGGAGATGTGAATGCAGACAAATGAGGTAGTAATTATAGGGGCAGCCAGAACTCCGGTAGGGGCATTTGGGGGAGTTTTCCGGGATATAACCCCCGGTTATTTGGCTAAAACTGCCGTGGAAGAAGCTTTAAATAGAGCATCTGTGGAAAAAACACAGGTGGAGGAAGTTATTATGGGCAACTGCATGCATCCAAGCGATGAACCTAACCTCGGTCGTTGTGTGGCTTTAATGAGCGGCATGCCCAAAGAAACCACGGGTATGACCATTCAACGCCAGTGTAGTTCAGCTATGCAGGCCTTAGTAAGTGGAAGTCAGGAACTCATGCTTGGCGATGTGGAAATAGTGGTGGCCGGTGGAGTGGAATCAATGAGTACGGCTCCTTATGTGCTGAAATCAGCTCGCTGGGGCAAAAGGTTACAACACGGTGAGATGACTGATGCTCTCTGGGAAATGTTGATGGACCCCATACATAAGATCATGATGGGGGAAACAGCGGAAAATTTGGCAGAAAAGCACTCCATTTCTCGGGAAGAGCAAGATGAAATCGCATATCGCAGTCACCAAAATGCTATTGCAGCTATAGATGAAGGCCGTTTTAAAGATGAGATTGTGCCTGTGCAGGTTAAACAAAAGAAAAAAGAAATAACCGTGGACACCGATGAACATCCACGGCGGGATGTTTCTCTGGACACTCTAGCGGCTTTAAAACCGGTTTTCCGACAGGGAGGATCAGTTACCGCAGGCAATGCTTCGGGATTAAATGATGGGGCGGCGGCAACGGTTCTTACAACAGCTTCCAAAGCTCAGGAAATGGGCATAAAACCTCTGGGGAAAATAGTTTCTTATGCCTGGGCGGGAGTGGAACCGGAATTGATGGGCTATGGCCCCGTGCCGGCTACCCAAAAGGCCTTACAAAAGGCAGGTCTCACCTTGGAGGATATTGAGCTCATTGAGGTAAATGAGGCTTTTGCCGCTCAGTACCTGGCTTGTGAAAAACTTCTCGGGCTTAATCGTGATCTGGTTAATGTTAACGGTAGCGGAATAGCCCTGGGGCATCCGGTGGGGTGCACGGGTGCCCGTATTGTGATTTCCCTTCTATATGAAATGGCCCGCCGGGGACTCAATCGCGGGCTTGCTACTCTTTGCGTGGGTGGAGGCATGGGTATGTCTATGATTGTTGAAAGGGATTAATATATTTGAATAAACCATAATTAAATGGAAAAAAATTGATAAGGAGGTATATTTTTATGAGTATGGTTCAAATGGAAAGAGAAGGTGGTTTGGCGGTAGTTACGTTAAACAATCCCCCGGTGAATGCTCTTAATTCACAGCTATTAGGGGAATTGGAAGAAGTTTTGGACGGTTTATATAAGGCTAATGATGTGGGTGCTTTAGTTATCACCGGCAGTGGTGAAAAAGCTTTTGTGGCCGGAGCTGACATAAGTGAATTCCCTTCATTAAACAAAGATAATGGGGAAAAACTCGCCCGCCGGGGGCAGCAAATATTCCAAAAAATTGCGGATTTTCCGGCGCCTGTAATAGCGGCTGTAAATGGAGTTGCCCTGGGAGGCGGACTGGAAGTAGCTTTAGCCTGTGACATTAGGGTGGCTGATGAAAATGCCAAGCTGGGCCTTCCGGAAGTGACCCTGGGAATATTCCCGGGTTATGGAGGAACCCAGAGGTTGCCGCAGGTATTACCTCTGGGGAAAGCTCGGGAATTAATATTTACCGGTGAGCAAATAGCATCTGCAGAAGCTGAGCGTTTGGGGTTGGTAGAGCATGTAGCTTCTGCGGGAGAAGCTTTGAATAAGGCCAAGGAAATTGCCGCAAAAATTTTAAAGAGAGGGCCTGTAGCTGTTCGCGAAGCTAAAAAAGCTATCAATAAAGGACTGGATGTTAGTCTGGAAGAAGGTTTAAAAATAGAAGCATCACTTTTTGGGGGATTGTGTGAAACAGAAGATCAGAAAGAAGGCGCCAAAGCTTTTATGGAAAAGAGAAAGCCTGAGTTCAAAGGTAAGTAATCTTAGTTTTTTGTAACTGTTTTTAAATTAACTTAATGTATTTTTTGATGTAACTTTTTAATTATAATCCACAAATGAAAGGTGGGTGCAAGGTGGATATTCAAAAGATTGGTGTGCTCGGCGCAGGAACCATGGGAAACGGTATTGCCCAGGTAGCGGCTGAAAACGGTTTTAAAGTAGTTATGAGAGATATAGAAGAATCTCTTGTGGATAAAGGGATTAAGGCCATAAACAAAAACTTAAACCGGGCAGTAGAAAAAGGCAAAAAATCTGCTGAAGATGTCGCAGAGATAACAAAGCGCATTAAAGGGACTGTAGACATAAAAGAAATGACCGAAGTAGATCTGGTTATTGAAGCTGCGGTGGAAAAAATAGAGATTAAACAGGAAATTTACAGGGAATTGGATGGTATCTGCAAGCCGCAAACTATTTTTGCTTCCAATACTTCCGGATTAAGTATTACAGAGATGGCCGCAGTAACCCGGCGAGCAGATAAGGTTATAGGAATGCATTTTTTTAACCCGGTACCGGTTATGCAGTTAGTGGAAGTAATTAAAGGCCATGATACCTCAGAGGAAACTTTTGATACAATAGTGGAGATATCTAAAAAGCTAGGTAAAGACCCAATTGCAGTTAATGAAGCTCCCTTATTTGCCGTTAATAGAATTTTATGTCCTATGATCAATGAAGCAGCTTTTGCATATATGGAAGGGGTGGCCAGCGCAGAAGATTTGGATAAGGGTATGAGGCTGGGGGCGAATCATCCCATTGGCCCATTGGCACTGGCTGACCTGGTGGGGCTGGATGTTTTGTTAATGGTTATGGAAACACTTTATAAAGAAACCGGTGATTCTAAATATCGTCCCTGTCCATTGATCCGCAAAATGGTAAGGGCAGGTCATTTTGGACGCAAAACAGGGCGAGGCTTTTATTCCTATGAATAGTAATGAATTAAATTAACCGCATAAAAATAACTAGGTAAATGGTGCTTTTCAGGTAGAGGCTACCCTTAGAATAGGGTAAATTTGTGACATTGGCCAAATTGACCAGGAAACTCTTGCCTCTTGATGAAGCGAAAGCGGGAATGTTTCTCAAAGGGTTTATAGCCTGATGTAAGCAAAAAAATGGAGCCCAGTTTTATATGATAAGAAAATAGTAAGGAGGACAAAAAAACCTGGTGGCGGAAAACAACAAACAGTTAATAAGTAATTTAAAATTGGGCCACGAAGTAGAAACGCAAGTGCTAGTAGTAGAAGCTCACCTCTCAAGTTATTCTTCTCCACATCGGGCGGGAGAGAAATTTTTGAGATTGGTTTTGGGAGACGCAAGCGGGACTATTAAGGGGATTATGTGGGACATTAGTATGCTGGATGAGTCTGTCCGAGATGGAGATGTTTTATATATTAAAGGTGAAGTTACAGAATATTATGGCTTGCAAATAGTAATCAAAGAAGCACGTAAGCTTGATCCCCGGCAAATAAATAGGCGTATGCTTCAACCTATGTCCCAAAAAGAACCACAGGATATGCTCGCGGAATTAAAAGATATTATTACCCGGGAAATAAACGATACTAATTTAAATAAGCTACTGCGTATTTTTTTTGGCGATCGAGAATTTGTGCAAAAATTTGCCATGAGCCCGGCAGCAAAAACAATACATCATAATTACATCGGAGGCTTGCTGGAACATACCCTGGAAGTGGTATATTTTTGTTTAAACATTGTAGAAATGTATCCCCATGAGATTCAATCTGATTTATTAGTGGCGGGTGCCATTTTGCATGATATCGGAAAAATAGAAGAGTATGACACTGCAAGTTTTAATTTTGAACATACGGACAAAGGCAAATTGATGGGGCATATTTCCCTGGGAAAAGAACTGCTGGATAAAAAAATTGAGCAAATAGATGATTTCCCATCTTCTTTAAAATTAGAACTGGGGCACATTATATTATCCCACCATGGACATAGGGAATGGGGTTCTCCGGAAACTCCAAAAACTATTCACGCTTTTGCTGTTTTTCATGCTGACCTTGTAAGTGCAAGGTTAAGCCAATTTACAAAAATAATGCAAAAACAAACTCCCCATGAGGGTAACTGGAGTGAATGGGATCGTTTCCTGGAAAGAAGTATCTACCTTAAAAAACCTTGAATCTAACTTGAAAGTTCTTAAAATATTTTCCGGTATAGTCTAATATAATATTAGATTTTTAAGCAGGATATTCCAAGGAAAAAATAGAACTTATGATTGCTATTGGTTTAGGTGTATTGGGAATTTTTGTATTCCTTATCTATTTTTTGAGGTGATCATGTTGACTCATGAAACAAGGCCCACAGTGGCAAAAAATAAATACAATGTGGTACCTTTTGAAAGGGATGTGAGTTATTACTTTCAGAAAGGAAATCAATATTTTTTCAAAAATGATTGGCATAAGGCCCTTTTATATTTTAAAAAAGCCATTGAAATTGAACCTGAAGAACCTTTGAATCATTATAATCTGGGTTGTCTATTGAGCAAAATGGGGAACTTAGAAGAGGCGAATCATACTTTTGAACTAATATTGGAAAAACTGGATAGTTCCTACTGGGAATGCTACTTTTTGCTGGCTATAAATTATGGGTTAATGGAAGAATTCGAAATAGCACAATCTTATTTGAAAGAATATTTGCACAATTCGCCCGATGGTGAGATGGTGAGAGAAGCTGAGGAACTATTGTGGGCCATGGCTGAAGATAATGCTTTAGAAATGGATGAGCAAATTGAAGATATATTATTTAAAGAAAACAAAGAAGGTATTTTGGAAGATTTAGTTAAGTTAAATAATGAGGAATTCCTGGAAAAACACAATGAAAATGTATTTTTAATGCCGGTGCTTAAAAAAATACTTTATCAAAGCAATGATTATGTAAAAGAAGATGTTTTAGATATTTTTGGAGATATGCATAATCAAGCAGCGGCAGACGTTTTAAAAGAATTTGTGCGTAATCCCTGGGTTAAAGATAGGCACAAGCAGTTGGCCCTTTTGAAAATAAAGAATATGGGGTATATAGATCTTTGCCAGTTGTATTTGAAAGGAAGGGTGCAGCAGGTTGATTTAGAAATTTATCCTTTGTCCGCTCCGTTTTGGGAAGAAAAATGGCAGAAAGTACTGAACTGTACTATCAGAACTATGCGCCAAAGTGAAGTTTATCATGAGAGTTTTTTCGAAGACGCTCAGGCAATGTGGATAGATTTTATTAATCAAAAATACCCAGAAATGCCTTCAATTAAAAAAATTGAAACTTGGGCGGCGGGGTTAGAATATAGTTTAGTTAAGTTTCACCTTTTAGACGTAACTCAAAAAGAAATAGCAGAAAAATATGGCATATCATCTGCCAGTGTGAGTTCCAAGTTTAAAGCTATTACGGAAGCTTTAAAAATAAACCGGAAATCTTGTCGCCATATGCTGGCTCATTTGTTAAAGGCCAATAAAGGAAACTAGTTCTGTTGATTTCCGGGGGGTGAATCAGGTTGAATGAGATGGAGACAGTTAGCGTAGAAAGTAAACAGCGTGAAGAACTTGTAGAGATTACCCGGCAAGTTAAAATGGCTGTACGCAACCTGCAAATCCGGAATGGAAGTATAATTGTTTATGTGCCTCATACTACTGCCGGGGTAGTAATTAATGAAAGCGCTGATCCTTCTGTGGGTAAGGACATAGTTAATTTTTTAGGGAAAATGGTTCCGCAAAATTCCAATTATCTCCACGCTGAGGGAAATAGTGATGCGCATATTAAAGCTTCTTTATTGGGAAATTCTCAAATCATACCTGTTTCTGAAGGAGAAATTTTATTGGGAACCTGGCAGGGTATTTTTTTTGCTGAATTTGATGGTCCCCGCAGTAGAAAAGTATTAGTAGGGGAGTCTTAATTTTTTTATAGAAAGGAGAATCTCATTGGTAGAAGAAAAAATAAAGCAAGCGGTAGATGTATTGAGTAAATGTAACTATGTAATTGCCTTAAGTGGAGCCGGTATTTCTACAGAAAGCGGCATACCTGATTTTCGTAGCCCGGTAAGTGGGTTATGGTCAAATGCAGATCCGGAGGATTTTACTATTGAGAGGTTCAGGGTTTACCCTCAAGCTCTTTATCAAGTAGGCGCTGATTTATTTCAAATAATTACGGGTGCTCAGCCTAACGAAGCTCATAAAGCTCTTGGCGAATTGGAAAATAAGGGTTTAATTAAAACTGTAATTACCCAAAATATTGACGCTCTCCACCAAAAAGGCGATTCCCGTAATGTATTGGAAATCCATGGTTCCTTGAATGGTGCTAGCTGTATTCACTGTTCTCATGAAGAGCCCATGGAAAAAATACTACAAGATGTGCAGGAAGCTATTATTCCGCCTCGCTGTATAGAATGTGGAGAGCCCATGAAGCCAAATGTTATTCTTTTCGGGGAAGCAATGCCCCCCGCTTTTCAGCTTGCTTTAAATGAATCCCGCAAAGCTGATGGTATGTTGGTAGTAGGCTCCAGTTTAGTAGTTTCACCTGCCAACATGTTGCCTGATTATGTTGATAACCTGGTTATCGTTAATCGGGAGTCAACACCTTTGGATGATAGCGCACAGGTAGTTGTTCATGGTAGCTTGAGTGATATTATGCCCTATTTGAAAGATGAATGGATTTCCAGGCAGGCTTCTTAATGAAATTGCTTATGTTATAAAGAAAAGATTTTTTTAAGAGGAATTATTATTAAATATAGTTGCCTGAAAAAATTCCCTTATTTCTTCATTAGACATACCTTCTCCCAGGTAGTTGTCATCAAACCAAATTTCCAGATGAAGATGAGGGCGATCAACTTCAGTAGTTCCCGAATACCCCATGGTGCCTATTTCATCACCGACTCTTACATGCTCGCCTTTTTCCAGGTTCTCAGCAACGTCATCAAGGTGGCAGTAACGAATTATGAAGCCTTTTTCATTTTCAACCCATACCTGGCGCCCCCGAAAAACATCTAAGATTTCTTCGGGAGTTTTTCCCAATTCCTGGCATTTTCTGCTTAGTTGAATGAGTTCTTCGTTGGTGGGGAATTCATAATCTTTGTCTACACGGACTAATTCTCCGCTTGCTGCTGCAAAAACGGGAGTTCCGGTACTGATGTCGGCGCCGCTTTCTTCTGCATAAAAATCTAAACCATGATGTATGCCGTTTCGGTAAGGGCGTTCTGCTCCGGGAAGATGAGCGTCATTCCAGCTTAAGGTAGTTCCAGGGAGGGGGTTTTCTAAGAAGTTCATTTTTTCCACTAATTTTTCTACATCAACATCCTCGGGATCATAGTTGATGGATGGCGGCGAAGGCTTATCGGGTTTGTCATTTTGAGGTAGGTTTTCCCGGACAGTATCTTTTTTTAGCTTATCCTCTTCTTCAGCCTCGGGCGCTTCTTGTTCGGGTAAGGATGCCAACTCCATATAGTGTAAGGCAATTATGCTTGCCCCGGCAAGTAAAATAATTGCCATCACAATTATTATAAATGGAATTGCATATGGTTTGCTCTTTTTCATATTATTTCCTCCTGGCTTAGACAGTGATATTCACAATTTGATAAGTATTTTATCATATTTTTTAAATTATTAAAAAAGGATGTTCTTCATTAAATAGCGAATATACTTCCAAGGTTGAGGTGATAAAAAATGTGTTCGCATAGAGATGCCTTAATTAGTGAAAAAGCCCAATTTTGCAAGAATGATCCCCGGGTAATGGCTGATAATAGTGGAAGTATGTTTGATGAAAAAAAGAACTGTTTGCTTTTAGAATACTGCAATTACCCCTATTATATATCTTACCCGGAAGGAGAAGTATTAGAAGGCCCTAATCCACCGGTTAGTGGAGAAGAAACGGTACTTTTCCTGCAGTATCTTAATCGCGCTCAACCTCTACCTCCGCGGCGGAAGTGGCTTTCATTTTTAGAGCTTCCCGGTGGAGAACTGCATAACTTGCCCTTTCAAAAAGAAGCAGTCATCCCGCTGGCGGCGAAGTATGGAAATAACATAGATGAATTTGTTACGCGGAATGAGGGATACGGAGAACCAATGAAAGCTGGAGATGCTGCTTTTATTATACCTGTATTCCCGCGATTGGAAATGGCCGTAGTGATTTGGGGAAAAGATGATGAATTTCCGGCTCGGGCAAATATTTTGTTTGATGTAGCATCTGCTTATCATTTACCTACGGCTTCCCTTTATGTTTTGGGGATAGTTGTAGTCAAAAGGTTATATCAAATATAAAGGAGCGGGAGTCACCATGGAAAACTTTGAAAACGAGATTGAAGATATAATCAAAATGTTTAAGCAAAAAGATGCCCGTGGCATAGATAAAGTTTTGTATCGGTACCAGGATATGGGGATGGGTATGTTGTTTATAGCTCTTTATCATGCTTTGAACAATACTGAAGAGGAAGCTCCCGGTTTCAGGGAAAAAAATAATAATGGGTAATAAATAACCTGTTTTTAAAGGAGGTTACAACATTTGCCCGGTCATCTGTTAGGTTTAAGAAATTGGAAAATGGAGCATATTCAGGAAGTAATGGAGCGTTCATTTTTTCTTTCCCGCTACCGGGAAAGAAAGCTTGATTATTTAAGAGGCAAGTTGGTAGCTGCTCTTTTTTTTGAGCCGAGCACCAGAACGAAGTTTTCTTTTGAAGTTGCGGCAAGATGGCTTTCAGCGGATTTTTATGATTTTCCCGTAGAAATGAGCAGCGTGGTTAAAGGGGAATCATTGCTGGATACCATTCTAACATTAAAATCTATGGGGCTTAATGCCCTTATTTTGCGTCATCCGCAGTCGGGAACACTGGAATGGCTGCAAAATAAAGTGGATATAACATTGATCAATGCCGGGGATGGCTCACATGAACACCCTACGCAGGCTTTATTAGATATATTTACCATCCAGAAATATTTTGATCGGTTAAAAGGTTTGAAGATAGCCATGGTAGGTGATATCAAACACAGTAGAGTGGTGCGTTCCAGTATAAAAGGGCTCAAAGAAATGGGGGCGGAAGTTTACCTGGTAGGTCCTCCTACTTTGCTTCCCTATTGTTTTCAAGAGACGGGAGCTAAAGTTGGTTCTTCCCTGGAAGAAGTTATTAAGGAAGCGGACGTGGTTTATTTGCTGCGCTTACAGCGAGAAAGACAGCAGGCGGGTTTGCTTCCTTCGTTAGAAGAGTACTCTTATCTTTATGGGTTAAATATAGAAAGGCTTTTACTTTTAAAAGAAGGGGCTATGGTTATGCATCCCGGGCCTTTGAATATAGGTGTGGAGATAACACAAGAGGCGCTGGACAAACTACATACATCACCTCCTTCCGGTATTACTGTCTCCATCCAGCGCCAGGTGGAAAATGGCATTATTGTGAGGGCGGCTTTATTAGATTTTCTTTTAAAGGGGGATGGCTGAATGGGAAAGCGAATTTTACTAAAAGGAGCTATCCTTGTGGACCCTTCCCAAGAGATAAATGATTACCGGGATCTGCTGATTGCAGACGGAAAAATAATAGACATAGCTCCTTCCCTGGAAATATATGAGGATGATGTAGAAGTTATAGATCTTGAGGAAAAAGTTATTATTCCCGGAATGGTTGATTTACATGTTCATTTGCGGGAACCGGGTGAAAGAGCCAGAGAAACTATTGAGGATGGTTTAACTGCAGCAATCGCCTGGGGAATTACTTCTGTGTGCTGTATGCCTAATACTCTTCCGGCAGTGGATAACTACATGATGGTGGAATACATTAAAGGAAAAGCTCACCAGGCAAACCTGGGACATTTGTATACCGTAGGTGCTTTAACTAAAGGGCGTGCCGGCCAGGAGATGACTGACTATGCTTCTTTAATTGATGCGGGCGCTGTGGCTTTCAGTGATGATGGAAATTATGTGGATAATGGTTTGCTGATGTGGAATATCTTCAAATATTTGGTTCCGTTCCGAAAATTAGTGGTTTCTCATTGCGAGGATTCCTCCTTGGTTGGAAAAGGGGTGGCTCATGATGGTTATTATGCCAGTGTAATGGGATTGAAGGAGATCCCTCGAGTTGCAGAAACAGTTGCTGTAGCCCGGGATACTTTATTGGCGCAAGCTACGGGAGGGAATTTACATATTGCTCATGTTAGTTGCGCCGGAACTGTGGAGTGGATTCGATGGGCAAAAGAAAATGGAATTAAAATAACGGCGGAAGTTACCCCTCATCACCTTCTTTTAACGGAAGAATGTCTGGAAGGTTTTAATACCATGGCTAAAATGCGGCCTCCTTTAAGATCCGAGAGTGATCGCCAGGCTCTTTTGGAGGGAATTAGGACGGGTGTAATTGATATCATAGCCACGGATCATGCGCCTCATAAATGGGAAGATAAAGATTGTCTTTTTGAAGAAGCTGCCTTTGGAGTATCATCGCTGGATTACGCAGTTTCATTGTTGCTAACTGAGTTGGTCCATCCCGGAATTATAAGCCTGGATGAGCTTGTTAACATATATTCATGTAAACCTGCTGCCTTAATGGGATTGCCTGCAGGTACACTTTGTAAGGGAGCAGTGGCAGATATTGCGGTCCTTGATCTACATGCTGTCGATACTATAGATAGTAACAAATTTTATTCCCGGGGGCGGAATACTCCTTTTGATGGCCGCCATATAAAAGGCAAACCGGTAATGACCTTTGTGGAAGGTGAGCTCAAAATGAAAGATGGAAAGGTGTTCAAGTAAAAAATGTTAAAAAGCCGGATTGCCAGTATGCAAAAAATAACTGACCGGTGGCATTTGATGAAATTGCAACTTCCCGAGTCTCCCTCAATAACACCCGGGCAATTTTTGCATATACGCCTCCCTTTTTATACTGATCCATTATTACGCCGCCCGTTTAGTATACACTATTGGGATCCGGTTGACGGAACTGTGTGGATATTGTTCGAAGTGGTGGGTAAGGGAACTTCTTTGATGGCCGGGCTTATTGCCGGTGATACCCTGGATGTGCTGGGGCCATTGGGAAATGGTTTTAGAATATTTCCCGAAGACAAAAATGTGGTTCTTATTGCAGGGGGTATAGGGATGGCTCCTCTCTTTTTTTTGGCATCCAGTTTGTTTAAAAAAGAGAATTCCTTTGATTTTTTTATTGGTGTGCCTACTGCAGCGCATCTGCCTTTGCCGGATTATTTTTATCTTTTAGGCCGGGAACCTGTTATTGCTACGGAAGATGGAACTCTTGGTTTTAAAGGAATGGTAACGGATTGTTTTTATAGGGCATTAGAAGAAAAAAAAGAAGGGGAAAAACCGGATAGAATTTATGCATGCGGGCCAACAGGAATGCTTTCTTCCTTAGTCGCGGGGATAAAAGAAATTGGGATTCCGATTCAGGTTTCTTTGGAAACAACTATGGCATGCGGTGTGGGCGCATGCCAGGGGTGTGTCTGCCGGGTAATTCCCCCGGAGAATCAGGAAGAATTTGAATTTCGGCGGGTTTGCAAAGATGGGCCGATTTTCTCCGGAGAGTTGGTGGTGTTTGATGAACTCCGACCCGGTTCTAAGCGTTAATATTGCCGGCATAAAATTAAAAAATCCTCTTGTAGCTGCTTCCGGATGTTATGGATACGGCAAAGATTATTTGCACTGGATATCGCCCGAAGAATGGGGGGCTATTACTCTCAAGGGGACTACTTTACATTCAAAGAAAGGCAATCTTCCTCCCCGTCTGGTGGAAACTCCTTCCGGCTTGATTAATTCCGTGGGGTTACAAAATCCCGGGGTAGATGCCGTATTGGAAGAAGAACTGCCGGCGATGCAGGGCTACGATGTAGCCGTACTTATGAATGTATCCGGGGAAACTGAAGAAGAATATGTTTTGCTAGCGGACAAATTATCATCAGTACCGGCAGTCTCCGGCATAGAGGTAAATATCTCTTGCCCCAATGTGGAAAAGGGGGGATTAGCTTTTGGTGAAGATCCACCAATGGTAGAAAAGCTTATTTCCCGGATGCGTCAAAAGTATGCAGGCCCGTTAATAGTTAAACTTTCGCCCCATGGTAGTAATCTGCCTGAAATTGCCCGAGCTGCGGAAAAGGCAGGGGCGGATGCTATCTCTTTGGTTAATACGCTCAGGGCTATGGTAATTGACATCGAAAAAAATAAGCCCGTCTTGCCTCAAAACGTAGGTGGCTTATCCGGGCC
The DNA here is from genome assembly GCA_003550565.1 of Syntrophomonadaceae bacterium. GTDB lineage: Bacteria > Bacillota > Dethiobacteria > DTU022 > PWGO01 > B1SED10-75. Next base: position 25,152 of record PUKQ01000268.1, read on the forward strand.
GGCAATACGCCCGGTTGCCGTTCGAGCTGTATGGGAAGTTTCTGCAGCAGTCAATATCCCGATAATAGGCATGGGAGGGATAACTTGTGCTGATGACGCTCTCCAGTTTATTTTGGCAGGGGCTCGGGCGGTTGCTATCGGTACAGCTAATTTTATAAACCCGCAGGTGGTTAAAGAAACTGTGAGCGGGTTGGAGGAATACATGCGTCAAAAAGGTTATAAATATGTGGATGAAATGTCTGGGGCAGCGCGGAGGTGATTAAAATTGCGTTTGGGCATACATATGCCCCTCAAAAAAGGTTTTGCTTATAATGCCCGGAGATTAAAAGAAATAGGCGGGGAAACAGTACAAATTTTTTCCGGAAATCCCAGTGGTTGGAAACCTCCTTCTATCTCTGAAGAAGAAATAAAGGAGCGTTCTATGCTTTTAAAGCAGTTGGCTATATATCCCCTGATTATTCATACGGCTTATCTTATTAATCTTGCTTCTGCCAATGAAGAAACATATGATAAGTCCATTAATCTGTTACGGGAAACCTTACGCCAGGCGAAGCTTCATGATGCTCCTTATGTTGTTCTCCACGCTGGCAGCCATGGAGGAAAAGGCATGGAAAAAGGGATGCAAAAGATTATTGAAGCCCTTAAAGGAGAGCTTTCATCTTGGCCGGAAAAAGTAATGCTACTTTTGGAGAATACAGCGGGGGGAGGGAGCAGCCTGGGTGGATATATTAAGTATATTGGAGAGATCGTGCGCAATCTTCCCGAAATACCCCTTGGTTTGTGCCTTGATACGGCTCATGCATGGGGCGCGGGCTATAATATGGCCAGTGAAAAAGGGATAGATCAGTTGTTGAAAGAAGTGGAACGCGAAATGGGCCTTGATCGTCTTAAACTCATTCATGCCAATGATACCGGTGTAGAAATAGGGTCTTTCCGGGATCGCCACCACCACATTGGCGAAGGGAAAATCGGCCTGGCAGGGTTTAAGGCTTTATTCAAAAAAGTGTGGTCCCAGGATCTGCCAGTGATATTGGAGACTCCGGAGATGGGAACGGATAAAGATAAGCAAAATCTCGAAACTTTACGCAGCTGTTTGCCCTGAATAAAGAAAGACATACTGAAGGCAGGGAAGTGAAAAGCAAATGGGGAAAAGGAAAGAAGCTTATTACTGCAGTGAATGTGGATACGAGGCATATAAGTGGATGGGGCGATGTCCCGGCTGTGGAGGGTGGAGCACTTTTACTGAAACTCAAAAATTTACGATAGGCAAGCGTGGTATTGGTTCGCATATAACAGTATCCACTCTTGAGGAGTCAGTAGTAACCGCAAGTGAAAGGTTTGCCACCGGCATCAGCGAGTTTGATCGTGTCTTGGGGGGAGGCGCGGTTAAAGGCTCTGTATTATTATTGGGAGGAGATCCGGGCATTGGTAAATCTACCCTCATTTTACAGGCGGCTGGGCAAATGCATCAAACATGCAAAGTGTTTTATGTTAGTGGTGAAGAATCTCTTGCTCAAATAAAGATGAGGGCAGAAAGGCTGCAAATTAGCCAGGGTTTTTTTGCTTTAGCTGAGCCTGAATATGAAACTATCAGAGATATTATAGAGAGTAATAGCCCGGTTGTATTGATAATTGATTCCATTCAATCCTTATATAGTCAAGAAGTAGATGGAGTTCCCGGAAGTATAAGCCAGGTTAAAGAGATAACTGGCAGCTTAATGCAATTGGCCAAGAAAAAAGCCATGGTTTGTTTCCTCATCGGCCATGTTACCAAAGAAGGTTCCATAGCTGGTCCCAAGTTGTTGGAGCATATGGTGGATGGTGTATTCTATCTGGAAGGGGAACGGTATCATAGTTTTCGTATACTTAGGGGGGTTAAAAATCGATTTGGATCAACTAACGAGATCGGTGTATTTTCAATGAATGAAAAAGGCCTCGAAGAAGTAAGTGATCCTTCCAGCCTTTTTATCTCTTCCAACCAACAGCAGGCTAGTGGCTCTGCTATTACGGCCAGCTTGAGTGGATCGCGGCCTTTTTTAGTGGAAATACAATCCCTGGTTACCACTTCCGGTTATGCTACCCCGCGCCGAACGTCTACGGGCATAGATCATAATCGGGTAGCTTTGATTATGGCTGTATTGGAGAAGCATGTGGGCCTTAATTTTTATGGCCTTGATACTTTTGTCAATGTGGTAGGGGGAGTTAAGCTGTGGGAACCATCTGTAGATCTTGCAGTGGCGGTAAGCCTTGTTTCCAGCATAAAAGATAGGTCTATTGAACGTGAAACAGTGGTTATGGGGGAAATTGGTTTAACAGGAGAAATAAGGCCCATATCCCGTTTAGCCCCCCGCTTAGTGGAGGCAGAAAAATTAGGCTTTCAGAAATGTTTGCTGCCATTGCCTAACATGGACGAGCTTAAAAATGAAAGAAAGTTTTCACTTCAAGTTATTCCCGTGAAGAATGTATTCGATGTCCTGGAAAAAATTTTTTAATCCTTTTTTAAGTAAAAAAATAGGGGCCTAATGTATTAATCCTGCTATATTCGTTTTTAATTACTTCATTAAGGTTCATCTCGAGCAGGTCACAGATAGCAGTTAAGTAGAAGAGGTGATTTCCCATTTCTTCTTCTATAACTTCATAGCAGCTTGCACATAACCTGCCTTGCAAATGAGAATGTGCATGTTTGGGGCAATCTTCAAGAGTTCCACTGGAAGGTCCGGGAAAGTTTTGGCGATTGGCATTTATGGAAATACAACCACAACTTGTGACCGCTTTGGAAAAAGCCCGATTGATGCGTGAGGTAGATTCATGGTGCTTGGTTAAACAGTCCAAGACGCTTCGATGCCTTGCTAATAACTGACTGACTGCATCTTGCAATTCGCTTACTTCTTCACTATCCTTCATGCTGCAATTCACCTCTTATTCTAATTTGACATAATACCTAATATAACTGTGATTAAAGTATAATTTAATAATTGACAGGTTGTCAACACCATGGAGCAGTTATCTTTAAAAGCAAAAATTTTTGAATTTATAAAAAAATTTATAGTTTTTGACATTTATCTCCCTTTATGATAACATTTTAATAACCTATTGATAGTATGCTTCGCGAAAGAAGAGACAGGAGAATGTACATTGTTTAATATAGGAGATAAGGTTGTTTACCCCATGCACGGGGCGGGAGTAATTGAGTCTATTGAAGAAAGAGAAATTTTAGGGTTAAAACGTGATTACTATGTAATGAATCTTTCTATTGGTGAAATGAAAGTTATGATACCCCTGGATAATGCCTTTCAAGTCGGATTAAGAGAAGTTATAAGCAGAGAAGAATTAGAAAAAGTATATAATATTTTAAAAGAACCTTATACTACTAGTACCAGCAATTGGAATCGTCGTTATTCAGGGAATTTGGAAAAAATTAAAACCGGTAATATTTTAGAAATAGCAGAAGTGGTAAAAAATTTGTTTTATCGGGAAAAAGAAAAAGGACTTTCTGCCGGTGAGAAGAAAATGCTGGAAAGCGCCAAAAGAATGTTACTTAGCGAAATAATAATGGTGGATGATTTGGAGGAGAAAGCAGATAATGAGCTTATTGACGGGTTGTTTGCCGAAACATTAAAAAATGAGTTATTTTCATCTAGTGAGCATAATTACAGAGTATGACTATAATATAAAGTAAAGGAGGTTATGTGAAAGGAAAACATCAAAGAAAGGAGGTGGATATAAAGTTGTTTCGTAAAATCATTAGTTTGCTTGGGGTATTGGGAGGCTTATTATTAGGGCTCTATTTTTTTAATCAACAGGGTTTTTTAGATATTGAATACCCAAGGGAATTAGCAATGCCTTTAGGTATATCTTTAGCCGGGGGATTCTTAGTAGGATTTATTTTTTATTTTACTATTCTCCCTTTGGTGGAATCTTTTAGAAAAGCATATGCATGGATTGATATTAAACTTAAAGCTATTCCTACCCAAGACATTGTGTTGGGAGCATTTGCCCTGGTTGTAGCTTTACTTATTGGCCTTTTATTAAGTATTCCTCTTAGCCGGATTCCCTCTATAGGTGTGTATATATCTCCGGTTGTAGTTTTGGTTATTGTTTTTTTGAGTATAAAATTGGCTTTAAGCAGGAAAGAAGATTTTGCTATTGTTTCTTCACTTATTAATCGCAAAACTGCCCATGTCAATTACTCAGAAATAACTAATAATAATAAAACTTATAAAATTCTTGATACAAGTGTTATTATTGATGGAAGAATTGTGGATATATGTAAAACTGATTTTTTGGAAGGTATCATCTTAGTACCGGAATTTGTATTAGAAGAATTAAGGCATATAGCCGATTCAACTGATGTTTTAAAAAGAAACAGGGGTAGAAGGGGACTGGATGTATTACATAAAATCCAGAAAGAAATGCATATTCCGGTGGAGATATACGAAGGAGATTTTGAAGATATTGCCGAAGTAGATAGTAAATTGGTAAAGCTGGCCAAGCTTTTAAATGGTAAAATAATCACCAATGATTATAATTTAAATAAAGTTTGTGAATTACAGGGAGTATCCGTGCTTAACATTAATGAATTGGCCAATGCAGTGAAACCTGTGCTCCTACCCGGTGAAGAAATGCAAGCGCAAATAATTAAAGATGGTAAAGAAGCCGGACAGGGAGTCGCCTATCTTGAAGATGGAACTATGATAGTTGTAGAAGGTGGGAAAAAACATATAGGCGAGACACTGGATTTACAGGTAACCAGTGTTTTACAAACTGCTGCCGGCAGAATGATCTTTGCTAAACCTAAAAATTCTTCTGAAAGTGTAACCGGGGTGAATTAATTTGTTTGGAGCTGTAATTGCAGCTGCAGGGCATGGAAATCGTATGGGGGGGAATATTTCCAAGCAATTTATGCTATGGAATGGAAAATCTATTTTACTTTATACTCTTGAAAAATTTATCAACTCCCCGGTGGATTTTTTAAGGATAGCGGTGGTAATTCCTCCTGGCAGTAATAGATACTGCCAGGAGATTCTTTTTAATTCTGAAGTAATTATCCCCGAAACAGTGATTTTGGTAGAGGGGGGCAAAGAACGTCAGGATTCAGTTTATAAAGGCCTTCTGCACATGGACCAGGAGATTGAAGTTGTTTGTATCCACGATGGAGTTCGCCCTTTTGTCAGCCCAGATCTTATTAATGCAGCTATTACGGAAGTAGAGCACAGCGGAGCTGTGATACCGGTAATACCGATAAAGGATACTCTTATAGAGATTGATCAGGGGGGAACGCATATACAGACAGTTGATAGAGAAAGATACAAACTGGTGCAGACTCCCCAATGTTTTAGAAAAAAAATTATAATAAAAGCCTATGAGCAAGCATTCCAGGAGAATTTTTATGCTACAGATGATGCTTCCTTAGTAAAAAGGGCGGGTGAGGCAGTAAAAACAATAACCGGTGAAGCAATGAATATTAAACTTACAACCCCGGAAGATTTGATCTGGGCCGAATCAATTCAGAGACAGGAGGAATAGATGTTAAGAGTAGGTATTGGTTATGATATACATCGGCTTGTCAAGGAGCGTCAGCTGGTTCTGGGCGGGGTAACCATTCCATATCATCTTGGTCTTGAAGGGCATTCTGACGCAGATGTGCTTGTACATGCTATTATGGATGCCATGCTGGGGGCTTTATCTTTGCCGGATATAGGTTATTATTTTCCCGAGGATAATGTAAACTATAGGGATATATCAAGCTTAAAACTTTTAGAGGAAGTTAGTGAAATTATTAAGAAAAAATCCTACTATATGATTAATTTGGATAGCGTTATTATTGTCCAGCAGCCTCGTATTTCTTCTTACATAGGTGAAATGAAGAACAACATTGCGCGGGTTTTGCAAGTAAAGGAAAATGTTGTGGGAATTAAAGCTACAACCCATGAAAAGTTGGATGCTATAGGCAGAAATGAAGGTATAGCCGTTCAGGCAGTGGCTCTTTTAGAAAAAAACGGCTAGTATAAAATTCCTAGAGGTTATAAGAAAGAGGGTATTGCTAAAAAAAAATTCACAAATTCACCAAGAATAAATCACCTCCAAGGACAAGCTATTCGTGTAATAATTGGTTTAGCCAAGAAAGAAAATTCTTTAGGTATAAGCTCTTGCCTCAAAAAATTTACTTTAAATGTGATTTATTACTTCAAAGGAAATGTGCTCATAAGATTGACATTCGGAAACACCGGAATATATAATAAACTAAAGTATAAGATAAATAAAAATTCAAAATGCCATGAAGAAGAACAGTAAGTCAAAATCATTTGTCAGAGAGGGGCTTTTAAAAAGCTGGAAGAAGCCCTCAAAGCGAATTGGCTGAAATGCACTTCGGAGCAGTTCTCCTGAATAAAAGTTATATCTTAGTAGGGGGATTCGGTGAAACCGTTAGCATCAATAAAGCGGGGGAACTTGTTTGTTTTATTGACAGGGTCCAAGCAGTGTGGAACCGCGGTGAATAGCCGTCTCTGTAATGAAAAATAGAGGCGGTTTTTTTAAAATTATTTGTTAATTGAGTTTTTTTATGGTAATAAATATCGGAAAAAAAGATTTAAATATAAGCTATATGTGGTTAATTTTTGGTTGCTTTTGTTATATAAATGAAAATTAAACAGGCTAAATAATTGGAGGTGCTTTTTATGAGCGGTATATATTTGTACAATACCTTAACTCGCCACAAGGAGGAATTTTATCCTTTGAATCCCCCGGAGGTATCTTTTTATGTATGTGGGCCTACTGTATATGATTATTTTCATATAGGAAATGCGCGGATATTCATGATTTTTGATGTTATCAGGCGTTATCTGGAATATTGTGGGTATAAAGTTACTTATGTACAAAACTTTACTGATGTTGATGATAAAGTAATAAAAAAAGCCGCAGAGTTGAATTTAGAAGTAAATGAATTAACGGAAAAGTTTATTGATGCTTATTTTGCCGACGCTAATTTATTGAAAATAAAACAGGCTTCTATCCATCCCAAGGCTACAGAGCACATCAACCCTATAATTGAGCTCATTCAGAAGTTATTTGAGCAAGATATTGCTTATATAAGCGAGGATGACATTTTATTTGATACCCAAAAGGTGGCTGATTATGGGAAATTATCGCATCAAAAAAAAGAAGATCTTTTGGCCGGAGCCAGGGTAGAAGTGGATGAAAACAAACGAAGTCCTCTTGATTTCGTTTTGTGGAAGGCTGCCAAGCCCGGAGAGCCATCTTGGGAAAGTCCTTGGGGGAAAGGGCGCCCCGGTTGGCATATTGAATGTTCAGCCATGGCTATGTGTTATTTGGGTGAAACAATTGATATCCACGCAGGGGGGCCGGATTTAATTTTCCCTCATCATGAAAATGAAATAGCGCAAAGTGAGGGAGCAAATAATAATAAATTCGTAAATTACTGGCTGCATGCAGGTTATTTAAATATTGAGGAAGAGAAGATGTCTAAATCATTAGGTAATGTGTTGAATATCAGGGAAATACTTAATAAATGCAATCCCCTTGATTTGAGATTTTTCATGCTTTCGGCCCATTATCGAAGTCCGCTTAATTATAGTGAAGAATTAATAAATTCAGCAGCAGCGGGAAGAGAACGACTGCAAACTTTATATGATAATATTATTGGTAGTTTAGAACATGCAGAAGAATTTTCTTATGGCACAACCGAGAAGGAACTGGCAGAAAAACTTGTTAAAGCAAGAGAAGATTTTAAAATGGCTATGAATGATGATTTTAATACAGCAGAAGCTGTGGGAGTCCTATTTAACCTTGTGCGGGAAGTAAATGTTTACCTGTCAAATAAAAATCTTAATATGGAACTTTTAGTTTCGGTTAAAAGTTTTTTCCGGGAAATAAATGACATCCTGGATATTATTGAAATTGGAGAATCTAAAGAACTTGAAGAGAGAATTAAGAAAGCCATTGAAAAACGCGAAGAAGCTCGCCGTCAAAAGGATTATGCTACAGCCGATCTTATCCGGGATGAATTAAAAGCAGAAGGGGTTATTTTAGAAGATACTCCTTACGGGGTAAGATGGAAATTTTCCCAAAGTGTTTAAGATAGAATTTTAAGTGAGCCAGTATAATTTTGGATTGTTACTTTTTAAAAAGCAGGGAGGGGAAGTTTTTGAAAGTAGAAATTTTGTCATATACACCAAATCCCGAGCAAGTAGTTGCTGCAGCAGCAAGACTTTGTTATTCTGCTGATGGGGTAGCTGATTTGATGGAGAAGATGGATGATCAAAAAATATCTGTATTTGTTAAAAAACTTGGAGACATGGGCCATGAATCTCCTTTTGAACATGTTAGTTTTACTTTTGGCATAGAAGGGGTTAGCCGAGCCCTTTCCCATCAGATGGTGCGTCACCGAATTGCTTCATATTCACAAAAATCTCAGCGGTATGTAAATGAAAAAAATTTTACTTATATAGTGCCTCCCTCCATATCTTCCAAGCGGGAAGCCTTGGCTAGTTATCAAGAGCAAATGGAAATTATCCGCCGGGCTTATCAAAAATTGAGTGATATGGTGCCTCAGGAGGATGCTCGCTACATTCTTCCCAATGCCTGCGAAACCAAATTGGTGGTAACTATGAATGTACGCAGCCTAACTAATTTTTTCCGTCTACGGTGCTGCCGCAGAGCTCAGTGGGAAATACGCCGTTTAGCCGAAAAGATGCTGGAGGAGGTTCGCAAAATAGCTCCTTTGCTTTTTGCCGGGGCTGGCCCGGTTTGTGATTCAGAAGGATATTGTCCGGAAGGAGATTATTCCTGCGGCCGTCTTCATAAAGAAGAAAAAAGTCATTAATAGAGCGGTATTGTAAAGATGAAGAACAATATAAATGAACAGGAAAGAATAATTTGGGGGCACCAGGTAGTAATAGAGACGCTAAAAGCTGGCAATGCAACCAAAGTATTTATATTGCAAGGACGAAAAGATATTCAGGTTCAGCAAATTATGTCTCTTGCGAGTAGTCGGGGAGTACCATATTATTTTATAGATTCCCGGGAATTTGAGAAAATTACGGGCGCTGTTACGGTCATGGGGAAGGTAGCAGCGTACGTATTGCCTTTAAATTATTTGGGCCTGGAAGAATTCCTAACCGAATTAGATAATAGAGAAAGTCCTTTGCTTGTATTATTTTTGGATCATTTAAACGATCCGCATAATGTGGGTGCTTTAATGCGAGTTGCGGAAGCTGTCGGTGTAGAGGGTGTGGTAATTCCAAGAGACAGGTCAGTAGGTATTACATCTACAGTAAGAAGGGTTTCTGCCGGAGCAGCGGAATGGTTATCTATAGTTCAAGTAACTAATTTAGCTCGTACTGTGGAGCTTTTCCAAGAGCGGGGATTTTGGATCTATGGGGCGGAGGAAAAAGGGAGTATTCCATACTGGCGGGCAGACTGGAAAAGGCGGATAGGGCTTATTTTGGGTTCTGAAGGGCGGGGACTAAGTCGGTTGGTTCAAAAAAAATGCGATCAATTAATAAGCATCCCCATGGTCGGTAATATTAATTCCTTGAATGTAGCTGTGGCGGGAGGTATATTTGCGTATGAATTTTTCAGGCAAAAAAATAATTTCCCAAATTTCCCAATTTCCCCTTAAAGAGCTTTTTCGCAATTAATGTCTTGACCTACCTTATTTCTTAAGATATAATATGCACGGTGAATGTCCCTTAAAAATAAAACGGAGGCGATGTCTGTGAGTCTCTCTGCTCAAGAAATGTATGCGGCGAGGGTTGAATCAGCAGGGTTTGAGAGTATGTCGGATGAGGAAGTTGCGTCGGAGGCTAAAGGTGGAAATGATATTGCTTTAGAGTTTTTACTTAATAAGTATCGTAATTTTGTTAAAGCTAAAGCCAAATCGTATTTTTTGATCGGAGCAGACAGAGAAGACATTATTCAGGAGGGAATGATTGGCCTATATAAGGCCATCAGGGACTTCAAAGGTGATAAACTTTCATCTTTCAGGGCTTTTGCAGAGCTTTGCATCACACGCCAAATTATTACGGCTATTAAAACTGCTACCAGGCAAAAACATATTCCTCTTAATTCTTACGTTTCTTTAAATAAACCTATCTATGACGAAGATTCTGATCGTACTTTGTTAGATATTCTTTCGGGTAACAAAATAACGGACCCGGAAGAATTAATGATCAATAGAGAAGAATATAATAATATTGAATTTAAAATGGGAGAAATTTTAAGTGAGTTGGAACTTAAAGTGTTAACCCTTTACCTGGAAGGAAAATCATACTTAGAAATCGCTGAAGAGTTAAACCGTCATGTAAAGTCTATTGATAATGCTTTGCAAAGGGTGAAGCGCAAATTAGAACGCTATTTGGAAATACGTAAAATTTAGATTTACAATGCCTACCTGTTAATAAAAAAGTTTCAAAAAATTCCATGGGTATCTAAGGGGAAATTTTTAACTAAAGGTTCAGGGGAAGTGTAATCGCCCGTGTTCTTGCCCTTTAGGAAAAGCCGGTTATTTGACAATTGAGAGGGCAATGTGTATAATCATTTATGCAAATAGGTGCGGATGTAGCTCAATGGCAGAGCACTGGCTTCCCAAGCCAGGTACGTGGGTTCGATTCCCATCATCCGCTCCAGCACAGCGCGAGGTGGAGCAGTCAGGTAGCTCGTCGGGCTCATAACCCGGAGGTCGCAGGTTCAAATCCTGCCCCCGCAACCAATTTGCCTGTAGGTAAGAAATCGTTGCGTTATAACGGTTTCTTTATAAATTTAACTATAAACCGCTAAGAATTCTCCTATTTCTCCAGGAGGAGAGGGATTGGTAAGGCTTTTGCGAAAGCTAAACTAGAGGCGGTTGGGTAGCTGACAAAATCGGGAGAAGGGACTGCCCCTGAGAATCTTGGTAAATTTGCAATATTAGTCGTACTAACCGGGAAGTTCCTACTTCAAAAAACGAAAGTGGTTCACTAAATATCATAAGGATTAGCTCACGTAGCTCAGGCGGTAGAGCGTATCCTTGGTAAGGATAAGGTCACCGGTTCGAGTCCGGTCGTGAGCTCCAGGGCGGCGTAGCTCAGCTGGTTAGAGCATGCGGTTCATACCCGCAGAGTCCGGGGTTCGAGTCCCTGCGCCGCCACCATTTTTTTCTATTTTGTACGGAAAGCTTGTGGAAATATTTTATGGCTTAGAAGTTTAAGAAAAGCGGGGCAGTGTTGTTTATGATTTTTCAAAATTAATGATTTTCCTATTTCAAGGAGGTAATGAATAATGGCGAAGAAGAAGTTTGAGAGGACGAAGCCTCATCTGAATTTGGGTACCATAGGGCATGTTGATCATGGGAAGACGACGTTGACGAGTGCGATTACGT
>PUKQ01000256.1 GCA_003550565.1 Syntrophomonadaceae bacterium
CTGGCTCTCGCTCAGGGGTATGTCCATGCCCAGGAAAGATTATGGCAGATGGAAACTCACCGCCGGGCAGTTGCGGGCACTGTGAGTGAAATTGTGGGTGAAGATATGCTGGAGATGGATCGTTTGATGCGCACGATAGGGCTGAGCAGGGTTAATGAAGAATTGGCAGAAGAGACCTCTGCGGAAAGTATGGCAATCATGCAAAATTATGCAGATGGCGTTAATGCTTTTTTGGAAAAAAATAAATTTCCCCTGGAAATGAGCCTATTGGGCTTTGAACCCGAACCCTGGACAGCAGAAGACAGTCTCGGCATAATTGTGCTGTTGGCATATAATCTGGGTGGTAACTGGATGGAAGAAACCGCCAGGGCCTCCTTAGAGGAAGAACTTGAGCCTCATCTGTTTGAAGAATTAATGCCTCCTTATGAAGATTGGGATACCCCCAAGGTGTGGACTGAAGAGCAGGCAGCTGCCATGCAGGTAGATAAAGAGAGGGGAGTTTTTCGGAATGCGACGGAGAGGAATCGGGAGTTGATGGCGCAGAAGGAAAAAATTATGCCCCGCTTGGGAAGTAACAGTTGGGTGGTAAGTCCTGAACTTTCTGCCTCTGAAGAAGCTGTATTGGCCAACGATCCCCATCTGCAAATAGACCTTCCTTCTATTTGGTATGAAAACCGGCTGGAAAAAGAGGAGGGTATTAATCTTTATGGCTGGTCGGTGCCCGGTGCTCCGGGAATAGTCATAGGAAACAACCAGCATATAGCCTGGGGATTGACCAATATAGGGGATGTCCAGGATCTTTTTCTTGAAGAACAGCATCCCGATGATCCCCATAAATTTAAGTATGACGAAGATTGGTACGAAGCAGAAGTTATCAAAGAAGAAATTGTGGTAGACGGCAGAGATGACCCGGTGGAGCATGAGGTAATTATTACCCGTAACGGCCCTTTGGTTCACGATGATCCGCCCATGAGCCTTAAGTGGACTGCATATGATTTTGAAGGAAGCACAGCCGATGCAATTTTTGAAGTAAATAAGTCTCGTAATTGGGAAGAATTTACTGATGCCCTGGAAAGTTTTTCTATGCCCAGCCAGTGTATTGTTTACGCAGATGTGGAAGGGAATATCGGTTTCAGAGTGACGGGTAATTTGCCTATTCGTAAAAAGGGATTGGGTTTAACCCCGTCTCCGGGATGGGATCCTGACTACGGATGGGAAGGGTATATACCCATGGATGATTTACCGGAACTTTATAATCCTCCTAACGAGTATATTGTTACTGCCAATCACCTTGTTACTGGTGATGATTATCCTTACCCCATTGCCATTGATTGTGCGCCGCCTTATCGCATGCAGCGCATAGTGGATGTGCTGGAAAACGATGATAATTTTGATGTGGAAGATTTTAAAGAGCTGCAAAATGACTGGTATAACCAGCATGCAGCCGAACGCCTTCCTGATTTTATTCGTGCTATTGAGGATCACCGGAATGAAATGGATCAAATAGAGCAGAAGGGCCTGGAATTGATTCAAGAATGGGTCGTTGAACCGGTTAATGTACCGGAAAAAGCCGGGCCGGCTATTTTTCAAGTTTGGTACCTCAATTTTATGGAAGAAGTATTTAGGGACACCATGGGAGATGAGCTTTATCAGACCTTTTTAGAAAGAGATTACCTGGCTTATAATGCCCTGGAGAACCTGTTGGAAGAGGGAGAGGCAGAGTGGTTCGATCCGGGTTTGGAGGAATTGCTGCGGGAAAGTTTTAGCCGCAGCATAGATCAATTGGTGGAAGAACTGGGTGACGAGCCATCCCATTGGGAGTGGGGACAGCTGCAAACCATAAGTTTCGACCATCTTATGGGAGAAGTGGCCCTTTTGAGGCCTCTTTTATGTCGAGGACCTTATCCCTATGGGGGCGACCATATGACCGTGGGTAGGGCGGCTTATAGTCTTGATAATCCCTTCCAGGTGAATAGCATTGCCGGTATGCGTTTTATTTCTGTAATGAGAGAAGAAGGAGTGGAATCTTATGGGGTTATCGCCGGCGGTCAATCTGGCCACCCCTTAAGCTCGCATTATGATGATCAACTGGATTATTGGCTGGAAGGGAAATATTATTCTCTAAACTTTACTCCTGAAGAGTTTGAAGGCCGAGAAACCCGGGACTTGAAAATCACTCCTTGAAAATTGTGGCGGAGCATTATCTGCTTGGGTTAAAAAAGAATAAACCTTTTCAGAGGCAGCTTCTGTTTGATCCCGGATTCCCACGCTTTTATTAATTTGTATAAACCAGAGGGATAGCCTTATGCATATTACAGAAAGACTTATCCTTCCTTATTTTTATTATCATTTGTTTTTTGCTGAGAATCTGATTTAACCATATCCTCTTTTGAGGCTCCGCAATCGCACTTGGCCGGGCGACAACGGTTTTCAATTTCTTTGCCGCATGATGTGCATTTCCATAATGCCAAATTATTCACCCCCTCGCATTACATTTTTTGCAACTTCCATACAATAATATATCAACAGAGGTAACTTCGTAATCGGAGTTTATGTTTACTTCTTGTTTAATATCTTCTGTGAAACCTGAAAGTTTTCCGTCAATATCATCAACCTGTTTACATTCCATGCACATTATATGAGCATGGGGATAAATATTGGCATCAAAGCGGTAAATATTTATCCCTACAATTAATCTTTTAACTATCCCTTTATGTGCAAACATTTCCAGGGCTTTATAAACCGTATTTAAGCTTATTGAAGGATATAATTTCTTAACTTCATCAAAAATTGCTTCCACGGTTGGGTGTTCTTTGCTAGAACTCAGAACCTTATAAATTAATTCTCTTTGAGGAGTTACCCTTAAATTATGTTTCTGGAATAGCTTTATGTGTTCTTCCAAAATTACTCCTTCCTTAATCAACTGTAATTAAAGAGTTACTTATATTATTACTATACTCAATAGGAGCTTTAATAGATGTTTATTATTTCTTATAAAAAATAATGTGTCTGGAAAGCGATTTCATTGATGCAGCTCCTATTAATTTGTTTAATACCGTGAGTGTTTCTTATCAATTGTTTAATCAAATACTTATAGTTTTGCTTTAACAGTTAAGATAAGTAATATTATATATTTTGTTACCTTTTATTATAATAACGTGTTTTTACATGTCAATGAAATCGCTTTCAAGACACATTATAATAAATATTACTAACTAATAATAATTATTACATAATAATTAATAACTGTCAAGCAAATTAAGAAGAATAATTATGGTTGTCAACAACCCAGTTTTTTTGATAAGGGGTATCACATAAATACAATAATTAATTAGGCTATCAATTTTAAAACTACAGTAACATAATAATGAAAATGTTTGACAATATATGATGTTTTAGAAATAATCTTAATTAAGTGATTATTGCTAAGTATTCTGTTCAGGTAAATAGGTTAAATATACTGCAGGAAGGAGAAGGCAAATGTTTAGAAGTAAAAAAAGTATAATAATTTTAATTGTAGTAGTAGTGTTACTCACAGGTGGTGGATTTTTACTTTTTGGGGAGGAAGAAGAAATTGAAATTCCCCAAACGGTAGAAGCAGTTTTTATAGAGCCCCGCCCCGATATTGAGCTGGAAGATCCTTATGAGGAAGTAGATTGGAATGCATACGGGCAGCATTATGCCAACCTTCATACACATACAAGAAACAGTGATGGTGTATACAGTGTGCCGGGAGCTATTGATGCTTATTATGAAAGGGGATATGAGATACTGGCCATAGCGGACCATAATTATGTTACCTGGCCGTGGGAAGATTATGACCGCGACCCTGAAGAACTCGGCATGTTGGCGGTTCAGGCTAACGAGATCTCCGACACCCATCATATAGGGAGTTATTTTAATGATTTTGATATTGATGGAAGAGAATACAGTGTAATATGGGGAGGTACCGGAGAAAAGGCAGATATTAGCGAAGATGAAGTGCTGCATAAAATTGCCGAAAGAGATGGGTTGGCCGTATTTTTCCATCCCGGGCGTTATGAAAAGCCGGCAGGGTATTATGAGAAGTTTTATAAAAAATATGATCACCTGGTGGGAATGGAGGTTGTGAACCAGCGGGATCGCTATCCCCAGGATCGAGCAAAATGGGATGATGTTTTGACCATGCTCATGCCTGAACGTCCGGTTTGGGGTTTTGCCAATGATGATATGCATGCACCATGGCACGTGGGGAACAGTTACAATATTTTTTTGCTGCCGGAGTTAACTGAAGAAAAATTCAGAACCGCAATGAAAACCGGACAGTTTTATTTTTCCAACGGTGAAGGTTCTCCTACCCTTGATGCTGTTAATGTTGACAATGATGAGGGTACTGTGTCTGTTGATGTTGATGATGTTAAGGAAATAGTCTGGATCTCCGATGGAATGGTAATAGGCAAAGGAGATACCCTTGAATTTACCAACACCGCCAATGTTGGTTCTTATGTGAGGGCGGAAATTATAGGAGAAGAAGGAATAACTTACACCAACCCTTTTGGTGTTATTGAAGGTTAATGGCGGTTAAGAGTTTTACTTTGTTTGCTAAAATAAATGATCTGTACAGATTGTTAATCTATTTCCGTGTTTTGCTTGATTATGTTAACTTTCATCTGATAGCTTTTGCTGCTGGTAAGCTAATACTTCTTTTTCGGGGTAAAATAGGAAAACAATAAAACCAATGGCAAGTAAAAAGGCTGCCACCGGTCCGGTTAACTGCACGCCTAATGGTTCAGCGGGGGTTTGCCCGAATGTTTGGAAAAGTGTGCCCATCACTACTGTAGAAAGGCCGAGGGCACCTTTCATGATCAGACCTTGAGTGCCAAAGTACATGGCCTGGCGATGTTGCCCGGTTAGCTTTTCGTCAAGGTCGGAAATACTTGCTACCAGAGCGTCAGGTACAATAAAAAGGGCAGCAACGGGAAAGCCGGCCAATCCTACCCCAATCAAGGCTAAAGTAAAGTAATCTATGCCCCAGAGGGGCTTTCCCAAAAAATATACTAAAGGAAGAAGGACAATGAGGACGAACATGGAGAGAAGCATGGTAGTTTTTAAGCCCTTTTTCTTGGCAATGTAATTAATGATGGGAAAGGATATAACGGCTATTACTCCTGCTGCCCCATAAAATAAAGAAGTGGCTGCTTCTCCTTCTTCCAAAAGTACGGTTACGTAAAATGGAGCTGCCTGTAAGACTATGTTTCCACCGAACCAGAAAGCGATACATCCTACCAAATAGAAAACAAAAGGGCGGTTTTGTAGAGTTTTTTTAATAGCTTCAATAAGCCCTAAAGTAGCTGGCTTGGATTGGGCATATTCTTTTTCACGAATGCTCATAGGTATATAGAGTAAAACCAGGGCTAAAATTCCCATAATCCAGGCCATGTTTTGGAAACCGATTTTCCCGATAATAATCCCTGCGCCGATAAGTGCTATTCCTGTGCCCAGCATCCTAAAGATGGCCTTATAGGTGGCAAGGTTTACCCGTTTAGCTGTAGAAGTTGCCAGTTCGGGCAATAAAGCAAGGTAAGGGCATACATAAGCGGTGAAGGAAGCAAAATAAATACTTACCAAGCAGATCAGATAAAGGGCATTCCAGGTTGATTGTCCTTCTACAAGGGGATGAAAGAGAGCGATAAAACTTCCGACCAAAATGACCCCGCTAACGGCCATGAAGGGCATGCGCCGCCCCCACTTGCTGTCAAAATTGTCAGAGAACCTGGCTATAACGGGATCGGCCACTGCGTCGACCAATCTTCCCAGAAAAATAATTGTGCCTACAATGGCGGGAGGTACCAGTGCTTCTCCTCCCAGAGCCCCGGTGGTATAAAAATAGAAGATCCAGGCAGTAATAATCTGGTTGACAAGGAATATTCCTCCCTCTGGAATTCCGTATATTATTTGTCCCCAAAAGGGTAATTCTTTGACCATGGATAAGTTTTCCTTTCTTAATTATTAAAAATGTGCCTTGATATCAATATATTAAGTAGATGCTAGAAGATATTTATTACCATTATTATGCATTATACCCTATTTAAAGAATATGTTTAAGGGTGATAAAAAAATTTAAATATTTAGAAATTATTGTAAAGGATTGTTGAGCAACATGAAGGTTGGTTTTTAGAAAAATAAAGTGCTATTATATAGAAGAGAAAGGAGAGATGGTTTTGGAATTAACATTATCTGAGCTAAGAGATCGTTTTGAAGAAATAAACTACATCTGTGAAGAAGATACTGTTTTAACGGTTTTTTTGGCTTTAAAATTGCAGAAGCCTTTGTTAATAGAGGGTGCTCCGGGGGTTGGGAAAACGGAGATGGGAAAGGCCCTGTCCCGGGTTTTTGGAGTGGATCTCATCAGACTGCAGTGCTATGAAGGCTTGGATGAGAACAAGGCCCTTTATGAATGGAATTACCAGAAACAGTTGCTAAAAATTCAGATGAGCAAGGAGATGGGCAAAGAAGAAATTAGCGAGAAAGAATTATTTTCCAGGGAATACTTACTGGAAAGGCCTTTACTTAAGGCTATAAGTTCACCCGAGAAAAATGTATTACTCATCGATGAAGTGGACAAATGTGATCATGAATTTGAAGCTTTTTTGTTTGAGGTTTTATCTGATTTTCAGGTTTCCATTCCCGAACTGGGAACGGTTAAAGCTTTAAAAGTACCCATGGTGGTATTAACCAGTAATAGTGAGCGGGAGCTATCGGATGGTTTGCGCAGGCGCTGTATTTATCTTTACCTGGACTTTCCTTCTGTTGAGAGGGAAACGCAAATCATAAACAAAAAAATACCGCAGGCAGGGCAAAAACTTTCTAACGAAATTGCCCGGGCAGTAAATTATCTGCGAGAGAATCAGCATATTAAAAAGAAACCCTCCATTGCGGAAACCCTTGATTGGGTCGGGGCATTGGTTTCACTGCACCGGGATCGGTTGGAAGCTAAACTATTAGATGATTTTTTGGGACTGCTCCTAAAATCAAAAAGAGATCAAGAAATATTTCGGGAAGAAATCGGCGCAGAAAATTTAATTAATAGTATTCGCTAGTGGTTGAAATTAGCGCTAAAATACAGCTGAAAGAAGGATTGAAAGGTTATAAAGTTTTTTTATAAGAAGGATTAAGTTAATGATTAATTTTGGGTTATACATAGAACATATATGAGGTGTTCGAACTGAAAGGAAGTAATGTTTTAGAAGATCAAAATTTAGAGAATCACATTGCCAACTTTGTTTTTTTGCTGCGGAAACAGGGGGTTCGAGTAGGGACAGCGGAATTGATGGAAGCCTTGGAAGGGGTTTCTGTCGCCGGCCTAAAAGATCGTGAGGCTTTTAAAACTGCTTTGCGAGCTACCTTAATCAAAAAAGCACCTGACTTTGAGGTTTTTGAGCACACGTTTGAAAAATATTTTTTGCCTTCTAATGAGCAAAAAAAAGAGTTGCAGAGGGGCTGGGAGTGTGAGGAAAAATATATTGAGTGTCTGGAGAAAGCAGATAATGAACTTACTTTTAAAGGGGAAAAGCTAGACCTTGCGGAATCCGAAAAAGTCGTATTTGCTTCCCTCCCGGAAAAAGAACAAAACAAAATAAAACAGTTTGTCTCCGAAACAGAACTGGGCAAAAATGTAGAACCAGAATTCAAACCTATCCTGGAAACTACAGTGAAAAGCTCACTGCGATATTGGCGAAATCGACAGGAAAATACTATCCAACGCCCGCCATCAATCACGGGGGATTCTGGCTGGGACTGGATGCTTGCAGGCAGCAGTGCGGGAGGTGCGGGAGGGGGCTCTTCCGGTAATGGAATCAGGGAACTTGATATGAAAAATATTACCGATAAGGATGTCCCGGAAGCTGCCGAATTGATCCGCAAAATGACCCGGCGCCTTATTTATTCTCTTTCCCGGAGGTATCGGATCAGTAAAAAGAAACGAGAATTGGACCTGCGGCGGACTATAAGGGATAATATCAGCTATGGAGGTTATATTTATCATCTTCGCTACCGAGACAAGAAGAAACAGAAATTGCGTTTACTGTTGTTGTGTGATATTTCAGGTTCTATGATACGCTATACGGGTTTTATACTGCCTTTTATTTATGGTTTAAACTCGGTAGTTAGCGATTTAGAAAGTTTTGTGTTTGCAGAAAACCTTGAGAAAATTAGTGGCTCTTTGGAAAGAGGTGCTTCTTTCGAAGAAGCGCGAAAAGAACTGCTAAAAAAAAGTAGGGAGTGGGGCGGCGGTACCAGACTGGCAATAGCGCTGGAAACTCTTATGCAGGAACATGATGAGTTGCTTACGCCTAAAACCATAGTAATTATAGTTAGTGATACCCGCACTACTTTGTTAGACGAGGCTCTGCGCAGGATGGAAAATGTGCATGATCGGGTGAAAGATATAGTTTGGTTGAACACCTTGCCCCCTGAGGAATGGGAAGAACTTCGGTCGGTTTCTTCTTTTCAGAAATTAACCAGAATGTATCCGTGTAACCGGCTTGCTGATTTAGAACATGTTTTGGAAAAGAAGATATTTTAATGATTTAAGATTATATCAAAAAAGAGAGGAGTTGTTAACAGTGACAATAAAAATAGCTGTGGCTGGAAAAGGAGGAACGGGGAAAACTACACTTGCAGGATTGTTAACCCGTTACCTGGTGAATAAATATCCCGGTAAATCAATCCTTGCGGTTGATGCGGATGCTAATGCCAATTTTAACGAGGTTTTGGGAGTGGAGATAGAAGATACTGTGAGTGAGATACTTGCAGAGGTAAAAGATCCCAAGGCAGTGCCTACCGGGATGACAAAAGATACGTTTGTGGAGTATAAATTGGGATCTTCCATGGTAGAAACTGAAGCTTATGATCTTTTGGTCATGGGTAACCCGCAGGGGCCGGGATGTTATTGTTTTCCACTGGATTTGCTGCGTAAGTACATTGAAAAACTAGCTAAAAATTATGACTATATGCTTACAGATAACGAAGCCGGATTAGAGCATTTAAGTCGGCGTATTATTCCGGCCATGGATCATCTGCTGGTTACCAGTGATGCGACCACACGGGGGTTACGTTCAGCGGGAAGGGTCCGGGAAATAATAGAGAGTGTTGACATTGATGTAGGAAAAATGTCGTTAATTATCACGCGGGGAAATGAAGATCAGGTGCAACAATTAAAGAGTGAGATTGAACAAACTGGCATAGAGCTTTCAGGAACCATGCCTTATGATAGCTTGATTCCGGATTATGACGCCAAAGGAAAACCCTTGGTGGAATTACCTGCTGACTCGATAGCTTCTCAGGCGGTGGAAAAATTATGCCGGGTACTTGGCATATAGGAATATTGTAGATTATTTTGTTAATTTTAAATAAATTAATTTCTTTCTTCATGGTAGCAAAGTATATGGGATTTCTTAGTTTAACTAATTTAATATGATATATGTCTTCCGAATAGAAAGGGATGAACGAAATATTAGATATTAGTAAAGAAGAGCTAATAAAAAGGGTAAAAGTATTTAAGAGAAAGGAGGGATAGACAATGTTCACTGATAGGGCGGAGGCCGGTAGAAAAATGGCAGAGAAAATGCTGGTGCATAAGTGGCATAATCCCTTAATTTTGGCTCTTCCCCGCGGTGGAGTGGTGGTGGCTCGCTATATATGGGAAAGTTTGGGGGGAGAGCTTGACCTTTATATTACTCGCAAAATAGGTGCCCCCGGGCAGCCGGAGCTGGCTGTGGGGGCAGTGGCAGCCGATGGCAACATGGTTTTGGACCACAGATTGGTTGATAAGTTAAATATTTCTTCTGATTATATTGATAAAGAAGCAGAAAAAGAGCGTGCCGAGATAGATAGGCGAATGGAGGTCTACCGGGGAGGACGTCCTTTGCCGGCGTATGAAGGAAGGCAAATTGTATTGGTGGATGACGGAGTGGCCACCGGTTCTACTATGATAGCTGCCATAGAAGGATTAAGAGAGAACAACCCGGAAGCTCTTTTGGCAGCGGTGCCTGTGGGGCCGCCGGACACCATACAGCGGTTGTCTGAAGAGGTTGATGAGATTTTTTACCTGGAGGCGCCGTCTAATTTTGGCGCGGTGGGACAGTTTTATCGGTTTTTCGGGCAGGTAGCGGATGCAGAGGTAATAGACATTTTAAAAGAAGCATGGGGGAGTTAATTTATGGAAGCTCAAAATTTTGACATAAAAAAAATAATGGAATTATTGCCACATCGCTACCCTTTTCTGTTGGTGGACCGGGTTTTGGAAGTAGTTCCCGGTGAAAAGGCAGTGGGTCTAAAAAACGTGACTATGAATGAACCTTTTTTTCAAGGACATTTTCCCGGAGAGCCATTAATGCCGGGTGTTTTGCAGATAGAAGCTCTGGCGCAAGTAGGAGCCCTGGCGGTATTAACAATGCCTGAATATAAGAATAATTTGTTACTATTTGCCGGAGTTGAAAAATTTCGCTTTAAAAAATTGGTACAACCCGGGGACCAATTGATTATGGAAGTGGAAGTTAGCAATATCCGCAGGAGTGTTGGAAAAGGAAAAGGCAGCATAAAGATTGAGGATAAGGTAGTTACTTCCGGAGAATTATTGTTTTCTGTTGTGCCAAAAGCGGATTATAACGCCGGTGAATGATTTGAAGTTCTATTCATTTAAAAATGGATGCTCAGCGTAGATGGAATTTAAAAAATTTAAGTTAGGAGAGAAAATGCCGGTTTCTTGGACGGATAGTTTTTTGGATTTTTTCTTTCCCCCGGTTTGCTTAATTTGTGGAATTCGGATAGTTACCGGCATTAATGGGAAAAATACTTTTTGTTCTCGTTGTGCCACGCAGGTATTGACAGTAGGGTGGTTTTGTCTGCGGTGTAAAAGTACCGGAGTAGAGAAGCTTCCCTGTGCTTGTTTATTAAGAGAGCAGAAGGGATTAGCGAGACTTTACGGAGCGGCTTGGTATGAAGGTAAATGGCGGGCAACGCTGCATCGTTTTAAATACTATTCTCAACCGCAGATGGCTCGAAAAATTGGTAGTTTTTTGGGAGAATTAATTTCGCATAATTCATATTGGCCTCTTCCAAATGTAGTGACTGCTATTCCTCTTCACGGGTTAAAATTAAAAGAAAGAGGTTATAACCAATCGGCATTGCTGGCTCGAAAAGTAGCTAAAGAATTGAAGGGTCCTTTTAAGCCATTATTATGCCGGGTTAAGAATAATGTTTCCCAGACTTCCCTTTCTTTCCGGGAAAGGAGAAATAATATAGATAGTGTCTTTATGGCTTTACCCAATTCGCACCAACAAATTTCGGGAAAGAGTATTTTACTTATTGACGATATTTTTACAACCGGTGCCACTATGGAAGAAGCAGCAAAAACTCTTTTAAGCGGCGGAGCCCGGGAAGTAAATGGGGCAGTGGCAGCAATTCAGAGGAAAATATTTTAGCAATTTAATCCTTTTTTACATACAAATAATCTGGAATAGGTGGAACGGTAGCTTGGGAAAAAAATGTGTGGTTTTGTTTGACAGTATAACAAGATTATGGTAGCTTAATTTTTGTGAGGTTAATTTTTAACTTCTCACGGATCTTTTTATTAATAGGAGGAATTATTTAATGATCGGTAAAGTTAAGTGGTTTAGCAAGGAAAAAGGGTATGGGTTTATTGAAAGGGACGAAGGAAGTGATGTGTTTGTGCATTATTCAGCTATTCAAGAAGAGGGATTTAAAAGCTTGGCTGAGGGGGATGAAGTTGAATTTGATGTAGTGGAAGGGGATCGCGGTCCCCAAGCTGCTAATGTGGTGAAGTTATAGGTCTGTGAGAAATATAACCCGGATAAAGATTTATCAAATATAGTCCCGTATAATAACGGGACTATTTTATGTTATAATTGAGGCAAAATTAAAAGGCAGGATTTTTTTTACTGAGGAAAAGTATGGAAGTTAAAGTTTAGATTTAAAGGAGGCAGGGTGAGTATGGAAATTAATGTGCGCGGGAAAAATATTGATGTTACTCCCTCGTTAGAAGAATATGTCCAAAAAAAGTTGTCAAAGCTGGACAAATTTTTTGAAGAGAATGTTGATGTTCAGGTGGTATTGGCGGTTACCCGGGATGAGCATGTGGTGGAAATAACAGCTTTGTATAATAGCTTGATTTTGCGCAGTGAAGAAAGTACCGGGGATATGTATGCTTCCATTGATTCAGCAGTTGACAAAATCGAAAAGCAAGTGGTGAAATTCAGAAAGAAAATGAATCAACGGTTACGTCAAAATAATCACCGGCAGATAAGTGACCACTTGGCTTCTGGCGAAAGTGAGGATCAAAAATTATCAGAGGATGATGAAGAGCCCAAAGTCGTTAGGACCAAGCAATTTATCCTTAAGCCCATGAATGTGGAAGAGGCAATTTTGCAAATGAACCTGCTTGGCCATGACTTTTTTGTGTTTAATAGTGCGGACACAGAAACTGTTAGTGTAGTTTACAGGAGGAAAGATGGTAATTACGGGCTTATTGAGCCCGAGTTTTAGCCTTAATAAGTAAAGGACTAAAATATAAAATGAAAGATAATACTATAGCAGTTATTTTTGAAGGCGGAGAACCATTAAGTAAACTGGAAAAATCTTTAAATAATGTGTGTCATACTGTTCTTTTGGATAATATGCGTAAGCTGATGAACGTAGATGATATTAGAGAGATCGTTGTGGTCACTAACTATCATCGCCTGGCGAAAAAAGCAGGAAAAATGGACAAGGTAGTTGTTCAGGATGTCCAAACAAAAGGATTCCATTTTGGGGAGGAACTGTTGAAAATTGTTTCCGAGTATAAGCCTCAAAACTTATTTTATTTAGGTGGTGCAAGTTTTCCTCTCATCCAAGAAAAAGAAATTAAGCAAATAATATCAGCGGTTAAAGATCGAGACAACTTTGTTTATACCAACAATCCCCAGTCTTCTGATTTGGTGGCTTTTACACCTGCGGATGCATTGTTTAATATGCAGCCGCCGGCAAGCGATAATTCTCTGGCTATTTCACTGAGGGATGAAGCAGGTTTGACCATGGAGCTTATTCCTTATTCCAAAGGCATTATCTTTGACCTGGATACGCCCACTGATTTTTTGATTTTAGGGGCAAGCCCTTATGTAGAAAAAAGCACCGAAAAAGCTTTACGGGAGGTTCCTTTAAATTATGAATTACTTGATAAAGCTAAGGAAGTTCTTTGTGGCTATTATCGGGATGTAGCTATAGTGGGTAGAGTAGGTGCCCCTTTAATAGCGTATTTAAATAACAATTTAAAGCTGCGGCTGCGTATTTTTTCTGAAGAAAGGGGCATGAAGGCATTAGGAAGAGAAACTTCCGGAGAAGTGGAAACTCTCATAGGCTATTTTATAGAGGAATTTGGCATAAGTAAATTTTTTAAATACTTGGAAAGGGTAGCGGAACTGGCATTCATTGATACAAGGGTCTTATTTGCTCACTTCAAACTTGATTTACAAGCAGAAGAACGATTTCTCTCGGATATGGGCAGGTGGCAAGAGTTAGAACACCCCTGGCTAAAAGAATTTACTCGTGCTGCTGTAGAATGCGAAATACCAGTGCTTTTAGGGGGACACTCGCTGGTGTCCGGTGGATTGTGGCTGTTGGCTGAAGAGCTTAAAATGAAAGTTTAAAGACTCCATATGAATGTTGAGAGTATACCGAGGCAATAAATTGTATTTTTGTGTCAATGTCAAGGCCTGACACCTTTTTGAGGAGGTGGTGAATTGGTAAAAATTGGAGACATAATGACTACATTATCCAATGCTTTTTCTCGCCGTTCCAATGAGAAAGAGATAAGGAAATTGGAAGGGGTGGTGGAGCGTATAAATTTCCTGGAAGAGGAAATGGCAAGCCTGACAGAGGAAGAGTTGGCTGCTAAAACCGGGGAATTTAAGGAAAGGCTCCAGAATGGGGAAACGGAAGATGAGATGCTGCCCGAAGCTTTTGCTCTGGTTAGAGAAGCAGCTAAAAGGACTACGGGCATGCGTCCCTTTGATGTGCAGGTGATGGGAGGCATTGTTCTCCACCAAGGGCGCATTATTGAAATGAAAACCGGCGAAGGTAAAACCCTGGCGGCTACTATGCCGGCTTACCTGAATGCCCTCAGCGGTGGGGGCGTCCATATAGTTACTGTTAATGATTACCTGGCTAAAAGGGATAGTGAATGGATGGGACCGGTTTATCGTATGCTCGGGCTTAGCGTGGGCTATATTGCTCACGATATGAGCCAGGAAGATCGCCGGCAGTCATATGCGGCAGATATTGTTTATGCCACCAATAACGAGTTAGGTTTTGATTATCTGCGTGATAATATGGTGATTTATAAAGATCAGCTGGTGCAGAGGGAACTTAATTTTGCCATTGTGGATGAGGTAGATAGCATCCTTATTGATGAAGCCCGAACCCCTTTGATCATCAGCAGTAAAGTAGAGGCGAAACAGGGGTACGAACGCTGGAACAAAGTAGTAGCTTCCTTGATCAAAAAACAAGCCCGTCTGGTGGATGAGTCTTTAGATAAAGCGCAGCAGCTTCTGAAAGAAGGCAATAAGGAGGAAGCAGCAGAGCTGCTTCTCATGGCCCGCCGGGGGGCACCTAAAAATAAAAAGCTCCTTGAAACATTGAAAGATCCCGGGGTTGAAAAACAGGTTGAAAAGGTAAAATATCGCTTGATGTCCGATAAAACCATGCGTTTGTTGGATGAACAGCTTTACTTTAGCATTGATGAGGCTACCAGGGGAGTCGATATCTCTCCGAAAGGTTATGACGAACTGGTGAAAGAGGATCCCGAGCTAAGGGACTTTTTAGGATATGAAGAATCTGAAGTAGAGGATGACAATAGCAACTTCGAGGGGGAAGAAGGGGTAGATGCGGCAGTAGATAAAGATATAGGCCGGGAAAAAGACATGGAAATGGAAGAAACTGAAGAAGAAGCAGGAAAAGAAGATGAAGAGGAATATGAACCCGGAGATGCCGGTGAAGAAGAGGCACTTGCCAATCAGAGAGGTGGGGAGCATGAGTTTACCATCCGCGCTCTACTGCGGGCATATTCTCTTTATGAAAAAGATGTGGATTATGTGATTAAGAATAATCAGGTTGTGATTGTGGATGAGTTTACCGGCAGACTTATGCCGGGAAGGCGTTATTCGGAGGGATTGCATCAGGCTATCGAAGCTAAAGAGGGGGTTCAAATTCAGGCAGAAAGCCGGACGGTGGCTTCAATTACTTTCCAGAATTTTTTCCGGCTTTATAATAAATTATCCGGCATGACCGGTACTGCAGCTACAGAGGAAGGGGAGTTCCAGGAAATTTATGGTATGGACGTGGTCATTGTTCCTACCAACAAGCCCATGATTCGGGAAGACCTGGGGGATTGTATATATAAAACTGAAGAGGCTAAATTTAGAGCAGTGGTAAATGAGATAAGCCGTCTTTATGAAAAGGGGCAACCGGTTTTGGTGGGCACAATTTCCGTAGATAAGTCGGAGAAGTTTAGTCGGATGTTAAAGCAGGAGGGGGTGCCGCATAATGTTTTAAATGCGGTAAACCATGCCCGGGAAGCGGAGATTATTAGTCAGGCGGGGCAAAAGGGAGCGGTAACTATTTCCACTAACATGGCCGGTAGAGGAACTGATATTGTGCTGGGAGGCAATTATGAGTATATTGCCCGCCAAAGAGTAGAAAAAGAACTGGAAAAAGAGAATATTGAAGAGGAAGAAGAGTATGATCGAACTTTTGCAAAACGTTTGCAGGAAATATTACCCCAATTTAAAGAAAAGTGGGAACAGGAGCATCAAGAAGTAGTGGATTTGGGTGGTTTGCATGTGTTGGGCACGGAACGCCATGAAAGCCGCCGCATAGACAACCAGCTAAGGGGGCGTTCTGGAAGGCAAGGTGATCCCGGTTCTTCGCAGTTTTATATTTCCCTGGAAGATGATTTAATGAGGCTTTTCGGCAGTGGCAGCATTGCTTCCGTGATGGAGCGGATGGGGATGGATGAAGATCAATCCATTGATCATCCATTGATCAGCCGGGCCATTGAAAATGCGCAAAAGAAGGTGGAGAGCCGCAACTTTGAAATTCGCAAGCATCTTTTGGAATATGATTTGATTCTAAATGCACAACGAAAAGTAATATATGCTGAACGACGTAAAGTGCTGGATGAAGAAAACCTTAAAGATAATATACTTGAAATGGTGCAAGCAGTGGTGCACCGAACTGTGGATAGATATATGGGGGATAAATCTTATCTTTTGGAAGAAGAGGCAAAGCAGCTTATTAATTATGGTGAAACCGTCTTTTTAAGAAAAGGGATATTTTCCCCCGAAAAAATTATAGAATTTGAGCCGCGGGCTATTGAAGAAATTATGTTAGAAGAAGCCCTCAGTTTTTACGATCTGCGGGAAAAAGAATTGGAAAAAGAGTTTGGCCCTGAAAGCATGCGCGAATTAGAAAGGGTTATTCTGTTACGTACCGTGGATCGTCATTGGGTGGAACATATTGATGCTATGCATGAGCTGCGCTATGAAATTGGCACCAGAGCTTATGCGCAGCGTGATCCCCTGGTTGAATACCGTTTAGAGGCATCACGGGCTTATGAATTAATGCTTAATTTAATAGAAGAAGACGTGGTTAGAGGTCTTTTCCAGGCCAAGGTAAAATCCCTTCCTCAAAGGCAACAGGTAGTTTCCGAAAGTACTGCAGTGCGTCCCGACTCCGGAGGATCCCAAAAAGGGAGCTCGCAGCGCACTTCTGCTTCGGCAAAGAACAATAAGCAGGAAAAGTCACAGCCGGTGAAAGTGGGGGAGAAAATAGGGAGGAATGCACCTTGTCCCTGCAATAGCGGCAAGAAATATAAAAAATGCTGTGGAAAGGATAATTAATAAAGACACTTTTAACTTTGGATTATTATTATGAGGGGATTCTTAGCTGCATAGGCAAATTAGATAAGGAGAAGCTTGATAGTATGGAGGTAATGTCTTAATGATCAAGGAACTGGCAGAAGAGTTAAAAAATCATAAACTGCGTTATCAGGAATTGAGGGATTCACTTTGAAGTAGATCAAAAAAAGGAATTGCTGCAGAAGCTGGAAAAGAAATCAGCAGATCCTTCTCTATGGGAAAATGGTGAAAAAGCTAAAGAATTAATGCAGGAAATTAGTGCTCTGCGGGGAGAAGTAGAAGAGGATGAGCATTTACAATCGTGTATTGAAAATGCAGAGGTTTTGCTTCATTTGATAGAAGAATCAAGTGAAGCTGCAGAAAAAAATGAATTTCGTAAGGATGCCCGAGAGCAAATAAATATGTTGGGACAAAAACTTGGCCGGCTAGAGAACAGGGTCCTTTTTGTCAACAAGTATGACAACAGCAGTGCAATTGTTTCCATCCATCCCGGTGCAGGGGGGCTGGAATCTCAGGATTGGGTGGAAATATTAATGCGCATGTATTTACGTTGGGCGGAAAAAGATGGCAGAGAAGTTGAAGTCCTTGATCTTTTACCCGGAGATGAAGCGGGAATTAAAAGTGTAACTTTTTCCGTAAATGGAAGATATGCTTACGGCTACCTACAGGCAGAAAAAGGAGTGCACCGTATGGTGCGTATTTCTCCGTTTGATACTGCTAAAAGAAGACATACTTCTTTTGCTTCTGTGGATGTGATGCCTGAAGTAGAGGAAGAAGCCGAATATGAGATAAATCCTGAGCAACTGAGAATCGATACTTTCCGAGCCCAGGGAGCGGGGGGGCAACATGTAAATACCACAGATTCGGCGGTACGTATGACCCACCTCCCCACGGGAATAACAGCCCAAAGCCAAAGTGCCCGTTCGCAGCACAGCAACCGGAGACAGGCGATGCGCATACTCCAGGCGCGGGTGGCTGAATATTATCGCCAACAACAATCTGCGGAAATAGATGCTTTACGGGGGGAGCATAAAGAAATTGCCTGGGGAAACCAGATTCGCTCTTATACTTTTCATCCTTTTACCCTGGTAAAAGATCACCGGACCGGGGTGGAAGTGGGTAATATAAATGAAGTAATAGACGGCAAATTGGAAGTTTTTCAAGAAGCCTATCTGCGTTGGAAAATAAAAAAGGATGCTCCAAATATTGAGCAGGGAAAAGAAACAAATTAACGAAAATAGAAAAGGATAAATATAAAAGATGTAGGTTTTTTAAAAAAACGTTAATATGTTTTTTTAGATGCATTAACGTTCAAAACAGTTTTTGTTAAGATTTGATAGGGGTTATTATTCTGGTAACTTCCGGAATTGCCCCGAGAATAACAGGTATAAGAATTATATCAATAATAACGGGGAGGTTTGAATAATGGCAAAAGCATATTATGAACAAGATGCGGATTTAGAGATGTTAAAAAGTAAGAAAATAGCCATCCTGGGTTATGGCAGCCAGGGACATGCCCATGCACTTAATTTAAAAGAAAGCGGGTTGGATGTAATAGTTGGCTTACATGAGGGTAGCTCCAGCCGTGCTCGTGCTAAAGAATCGGGGTTGGAAGTTCAGAGTGTTGCTGATGCTGCTGCAGCAGCAGAAATTATAATGTTTTTGGTTCCCGATAGTTATCAGCCTGAGATTTATCGGCAGGAAGTTTTGCCTAATTTAAGAGAAGGGAAAGCATTGGGTTTTTCTCATGGGTTTAATATCTTGTATGGGCAAATTGATCCTCCGGCAGAAGTGGATGTTTTTATGGTGGCTCCTAAAAGTCCGGGTCATCTTGTACGCAGAGTATATACGGAAAAAAACGGGGTTCCTGCCCTTATGGCCGTGCACCAAGATTATAGTGGAAAAGCTAAGGCTCTGGCTCTGGCTTATGCAAAGGGTATTGGCTGTACCCGCGCCGGAGTTATGGAAACAAGCTTTCAGGAGGAAACAGAGACAGATCTTTTCGGAGAACAAGTGGTTCTTTGCGGTGGTGTTTCTGCTCTTATAAAAGCTTCTTTTGACACATTGGTGGAAGCGGGATATCAACCGGAGATTGCATATTTTGAATGCCTGCACGAACTAAAGTTAATTGTAGATTTGATTTATGAAGGTGGCCTTTCGGGGATGCGCTATTCGGTGAGTGAGACGGCAGAATATGGAGATCTTACCCGTGGCCCCAGGGTGGTGAACGAAAGCGTTAAAGAAGAAATGCGCAAAATTCTACAAGAAGTTCAAAGTGGTGAGTTTGCCCGGGAATGGATATTGGAAAACCAGGCCGGTTTACCCATGTTTAATATTCTAAGGCGTAAGGAAAATGAGCAGTTACTGGAAAGGGTAGGAAAAGAACTTCGCCAGATGATACCCTGGTTTAAAAAGTAAGCAGGTAAAAAATTTAGTTTTCTTAATTAATATTGCCCTTATGTTAAAAAATTTTTAGATATTTTGAATACTAAATTAGGGGGAATAGCGTTTATTTTGTCGAATTTGTAAATAATATAATATGACTGTAATTGCGGGGATAAGGGCAGGTATTATGTAAACACATAGCAAAGGTGGACATTTAGGTGATAGAGGCTTATAATTTAACTAAGAAGTACAATGGCAAGGTTGCATTATCTCAGGTAACTATGAGCATCAGCAGAGGGGAGTTTGTTTTTATTGTTGGCCCAAGTGGGGCTGGTAAATCAACCTTTCTTAAGTTGGTTATTAGGGAAATAATTCCCACTTCCGGGATGCTAAAAGTTTTTGGCAGGAATGTGGGGCGTTTAAAACGCGGCCAGGTTTCGGTGTTGAGGCGAAATATTGGCATGGTTTTTCAAGAATACCGACTATTGGATGAAAGAACAGTTTTTGAAAATGTAGCTTTTGCTTTAAGGGTGACCGGTGCTTCGAAGGAAGAAATAAAAAAGCGGGTGCCCCTGGCATTGGAAATGGTAGGCTTAAAGCACAAAATCAATTCTATGGTTAGCGGTCTTTCCGGAGGGGAACAACAAAGAGTAGGTTTGGCCCGGGCTATAGTGAACAAACCGGCAATGATCATTGCTGATGAACCTACAGGCAATCTGGATCCCGATACGACCATGGAATTAATGCACCTGCTCAAAGATATTAACGGTATGGGAATTACGGTTATAGTTGCAACTCATGATCGGGAAGCTGTGGACAAATTGCAGAAACGAGTAGTTTATTTGGATAACAGTGAAGTGGTGGGGGATGAGGCAAGGGGGGCCTATCTGCGTGCTCTTTAGAAATTTTGCTTTTTTTATCGCTGAAGCAGGCAGAGGCCTTTTTAAAAACGGGTGGATGAGCCTTGCGTCTATAGGTGTTGTAGCTATTGCTCTCTTAATTTTTGGCATATTTGTGTTGTTGAATATGAATGTAGAGCTTTGGACGGAAGAGCTCCGAGAACAGATTGAAATAGTAGCATTTATTGAAGATGATGCTGCCGCTTCAGAAAGAAGAGACTTAAGTGATTTAATTGCCCAGCACGATGATGTAAGAGAAGTGGAATTTGTATCCAAAGGGGAAGCATTTGAAGATCTGAAGGAGATGCTAGGTGAAGGGGCTCTCGAGGGATACGAACCGGAAGAAAATCCGTTAAGGGATTCTTATGTGATAAGAGTAATAGAACCGGAAATGGTTTTTGGCCTTATTGACGAATTGGAAGAATTACCGGCAGTGGGCGATGTTATTTGTCACAAAGAAATAGTAAAAGGGCTTACTAATTTTACACAGGCCCTGCAATCTGCTGCTTTAGCCTTGATGCTTTTGCTGGCTATTACGGCTACTTTTCTTATTGCGCATACCATTCGCCTAACTGTAATGCTGCGGAGTAAAGAAATTATGATTATGAAATATGTAGGGGCAACAGATACGTTTATTCGCCTCCCCTTTCTTTTTGAAGGGTTGTTTTTGGGAATAATCGGAACGGTGATTCCTTTAGCTTGCATATATTATGGTTATGGTGCTATGATAGAGTTAATAGGAATGGATCTGGCTTTTTTACCCGTGGTGCCCTTTAATGAGGCGATTACCGGAACGGCAAGTTTGATTGTTCCACTGGGAATAGGCTTGGGAGTGGTAGGAAGCTTATTTTCCATTGGAAAGTATTTGAAGGTGTAAATTTGCTCATTAGTTCATTCCGGAGGTGTGTTTATAAGTTATGAAGCAATTTAGGGAACCAGATAAAAAATACACTATTAAACAAACATTGCCTTTGTTAGCAATGCTTATAATGCTTTTGTTTGTTCTTTCGCCTGCTTATGCCGGCAATATTGATGATTTGCAAGAAGAAGAGGAGGAGATTAGGGGGCAACTGGAGCAAGAGGAAGAAGAATTAGAGGCAATGAAAAGTGAAGAGGAACAACTGACACAAGAATTGGAAGAGTTGGAAGAAGAACTGGGTGATATTCAGGGTAAGCTAAGGGAGTTAAACAGGGATATTTACCTAAATGAAGCTGAGATAAGATCCACAGAAAGAGAATTAGGCAGAGCTGAAGATCGATTAGAACAGCGTGAAGATTTACTACAAAGACGGTTAAGAGTTATATACGAACGGGGCAATGTTGGTTACCTGGAAGTTTTGTTTGAAGCTAAAAGTTTTTCTGATTTTCTTACCAGGATTTATTATTTAAACAATATTGCGGAAGAAGATATACTTTTGGTGGAAGAAGTAGAAGCTGAAAGAGATTTTATTGCCGGGCAAAAAGAACAGCTTGAAGAGCAAAAAGAAGAACTTGATGAAATGCGTCGGGAAATAGCCAGCAAAAGGAATGATAAGAGGAGCACCATTGCCCAGCGCTCTGAATTACGTGAAGATCTTCAGGAAGCAATGGAAGAAACCCGACAGGCTATGGAAAAGCTAGAACAAGAGGCACAATCTCTTGCCGGGGAAATTGAGAGAATAAGAAGGGAACAACGACAATCGGGCGAACAAGGAGAACGCCCGGAAGGACGGTTGCTTTGGCCGGTAGAGGATCCCTCTTATATAACTTCCCCATTTGGTACTCGTACTTGCCCTTTTGGAAGCGGTCGTCAAACATTTCACGGGGGGCTGGATATAGGGACGTATGGTCGGAGAAATAGAATTTTTGCCGCTGAAGATGGGACAGTACTTATGGTAAGATCTCAGGCGAGCTATGGAAATTTTATTGTGATTGACCACGGTGGTGGGCTGATGACATTATATGCTCATTTAAGCTCCATGGGTGTGAGCGAAGGTGATTCTGTATCCCGGGGAAACACTATCGGTAGGGCAGGAACTACCGGGGCAAGTACTGGCATTCACCTCCACTTTGAGGTTTGGAACAATGATAGTAGGGAAGATCCTCTAAATTACCTTGAATAAAATATTTCGCCTGGTTTTTAAAATTAAGTATGGTAACCGGACCGCAAGAGTAATATAATACTCATTAAAGTCCGGTTTTCATTTTTAAGTAGTTTAAATTTGCGAGATAATCATAGGTGGTGGAATAAAATGGTAAATAAAAGATTAACTGCAGTTGTCATAGGAGTTGTTTTATTATTAATAATAAGCAATGCTATTACCTTTATTGTAGCGGGAGGAGACGATTCTACTCGAGAGTTCCCCGACCCGCCGGTTGCTGGTGAAGAAGATGATTATGAGGAATATAAGCTTCTTTTCGAAATAATGAATATATTGAGTGAAGAGTATATTGAGGAGATAAATCGCGCAAGAATGATTGAGGGCGCTATAGATGGTTTGTTAGAGACCCTTAAAGATCCGCAAACTAATTATTTAGATCCCCAGGAGGTAGAAGACTTTGATGTATTTGTGCGGGGCTCTTTTGGCGGAGTAGGTATGCAGTTAATTGAATCTGAAGAAGGAGCCACTGTGGTAGAGGTTTTACCGGAAACGCCTGCTGAGGAAGCAGATATTCAGCCGGGAGATCAAATAAAATATGTAGGAGATGAAGATGTCAGCGAGTTTGATCTTGATAAAATAGTGGAATTGATACGGGGAGAAATAGGCACGCAGGTAATTTTGAAAGTACAAAGGCCGGGAGCGGACGATTTGATTGAGTTTTCTATGTTTCGCGATGAAATTAGCTCTCAAACTGTAGAAAGTAAATGGCTCGAACCGGAATTAGGATATATTGAAATAAGCCAGTTTGATGGAAATACGGGTAGTAAATTTATAGAGAAGCTGGAAGTTTTGGAAAAAGAAGGCATGGAGGGCCTAGTTTTAGATTTACGGGGCAACCCAGGGGGGATTTTGGGGGAGGCTTTAGAAGTGGCGGAGGCAATAGTCCCTGAAGGGGAAATAGTGAGTATTGTTGATCGAGAAGGAGAAGTTGAAGAAGTTTACCATTCATCTGCCCAACCCAGGCCTTATGAGATTATAGTATTGATTGATGAAACTTCCGCCAGTGGGGCGGAAATACTGGCCGGAGCTCTCCAGGAACGTGCAGATGCTACACTTGTGGGAACTCCTACTTATGGAAAAGCAACTGTGCAGGAACACGTAACTTTTGATGATGGAAGTGGAATGAGGTATACTGTTTCCCGCTATGTGACTCCCGAAGGCAGGGATCTGCATGAAGAAGGGATAAATCCCGACTTCGAGGTTGCTCTGCCTCCTTATCTGCAGTATTATAACTATTTTATCCCGGGTGAACTACAAAAAGGAGATTATGGTGAAACAGTAGAGTTACTGCAGGATATGCTGGTAGCTTTAGGTTATGAAATAGAAATCCGGGGGTATTTTGAACAAGAAACTCAAGCGGCGCTGGAAGATTTTCAGCAAGAAAAAGGTCTTCCTCCCCATGGAAAATTTGATGATATTACCTGGATTAATTTAAGGAAAGAATTAGATGAGATCAGTGATGAGAGAGATTATCAACTGCAAAAAGCTATTGAACTGCTAAAGACAGGAGAATAAATAAATGTACCCTTTCCTGGAAGTATTATCCATGCTTTTGCAAACATTCTTTATGTTTCTGGTACATCCTGTTTTTTGGATGGTTATGGCCCTTGTGTTTTTTCAATACCACCGTATTGCCCAAATGGAAGAAAAGCTTTTTGGATACCCGATAAACAACATTTTTAAACAGACTATAAGGGCTCTTTTACTGGGCATAATAGGAGGTTTAGCGGCAAGCTGTATTTTTGTATTATTGGGCTTGTCTCTTGATCGTATTGGTATTGCTTTCATTTGGCCGGTGGCCATACTACTGCTTTTAATTAACCCCCGCTATCTCTGCTTCGCGTATGCTGGTGGAATAGTGTCTGTGGGAGTTTTTGTGGCCCATTATTTAATAAATATATTCCCTGCCCTAGAAGAAAACTATGTCATTTCTTCGCTGGCAGATGTCTATTTACCGGGCTTATTGGTAGTGGTAGCTGTATTACATTTAATGGAATCTCTCTTGATTTATATCGGTGGACATTGGGGCAGCAGCCCGGTATATTATAAAGGTTCTTCCGGAGAAGTATTGGGAGGTTTTTCTTTGCAATGTTTTTGGCCAATGCCGCTGGTGGGAATGATTGCCCTTGCGCGTTCGGAGATTGAGGAGTTAACCAATGGCGCTATGGATATGACTATAAGCATGCCTGAATGGTGGCCAATTTTGCAGTCGGGCATAGAACCTATCGGTTTGGAAGAAATAAGTTTTTTAATGCTGCCGGTGATGGCGGCTTTGGGATATGCAGATTTGGCAGTTTCATCTTCCCCCTCGGAAAAAACAAAAATTTCAGCCCGTTTTTTAAGTATTTACAGCTTGCTTTTGTTGATTTTAGCTCTGGCGGCAGAATTTCATCCCATTATGCTTGCGCCGGCGTGCCTTTTTGCGCCTCTGGGCCATGAGCTGGTGGTTTATTTGGGGAATAAATTTGAATTTAAGCAAGAACCCCGTTATAGGGCTCCGGAAAATGGTGTTAAGATTCTTGCCGTTTACCCTGAATCACCGGCGGAAAGGGCAGGACTGCAAAAAGAAGATATAATTTTGAGAATAAATAATGTTTTGGTAGAGAACAGTTACCATTTTTGGCAGCTTATAGGAAGTAGTTATTTTCTGACTCACCTCACGGTAAAAAGAGAGGAAGAGATTATTACTTTAGCTTTACAGCAGGAAAAAGAGAAGTTTTCTTCTCGGTTGGTCGAGGCAAAGAAATCTCCTCCACGCCGTTATCCACCTTTGGGTTTAATCCTGGTTCCCGATTTGCATGCCCCTGTGTATTTAGAACTAAAAAAGCAGGCTCCCGCTCAAAAACTACGCAATTTATGGAGGCGTAAATAAACCCTTTTCTTAACTATTTTTACACTTCTTAACCATCCATAAACAAAAGTGATTTGGATAGATAGAATCACTTCCATAATTATGATATAATATAATAATAGTTTAGGAACAGGAAGGATGGGGCTATTTATGGGTGACTTCCGCTTGAAATCGGGGTTTCAACCCAGCGGAGACCAACCGGTAGCTATTAATAAATTAGTAGAAGGTTTGCGCAGGAATGATGGTTATCAAACCCTGCTGGGAGTCACGGGTTCGGGAAAAACTTTTACTATGGCAAATGTTATACAGGAATTGCAGCGTCCGGCGCTGGTTATGGCACCGAACAAAACGCTGGCGGCTCAACTTTGCAGCGAATTTAAAGAATTATTTCCGGAAAACGCGGTAGAATTTTTTATTAGTTATTATGATTATTACCAGCCAGAAGCTTATATACCTCAAACTGATACCTATATTGAAAAAGATTCTTCTATTAATGAAGAAATAGACAAACTTCGGCATTCGGCTACCAGCGCAGTATTGGAAAGAAAGGATGTAATAGTGGTGGCCAGTGTATCTTGTATTTATGGACTTGGTTCTCCCGTGGAATATAATGCACACGTTTTATCACTGCGCGTAGGTATGCAAAAGAGCCGGGAGAAAATTGTAAGAAGGTTAGTGGAAAACCAATACAGCCGTAATGATATAGATTTTCAAAGAGGTACTTTTCGGGTGCGGGGAGATGTAATTGAAATCATCCCCGCATCTTATAATGAGGCCGGCATAAGGGTAGAACTTTTTGGGGACGAAATCGAACGTTTGCGGGAAATAGATTTGGTTACCGGGCACATAATTCATGAAAGAGATCATGTAGCCATATTCCCGGCCAGTCATTTTGTGACTTCCCGGGAAAAACTACAGGATGCCGTGAAAAACATCGAACAAGAACTGCGGGAAAGATTGGGGGAGTTTAAAAAAGAAGGGTTGCTTGTAGAGGCGCAGCGGCTGGAACAGCGTACTCTTTTAGATTTGGAAATGATGATGGAAGTGGGGTATTGCTCCGGCATTGAAAATTATTCGCGGCATTTGGATGGAAGGCCGCCCGGCAGCAGACCCAATACCCTCTTGGATTATTTTCCCCGTGATTTTCTTTTGTTTCTTGATGAATCGCATATCTCCATCCCGCAAATTCGAGGTATGTTTGCAGGAGATATATCTCGCAAACAAACGCTGGTGGAGCATGGTTTTCGTTTGCCATCGGCACTGGATAACCGACCTTTACAGTTTGATGAATTTGAAAAATTAATTAATCAGGCAGTATTTGTTTCGGCTACTCCTGCTCAGTATGAATTTACCCAAAGTACTCAAGTAGTGGAGCAGATTATTCGACCTACCGGTCTTTTGGATCCAGCGGTTGAGGTACGACCGGTAGAGGGGCAGGTAGACGATCTTTATAAAGAAATTGTCAGTCGTGCCGAGATCGATGAAAGAGTACTGGTAACTACCTTAACTAAGAGGATGGCTGAAGATTTAACGGATTACTATACGGAATTGGGTTTACGGGTGAGGTATATGCATTCGGAAATAAGTGCCCTGGAAAGAATGGAAATAATTCGCGGCCTTAGGCTGGGTGAGTTCGATGTATTGATTGGAATAAACCTTTTAAGAGAAGGGTTGGATCTGCCGGAAGTATCCCTGGTGGCTATATTGGATGCTGATAAAGAAGGGTTTTTACGATCGGAACGTTCGCTGGTCCAAACATTTGGCCGGGCAGCGCGGAACACAGCGGGCCAGGCAATTTTGTATGCCCGCCAAGTTACAGATTCTATGCGAAGGGCCATAGATGAAGCAGAGCGCCGCCGGAGTTTGCAAATAAAGCATAACCGCGAACATAATATTGAACCGCAAACCATTCAAAAAACTGTGCATGGGGCTATTGAGGCAACCCGGGTGGTAGAAAAACCGGTGGAAGAAGAAGTATACCGGGCTATTCCTTCAGAAAATGAATTAAAAGCTGCGGATAAAGATAAATTGATTGAAGAATTAAAAGAAAAAATGAATAAGGCTGCTCGAGAATTAGAGTTTGAAAAGGCTGCAGAGTTCAGGGATATAATATTTGAATTGGAAGAAGGTGCAGGGAAGACATGAATCTTAAGGAGATTACCATCCGCGGCGCCCGGGAACATAATTTAAAGGATGTAAGTATTAAGTTGCCTCGCAACAACCTTATAGTGTTCACAGGTGTCAGTGGTTCCGGCAAAACATCTTTGGCTTTTGACACTATTTATGCGGAAGGGCAAAGGCGTTATGTAGAATCGCTTTCTGCCTATGCCCGTCAATTTTTAGGGCAAGTAAGCAAGCCTGATGTGGATGCCCTGGAAGGGCTTTCCCCTTCTATTTCTATCGACCAAAGAGCTGCTACACGTAATCCGCGTTCTACGGTAGGAACGGTGACTGAAATTTATGATTATATGCGGCTTCTTTATGCCCGTATAGGTAAACCGCATTGCCCTTACTGTCGAAAGCCTATCTCCCAACAAACTGTCCAACAAATAGTGGACCAATTATTAAATTTTACAGAGGGGACCAGGCTGCAAATTCTTTCTCCTTTGGTTCGCAGTAAAAAAGGAGAGCATGCCCGGCTCCTGGAAGATATCAGACGCAAGGGTTTTGTGCGGGTGCGGGTGAACGGAGAAATAAGAGAATTGGAAGAAGAGATAGTGCTGGATAAAAATAAGTGGCATTCTATTGAGGTAGTTTTAGATCGTTTGCTTATTCGCCCCGGAGTGGAATCACGGCTTGCTGACTCCCTGGAAACAGCTTTAAAACTATCAGGGGGGCTGGTTATTGCTCATGTGGTAGATGGAGAAGAAACTATTTATAGTGAAAATTTTGCCTGTCCTGATTGTGGTTTTAGTTTTGCCGAAATGAATCCGCGAATATTTTCTTTTAACAGCCCTTATGGGGCATGTCCGGATTGCAGCGGGCTGGGAATAAGTATGGATTTAGATCCTGAAAAAGTTATTCCAAATGATGAATTATCCATCATGGAGGGGGCCATCCATTCTTGGAGCTGGACTTCCCGCTACTATTCAAATTTTCTGAAGGGTACTGCCAAACAATATGAAATTGATCTCAATGCGCCTTTTAAATCACTTTCGCAAGATGAGAAGGAAATTATATTTCATGGTTCTCCCGAACCTGTCAGTTTTCGTTATGTAAATGCTTATGGACGTCCCAGGAGTTATAAAAGGAGATTTCCGGGGATATTAAAAATTTTAGAAAAACGCTACCGCGAAACAACCGGGGAAAATGTGTCGGAAGAATTAACTCATTATATGAGTACAAGATCTTGTCCTCGTTGTGAAGGCCAGCGTTTAAAAGAATCCAGCCTGGCAGTGACTTTAGATGGGAAAAACATTGCTCAAATAGCAGTTAAATCGGTGCAAGAAGCAGAATCCTTTTTCCATTCCCTTCAACTTTCTGAACGAGAAAAACAAATTGCCCGCCAGGTTTTAAAAGAGATTACTTCTCGTTTAAAGTTTCTCCAAAACGTAGGATTAGATTACCTTAGCCTTGATCGGTCTGCATCTACTCTTTCCGGGGGCGAAGCCCAGCGTATACGCCTGGCTACTCAGATTGGGTCCGGCTTAACGGGAGTGCTGTATATTTTGGACGAACCCAGTATCGGCCTCCATCAGCGAGACAATCATCGTTTGCTCCAAACACTCCTTGATTTGCGGAATCTGGATAACACGGTAATTGTAGTGGAGCATGATGAATCTACTATCCGTACGGCAGACCATATTGTAGATTTGGGACCGGGAGCAGGGGCTGCGGGAGGAGAGGTTGTAGCCACCGGTTCTGTCCAAGATATTATTCAGGAGGAAAAATCCATTACCGGCGAATATTTATCCGGACGCTCATGTATAGGAGTTCCTCACAACCGCCGGCTTCCGGATGGACGCTGGTTGGTAGTACGCGGGGCTCGAGAAAACAATCTCAAAAATATTGATGTCTCCTTTCCATTGGGAGTATTTACCTGTGTGACCGGGGTATCAGGATCCGGAAAGAGTACTCTTGTTAATGAAATTCTGGCCCGCGAATTAACTCGACGTTTGCATAAAGCAAAAGAAAAGGGGGGGGAGCATGATAAAATTGAGGGGCGCGAGCACCTTGATAAGGTAGTGGAAATAAATCAATCTCCCATTGGCACAAATCCGCGTTCAAACCCCGCTACATACACAGGGCTATTTGACGGTATCCGTGATCTCTTTGCCCAAACCCAGGAATCGCGGATGAGAGGGTATCGGCCGGGACGGTTCAGTTTTAATGTAAAGGGCGGCCGCTGTGAGTATTGTCGAGGTGACGGTATACTTAAAATAGAAATGCATTTTTTACCGGATGTTTATGTTCCCTGTGAGGTTTGTGAGGGGAAAAGATATAATCGAGAAACACTGGAAGTGCTTTTTAAAGGCCATAACATAGCTGATGTGCTTGATTTGACTGTAGAAGAAGCGCTGGAGCTTTTTCAAGTGTTTCCGAAAGTGCAGCGGCGACTGCAGTGCCTCTTTGATGTGGGTTTGGGTTATATAAGACTAGGACAACCTGCGCCGACCCTTTCCGGTGGTGAGGCCCAGCGGGTTAAACTTGCCGCGGAACTTTCCCGCCGTAGCAAGGGACGCTCAATTTATATACTGGATGAGCCGACTACCGGGCTTCACATTGACGATATACGCAAGCTTTTACTTGTATTGGATAAGCTTGTGGAAAACGGTAATACAGTGGTGGTGATTGAACATAATCTGGAAGTGATAAAGAAAGCTGACTACCTCATTGATCTGGGTCCTGAAGGGGGAAAAGAAGGTGGAGGAGTGGTGGCGACGGGTACTCCGGAAGACATTGCAGCAAGGGAAGATTCACATACGGGACGCTACCTCCTGCCAATGTTGCAAGCCGGGCAGGCAACTGCGTTTTAATGGTGAAATTAACAGGTGATAGGTAATGGCTAAAAAAATACAGGCTGTTAGAGAAAATTTAATGCCTAAAGTAAAGGAAATCCCTGCTCAGTCAGGAGTCTACCTGATGAAAAATGAGGAGGGGCGGGTGATTTATGTTGGCAAGGCCCGAAACCTCCGTCAGCGTGTAAGTTCTTATTTTTCCCGTAATCCTGATTATCGCCAGCAAATGCTTTTATCTCAGGTCTCAGACGTAGAGTTTATGATCACCGGCTCGGAAGTGGAAGCTTTAATTGTTGAAAATCGCCTTATTAAAGATTATCAGCCCAAGTACAACGTGAGGCTTAAGGATGATAAATCGTACCCGTATTTGAAAATAACGGCGGAATTGTATCCACGCTTAGAGTTAGTCCGATTACCGGAAAAGCAGATGGAAAGAAAAGGTGATTTTTTTTCGGAATTTCCTCGCTTTTTTGGGCCTTATACTGAAGTTAGAGCGGTGCGACAAACTTTGCGGTTTCTCAATAAGATGTTTCCCCTGCGCAATTGTCGTCAACCTCTGGATGGTTCTCCGCAGGGGCGTCCATGTTTGAACTTCCAGATGAGGCGTTGTTTGGGTCCCTGTCGGGGTGCTGAAAAGGTTTCTCCCGGGGAATATGGCCAGGAGGTAAAAAGGGTAGAGCAGTTTTTACAAGGAGAGCATAAAAGCTTGGTGCAGAGACTACAAACAGAAATGAATGAAGCTGCTGCCAGAAAGGAATTTGAAAAAGCGGCAGTGCTGCGAGATCGTTTGGAACACTTGCAGAAAATTGTAGAAGCCCAAAAAATTTTAAATCTGCCGGGAGGCGAATATGATGTTCTGGGACTGGTGAGCACAGAAATAGGTTCCGGCAGCGATGAAACTCACCAAATAGCCCTGGTCTACATGTACCGTGTCCGAGAAGGCAGACTTATGGAAAGGGAGAATTTTGGTTTGGAAGGAACTGCTGGGCTAGCAAAGCCGGAAATAATGTCCGGTTTTATGCAGGATTATTACAGTCGGGGGGTATTGGTTCCCTCCGAAATAGTACTTTCTTGCTGCCCGGCAGAGGAAGAACTGGTGAAAGAATGGTTGGAACATCTTTATGGGAACAAAGTAAAATTTATTTGCCCTCAAAGCGGTTATTATCGCAATGTTCTTGAGCGTTGTTTGCAGGAAGGTTACACCCTGGCCAGGGAAAAGCTCAAACGAGGCAATAAAACAGAAGAAGAGAAGGAAAAAGATGCTCATCATTCTATGGAGGAACTTTCACGGCTCATCGGAATTCCAAATATAATGCGAATAGAAGGATATGACATTTCTCATTTGCAAGGCGGGGAAGCTGTGGGCTCAATGGTAGTATTTCAGGAAGCTTCCCCTTTTACTGATGGGTATCGACGATTTCGTATTCGCGAGTTTGTAAATGGTGATGACTACCGGGCTATGGAGGAAGTTTTACGCCGTAGATTTAAGCACACCGAAATGCCTTTTCCCGATTTAATTTTAGTAGATGGAGGGGCGGCTCAATTAAATATTCTTCAAAAAGTAATTACTGAGGCAAATGTCCAGGTTGCTGCCCTGGCTTTGGCTAAGAGAGAAGAGAAGGTTTATTTGCCGGGAAAGAAACATCCCGTGCAATTGCCGGAATACAGCTCCTCTTTACGATTGCTGCGGAGAGTCAGGGATGAAGCACATCGTTTTGCTAATTCTTATCATCGCCGATTGCGGGAAAAAAGTGCTTCGGTATCGGCTCTGGATCACGTTCCGGGAGTAGGGAAAAAACGTAAAACAGAGATGTTAAAGCATTT
The DNA here is from genome assembly GCA_003550565.1 of Syntrophomonadaceae bacterium. Taxonomy (GTDB): domain Bacteria; phylum Bacillota; class Dethiobacteria; order DTU022; family PWGO01; genus B1SED10-75. The sequence continues at coordinate 32,008 of PUKQ01000256.1, forward strand.
TGGCAGTATGGAGGCTTTGGTACAGGCTTCACCGGTAGACATTGCCCGGGTGCCTGGAGTGGGAAGAAAGTTGGCCCGGGTAATCCATGATTATTTACACCGCAGTTAGCACATTGTGTTATAATAAAAAATAGTATTATTTAGTATGTATCATGGAGGTTGATTAGATGAGTTATAGACTTGTGGCCATGGATCTTGATGAAACCCTTTTGAGTGGCGGTTATGGTATTTCCAATCGTAATTACAAGGCGATTAAAGCTGCCCAAGAAAAGGGGGTAAAGGTAACCATTGCCACCGGGCGCACCTACAAATCTTGCTTGCCTTATGCCCAAAAGTTAGCTGTTGATATACCTTTTATCACTTATCATGGTGCTCTTGTCCGATCCTTAGGAGTAGAGAAGCCCCTATTTTATAACCCGGTTGATTTTGAACTGGCGTATGGTATTGTGGAAACAGCGGAAAATATGGGTTACCATATTAATCTATATATAGACGATCGGGTGCATATCAGGGAAGAAAATAATTTTTCCCGGATGTATCAAGATATTACAGCCGTAGAAGTGTTGCCTGTGGGTAATTTAACCAATTTTTTGGCAAATGAAAAGAAAGCTCCCCCCAAAATTACTATTATTGATTTTGAGGGGCACTTGGAAAAAATAGAGGCTTTTTTGCATGAAAAATACCGGGAAAAGCTTACTATTACTAAATCACACCGCTATTTTTTGGAAATAACCCATCTGAAAGCTACCAAGGGGCAAGCTTTAGAATCATTGGCGGAAATCTTGAATATTAAGAGGGATGAAGTAATGGCTTTTGGGGATAGTTATAATGATATAGACATGCTGCAATATGCAGGAATGGGAGTGGCTGTGGCTAATGCTTACCGCGAAGTCCAAGAAAAAGCTGATTTAATAACTCGTTCTAATCTTGAAAATGGAGTGGCTGAAATAATTGAAGAATATATCATTTAACTTTGTTTAACTTCACAAAAACTTTATAATCCTTTATGTGTAGGAGGAAATTTATGAGTATAAAATTTTTGCCGGCAGACTTACATGTTCATACTATGGCCAGCGGCCACTCTTATAGCAGCTTGGAAGAAATATGTCGCTCAGCTGCTTCTAAAGGTTTAGAAATGATAGCTGTAACCGAACATGGCCCTGCTATGCCCGGAGGACCTCATATGTATTATTTTGGCAATTCCCAAGTATTGCCTTCATTTATCAATGGAGTGAGATTGCTCTTTGGCATAGAAGCTAATATTATCAACATGTATGGTGAGATAGATTTGCCGTCGAATTATTTGCAAAAACTTGATTTCGTCTGGGCGGGGCTGCATCCTCCTTGCATAGAATCGGGTGACCTTGAATTTAATACCTGTATGTTGATAAAAGCCTTGGAAAATCCTTATGTAGATGGAATAGTTCATCCTTGCAATCCTGAATTTCCTATAGATGTCGCACAGGTATTGCACAAGGCCAATAAAGAACAGAAATTAATTGAGATAAATAACAGCTCTGTTTTTGTAAGGCCGGGGAGCAGAGAAAACAGCAAAGAAATTGCATCGCTGGCTGCTAAATTAGGGAACAAGGTCATGGTGAACAGTGATGCTCATTTTTCCGGGGATGTAGGTAATGTGAAAGCTGCTTTGGAAATAACTGCGCAAGCTGGATTGTCGCTTGAACAAGTAATCAATGCCAATCCAGATTATGTATTAGAATTTAAAGAAAAACGGCATGATGTAAAAGTAAAAGTTTTGAAATAATTATTATTTTTGTATGTGCAGAGGTTTTGTAGAAGGGAAGGGGTACTTATATGGAAGATATTCAATTTGTATTGATTACGGGGCTATCTGGAGCAGGTAAAAGCTTGGCTTTGGATTATTTTGAAGATATGGGTTATTTTTGCGTAGATAATTTACCTCCGGTATTAATTCCCAAATTTGCCGAAATGTGCATGCAGTCAGAAGGAAAGGTTAGCAAAGTTGCGCTGGTGTGTGATATTCGGGGACGTGATTTTTTTGACCAGCTTTTTGAAAGTCTTTCTGCTCTGGAATTTAAAGGTTTTCACTTTGAAATTCTATTTTTGGAAGCAACACGTGAGGAATTGGTACGCCGATATAAAGAAACGAGAAGGATGCACCCTTTAAAGGAAAATACTATTTTAGACTCTATTGATAAAGAAACATCGCTGCTAAGTGAAATAAGGGGTAAGGCAACCAATATTATCGACACTTCTTATCTTAACCCTCACCAATTTAAAGAAAAATTATCTTTACTTTATACGGGAAGTGAGCGGGGCAAATATTTGCAGGTAACTATTATATCTTTTGGTTATAAGTACCTGGTTCCTACGGATGCAGACCTGGTATTTGACGTTAGGTTTCTGCCTAATCCGCATTATGTAGAACAACTGCAGCCTTTAACAGGGGAGAATACTCAGGTTAAAGAATATGTATGGAAATGGCCGGTTACAGGCAATTTTTTTGAAAAAATTGAGGACCTTTTAATGTTTCTTCTTCCCCATTATGTGCGGGAAGGAAAAAGCCATTTAATTATTGCTATTGGATGTACAGGAGGCAAGCATCGCGCTGTAGTTATTGCCAATGAATTATTTCGACTGTTGCAAGACGAAGGTTATTCTCCGGGGATTGAACACAGGGATATAAACAAATAATTTGAATAAACAGGTGTAAGGTATGAGTATTAAAAGTTCTTCTTATACTAAAAAAGTAAAAAATGAATTAGTGCAGATGGAAAATGAAAAGTTTTGTTGTCGCTGGGCAGAATTGGCAGCCATTATCCATTTAAGGGGTTATATAATACTGCAGAGAAAAGTACCTGTCTTAACCATTATCATGGATAGCAATTCGGTAGCGCGTTATGTTTTTAAATTGCTAAAAGAATTGGCGGTGACTTATCCCAAGATTTTGCATCGTCAAAGTGAGAATACTCTTCATGATTATTTCATCATCAAAATTGAGGAAGAAGTAGTTCTAAAGGAAATATTTCAGCGATTGGAAATTAAAAATGAGCATAATTGGGTAAATATGCCCGGTGTAAGCGAAAAGTTGGTTAATAATAATTGCTGCCGCCGAAGTTATTTAAGGGGAAGTTTTTTAGCCGGGGGATCCATAAATTCTCCTGAATCTGCTTATCATTTGGAAATACTTGCAGAATATGAAACGTATGCCCAAATAATAGTTGATCTACTGCAGGGGTTTGAGATCAAAGCTTCATTGCGCAGGCGGGAAAATGGTTACTATGTTTATCTCAAAAGTGCTGAAGGTATTATGGAATTCTTGCGGGTTATAAAAGCTTATCCGGCCTTACTATATATGGAAGAAAAGAGAGTTATAAAAAGTTTAAAGAATCATACCAATCGTTTGGTTAATTGTGATACGGCTAACCTTGATAAAATAAGCAAAGCTGCGCATCAACAGTTGAACTCAATTGAAACCATCGAACAGTTATCCGGTTTAAGCAAGCTTCCCCTAACTTTACAAACAGCAGCGAAAACAAGGCGCAAATATCCTGAAGCTTCTCTTAAAGAGTTGGCAGAATTGAACCAACCACCTTTAAGTAAATCTGGGATGAATTACCGCCTGAAAAGAATAAACCAGATTGCTTATCAATTAAAAAATAAGACCTAAAAAGAGGTGATATATATTGCAAAAACTCACGGTGAAAGATGTTCCGGTGAATGATAAGCGGGTACTGGTACGCGTTGATTTTAACGTGCCTCTGGAAAATGGAAAAGTGGTTGATGATGCCAGAATTAGAGCATCTCTTCCTACTATTCTTTATCTGGTGCAAAGTGGAGCCCGTGTAATTTTAATATCTCATCTGGGAAGGCCTAAGGGGCAAATAGTAGAAAGTTTACGCCTGGATGCAGTTTCCCTGTGCCTTACTGATCTTTTGGGGCAAACTGTGAAGAAAGTTGATCAGGTAGTAGGCAAAGAAGTAGAAAAAAGCGTTTCTGAGCTGGGAAAAGGTGAAGTTATGTTATTGGAAAATGTGCGCTTCGAGCCCGGGGAAGAAAAAAACGATGCAGAGTTAGCCCAAAAACTGGCTGATTTGGCGGATATATTCGTTAACGATGCTTTTGGAGCGGTACATCGCGCCCATGCTTCTACAGAAGGAGTGGCTAATTTATTGCCGGCTGTGGCCGGATTTTTGCTGGAAAAAGAAGTAAATGAGCTTCAACATTGCTTGCATAATCCAGAAAGGCCTTTTACAGCCATCTTTGGCGGCGCCAAGGTTTCAGATAAAATAGGAGTTATCCGCAAATTTTTGGATTTGGCGGATCATATAATTATTGGAGGGGGGATGGCAAATACATTTTTAGTAGCTAAAGGCTATGATATGGCTTCTTCTTTTTATGAGCGTTTGCAGGTGGATTTAGCCGTAGAGTTACTTGAATATGCCGAGAAGTGCGGCAGCATTATATCTTTA
>PUKQ01000012.1 GCA_003550565.1 Syntrophomonadaceae bacterium
ATAGAAATATACGGTTTTCAGGGCATGGCTTGGATAATGGGACTTCTGGCTTTGGTTCTTCTTTACGTGCCCATGTTCATTCGAGAAAAAGATTTTTCGCAAAGCGAGCCGGCCACGTTCGGCCTGGTTGAAGCTGTAAAAAACACGTTACAAAATCGTCCCTTTATCTTTTACCTGGTGGGCTGCGTTTCTTTTTGGTTTGGAGGCAATATTGTGATGTTGAGCTTACCCTTCTATGTAACGGTATTACTGGGAGAAGGTGAAGCAACAACATCATTATTTTTTGGAGCCGCCGGTGTCCTTGCAGTAATAGCTTTCCCTTTTATTAACCTTTATTCCAAAAAATGGGGTCTAAAAGCCATGATGATGTTTTCCATGCTAATACTAACTATTATTCTGCCGGCGGCATTCTTCATGGGACAGCCTCTTTGGGGAATAGATCCCCTGATTATAGCTCTGGTTGCAGTGAGCATAGCCGGTATACCTATTGCCATACTTTTTATTGTCCCTGATGCATTGGTGGCTTCTATTTCCGATTTTGATGAAAAAAATACCGGTCAACGTCGTGAAGCCATGTACTTTGGTATTCAGGGATTGGTTATGAAAATAGCTTTTGGCCTTTCTTCTGCACTCATGGGAAGTCTATTCCAGCTATACGGCCAGACACCGGAGCAACCACTTGGAGTTCAATTAACCGGTCCCGTCGCAGCAGTCTTTGTTTTAATAGGATTAATTATCTTTTCCCGTTATCCGGAAAAAGATGTTATTGCCTGCCAGAAGGCAGAAGCAGAGATAGAAGAAGAAAGCTTAGAAGCTTAAACTTAACCGGGTTTAGCCGGGGATTATCCAAGGAAATAAAGAAAGGTTCATGGCCCATAATCTTGAATTTATAAAATGGGGTGGAGGTAGGTAATTATGAAAATTAAAAAGGTATTTGCGGTTCCTCACTTTCATTTTGATGTTGAATGGTGGAAAACCATTGAAGGGCATGCTGAAGATGCAAAGATAATTTTAGAAAAAGCTCTTGAAATGTTAGATAATTATCCGGAATTTACCTATGTGCTCGATCAGGCCCTTTCTGTAAAACCGTTTTGGGATCAGTTTCCCGAAAAAAGAGAAAAACTGAAAAGATATATCTCCCAAGGCAGAATAGAAGTTGTGGGCGCCACGTACGCCGCGCCAGACCTTAACATACCCACGGGAGAAGCACTTGTGCGGCAGTTTATATACGGAAAAAATTTTTTCAGGGACCTTCTGGGAGCTGAAAGCAAAGTAGGCTGGCAAATAGACGAATTTGGCCATCCCCATCAGATACCTCAGATACATAAAAAAGCGGGCATGTCTTACTACGTTTTTGCCAGGGGCATAATACCTTATAACAGTATGCATCCCATAAATTTTTATTGGGTTGCCCCCGATGGCTCGAAAGTGCTGGCTAACTGGTTTGCGGCAAGTTACAGTAGTTTAATGCCTTTTTTAAAATCACCTTCACTAAGTAAGCGTCAGTTTGAGAAAGAAATTAATGCCCGGTTGCATTATGAAGGCAAGCGCCAGGACGCAGAATGCCTCATGATTCCATTTGGCTCAGATTTTACTATACCCTCGGAAAACTGGCTCAGTTTCGTGGAAGAATGGAATGCAAAGAACAAGCCTGTTATTGATTTCAGCCTCCCCGGGAAATTCTTTAAAGATGTAGAAGGAAGCAATTTTCATGTTTACAAAGACAAAGAATTAAACCCGGTATTCAGCGGTTGTTACGAATCCAGGGAAAAGGTAAAAAAATACTGCCGTATTGCCCAGCATAAAATATTATCGGCAGAAAAACTGAATGCCATTGCCTATGCCATGGGCAAAGAATATCCTAATTTTAACAGAGCGTGGAAAAACCTCCTCGAAAATGATTTCCATGATACAATCTGCGGGACAGGGACTGACAAGGTATACCGCAAAACTCTTTTTCGCTATGAAGAAGCACTAAATATTATTGAAAACGTCCAAACAGAAGCACTTCATTATCTCTCTGATAAAATAAACACACAGGAAACAGAGGGTCTGCCAGTTATAGTTTTTAACACTCTTGCCCATGAGCGTGAAGATGTAGCAGAAGTAATCCTGCAGGAAACAAGTACGGATGATAAAGGTATGCGCGTATATGACAATGAGGGCAGAGAAATTCCTTGCCAGAGGGAAGGAAATAAAATTGTATTTACAACCTCTATTCCACCTCTCGGGTATAAAGTATATTATCTAAAGGAAAACACAAAAACGGAAGAACCCGCAAAAATTACGCCTTCTACCAATTTTACTCTGGAAAATAGCTTCTACACTATACAAATTGACAATCAAACAGGCGGAATTAAAAGCATCTATGACCGGGAAAACGGGCAGGAATTTTTGCATCCCCACAGTTATTTGGGCAATGAGATTCTCATAGAAGAAGATGCCGGAAACCTGTGGACAGTTTCCAAAACAGGAAAAGAATATCGCTGGCACAATTATCCCGTCAAAATCCAAACTGAACAAAAAGGCCCCGTTAGAACAGTAATTAATATTGAAAGCCGGTTGCATCAGTCTCGGAGAATTCAGAAGATAGTCGTTTATAATGATATAAGGCGAATCGATTTTCAGACAAACATAAATTTCCACGGGAAAGATAAACGATTCCGGGTAATTTTCCCACCCCATATAAAAGGAACGGCTGTACACGAAACTCCCTTTTACTGTGCCAATAATAGAGAACACGGCCACTGGCCTGTGCAGAATTTCGTCGATGTTTATGACGGCAATTACGGTTTTGCGCTTTTAAACGCCGGAAACCCGGGATATGAGGTACGGGAAAATGAACTTTCATTGGTTTTATTTAGGAGCGTTTCTCTTACATCCACCGCTTTTCTTAAATACCTGGCAAAAAACAGTTTTGATATTCTAAAAACGCTGAGGTTATCCCTTAAGTATCAGTTATCGGGCCTTAATATCATTGAATATCCACTTTATAAGCACCATAACCTTATGTTGCGAGAGTGGTCCACTGACGGCGGCCCCGATTGTTTTGGCAGCGGCGGCCTTTATAGCCACCTGGTAGCCAATTTAAAGGTTTTTAAAAAATCTGACTGCTGGGAACAGGGGGAACATGAGTTCAAGTACGCTATATATCCACATAAGGGGGATTATAGGGAAACCCGGTTACCCCAAAAAGGCCTGGAGTTTAATAATCCGCTAATTACTTGTGTTTCTTCAAGGCACAAAGGAGTATTACCGGGAGAGTTCTCTTTCTGCAGAATAACCAATGACAATATTATATTGTCGTCACTGAAAAAATCCGAAAAGGAAGACAGCCTCACTCTGAGATGCTACGAGACAACCGGAGCAGACTCTCCCTTGAACATAGAGTTCTTCAAAAATATTGAAGAAATTAAAGAAATATCCCTGACGGAAGATGAAATCTACAAAAATGGAGAGCAGTCCGGCAAAAAAATAAATCTTAATATGGGAAAATGGGAAATCAAAACACTTAAACTTAAAATTAATAACAGCACGGTTCTCTGACCTATTGCCAGTAATAATAAATAACCATTCCCAAATAAACCCAACTCTTTCTCGCTTGTTATTAGGCATAATTATGAAAAAATAACTTGTTATTAAAGTTATTTTAGTCTATACTTCTTTTAAAGGATTTTTTAATATTTACTCTACAAAAAATTTACTTGGAGGGGAAGAGCTCATGTACCTTTTAATACTGGTACTAAATAAAACAGAATATCTTGATGAAATACTGCAGGAACTTTATAAGGCAGGGGTCAGCGGTGCAACTGTAATGGAGTCCAGGGGGATGGGGAGAGTAATTTGTGATAATGAGCCCTCATTTGGCGGCCTTCGGAGAATGTTTCAAAATTGCCGGCCTGAAAACAAAACTATTTTTGTGGTGATAAAATCTGAAGAGATGATTGATAAAGCAGTAAAAGCTGTGGAAACTATTATTGGTGATTTAGAAGAAGAAGGTCAGGGTATTTTATTTACTTTACCTCTTCATAGAATAAAAGGTTTTGTTCCCAAGCATGAAAATCAATCCTCCCTATAAGAAAGCTTAAAAAACATCTCATTGATCAATAAAACATAATTTTTTGCATACATTCTAAAATGCTTAGTTGGTTAATTTTTATAATGTTTTAACCGCTACTATTATTCCCTCTACTCTTATTTAATCAATCCTCAATGCCGCAGTGTTTCTTAAACATGCGCTTCCGGGAGTCAATATCATAATTATTTCGTATGGCAATTTTCTCCATGATTGGCGAACCGCCCCCATGCAACCCACCTACCTGGGATACTCCGGCAAAAGAGGAGCAAAGCACATCGGATAAGGCACGGAACAACCTGTGCTGGTTTTCAGCCGAAATACCATCTTTTCGCATGATATACTTTTCCATAAACTCTTTTGTTTCCGAAGCAAAAAACTCGTCTTCATAGGGTAAAGTTGCCGGTAACCCGCCAGCCACATCGGCTACGGTTTCATATTCATGGTATAAGTTAATGCCCGCATGATAGCGTCCCACGTTCGTGTATAATATGTTCGGAATGTAAGTCCCGGAATTAGCCATAGTCGCTTTTACCGAAGCAGCTATCCCGGCGGCATAAACCAGCTCACCCGTGGCAATTAAATCGGAAAGCTTATCTTTGATATGAGATGCTTCCTCTACACCATTGTATTCCGCAGAGAGAGCGGTAGCTCCCATGAGCAGATCCGTAATAGCCGGCTTGCACCCTGTATAACTGTGGCGATGGAACGTAGCAAAAAGCATGGCCAACATACTGGCAAAATAGTACTCACCACAAAGGAATACTCGTTCCCAGGGGACAAACGCATCATCAAATACCGTCATGGAGTCAGCCACACCAAAATGCTGTTCCATTTTAAGGTGTTCCCGCTCTCGGGGTGCCGTAATGCGCACCACCTGCTTGACCCCGGGATGATCGGCGGGCACCGCAAAAGCCACCGACCAATCTGCATCCTGCTCCGTCATCAGGCGGGTGGGCACCACCACAATTTCATCACTGAATGGAGCGTTGGAATTATGAGCTTTGCAGCCGCGCACTACAATTCCGTCTTTTTTCTTTTCGATTACCCGCAGGTAGAGGTCAGGATCTGACTGCTCAAAAGGACGCTTCGAACGGTCACCCTTGACGTCGGATTGGGCGCAGTTACCTACCAGATCATTCTTTTGGAAGTTTTTCATGTATTCAATAAAACGGGAATGATACTCGGTGCCAAATACATCATCACAGTCCTTGGTTACTACGGAAACTGCATTAAGAGCGTCAATACCCATGCAACGCTGAATACACCCCCCTGCTTTTTGACAAAGCAGACGGGTACACTCTTGTTTTTTTAGCAGGTCATCACTGCTCTGGTGAATGTGGTTTAGGCGGTGGACTTTTTCACCGTCCAAGTGGGAAGTGGCAGTAATAACATTTTTTAGAGTGGGATCTTCAACCTTGTCAAAAGTGAAAGAAAGCAAATCCAGAGCCGGTTTTAGGCGAGAATCGTCCCTGCTGATCACTTCACCTCCCATGTGAATATTATTGCGCATCTTAAACAGCCTCTCACGATATTCCTCGGAAGTAACAATACCCATTCTTTCATCTCCTTTCTTAAAGTGGGACAGGGACAAACTCGCTGTCCAAAAATTCCTGCATTAACATGCAGATTGCAATAATAACAGAAAAAAAAAGAACGAACCATTTTTAACCTTTAATTAGACTTTGACTTGGGCATGTAGCCATATATCTCTCCTACCATACATTGAATAGGCATAGTCTGTATCCAAACCTTACCCGGTCCCGTAAGCGTAGTTAAAAACATACCCTCACCGCCGAAAAACATATTTTTAAAGCCTTTGACCAATTCAATGTTCATGGACACAGTCTCTTCGAAAGCACCCACAGAACCGGTATCTACCTTAATGCTTTCTCCTTCATTTAACTCTTTCTCTACACACTCGCCATCAACTTCTATAAAAGCCATCCCACTGCCCGACAACTTCTGCATAATAAAACCTTCACCACCAAAAAATCCCGAACTTAACTTCTGATGTATAAACAAATCATATTCCACACTCTCCTGGGCACATAAAAAAGAGCGCCGCTGACAAATAACAGTCCCATTGGACAAATCAAACGGTATAATTTTACCGGGATAAGTATGGCCAAAAGCCACGGTAGCTCCTTCTTCTTCAGCGGAAAAATTAACTACAAACATATCTTCCCCACTGAAACTTCTCTTAATGGCTCCGAATAAGCCCCCTTTCATCTCCGTTTCCATGTTAATTGCAGCATCCATCCACTGCATGGCCCCGGTTTGGGCATAAATTCTTTCTTCTTTACTTAATTTGAGCTCCAACATAGGCATGGTACTTCCCAAAATTTCATAATTCATTAAATAACACCAACTTTCTACAAAAATTTTTCAAACTACTAAGGAAGAAATGAACAAGGAACTTCTTAAAATAATAATAACTTTAAAAAAAGCGCCTGTAAATACTATAATAATTCGAGTTACAATATTAAGAATTTACTATTTTTATTTCAGTTAAGGGTAACAATCATCTGAGGTTCCGGTCATACTTTGGGGTCAATAAATGTATTTCCTCCAAAAAAATTTTCGCATTGAGGCAATAGTTTCTGAATTAACATGCAGGAATATTTATGATTTTAGCGAATTTAATACTGGTAATCTTATATTATTTTGTTTCTTTAGTTCTAACTAATCTAAGAAGCTGAATTGGAGGTAATTGATAATGGAAAGATTGAATTTAGTAACAGGGGCTACCGGTTTTTCCGGTGCTTATGTGGTGAAGAATTTGCTTCAGCGCGGGGAGAAGGTTATCGGGACAGACACAGTTTCAGCGCTGGATGATCAAGAAAATCGAGAAATACTTGAATTGGTGGGGCTCAATTTTGACGATCCAAACCTGGAAATGGTTCCCTCGGATCTTCTTGACAAGCAGTCACTGGAAAAATTATTTGAAAAGCCGGTAACGCATATTTTCCACACAGCATCGCTTTATGATTATAGTGCTGAATTTGAGATTTTGCACAAGGTTAACGTTGAAGGAACCCGGAATTTCGTTGATCTTGCCCTGAGCTGCGATTCCCTGCAGCACTTCATCCACTGGTCTACCAACGGTGTTTTTGGAAAACCCTATACACTGGCCCAAGGGGCAGATAAGGTAAACATACCCTTTGATGAAAACAGCTCTTCACCTAAGAACACTCCCGGCGACCAGCCTGAAGGCACTTTTCTCGTAAACGATTATTCAGTTACCAAGTGGGAACAGGAGCAAATGATCTGGAACTACTACGAAAAGTATAATTTGCCGGTAACAGTTATCAGGCCGGGGCCAATCTACGGACCCGGCAGCAGCTACGGACACGGGGGAATCATACTTACTATTGCCAACGGTTTGTTGCCGGCTATTCCCACGGATGCAAAAAATTACATAACTACTTCTGTCCATGTTGAAGATGTCGCCCGTTTTGCCATCTTTGCCAGTGAAAGGCCCGACCTCATTGGTGAAGACTATAATATTGTTGACAACAGTATTATCTCCGCATCGGAATTCTTGCATTATATTGCTTTGCTTACGGGCCGCAAAATGCACGATGTGCCCTTTATCACCCTTAAAGCACTTTACCCTGTGATGTACCATGCTGCCCATCTGTGGACAATGCTGCAGAAGCGATACGGAATTCCTCGGGTACGCGTTTTCGAAGTCCAGTCTGCAGAATACATCAGTTCCAGTTACTGGTTAAGCAATCGTAAAAGCCTGGAAACCGGATTCGAGTATCTTTATCCGGATGTGCGCGAAGGTCTGAAGGACACTGTGGAATGGTTCCGCGAGGTTGGCTGGCTCAGAGATAAAAACATGATTTTTGTAGGCGGAGGGAAAACCGCCAAAACATAGGATAGGGCACTCAGGGACGCGGGGACAGGTCCCTTGTCCCAGTTCCCGCGTCCTGTTCTCCCTACATTTTTTTTGGGACAAGGGACCTGTCCCCGTGTCCCTCACCTCCCTGAAATCTTTTTTCTGGGACAAATAACCTGTTTCTCACAACCTTAGCTCAGAAAAAAACTCCCTAATCGTATTATCCCCAAAAATAGCCCTTGGCCAAAACGGGAAACTTAATGGAAAAGCTTTATCCTTAAAAAAATATGTCGGATAGTGTACTGAGTTGAAAAATTAAGGATTCAGAAAACCCATTTAACCTATTATTTGCAAAATATATCCGGTTATGAGAGATATAGCTATCACGCTGGCTACATAGCCCACCATAAATTTCTTGTAAAAAAGAGCGTTTAATAAAATTATTCCATTTATGCTGGTTCCGCTGCCGGCTATGATAAAAGCAATTCCCGGCCCCACAGCACCAGTAGCTTTGATTAAAGGCGCCACTACAGAAATCATGGCACAATCACCCTGATAAACGGGTATTCCCAGCAGAGTTCCCAGTGGAACTCCCCAAATTCCGCCGCGGGCAAGAAAGGTTTCCATGGTTTCCGGTGGAATCAAGGATACGAGCAATCCCGCTACCACTGCCGCTGCCAGGATATACGGCAAAATTTGTTTGAGGGTGAGAAAGGACTGTCTCAAAGCATCCTGCAACATCATCACGGTTGTGGATTCCCTTCTCCCTCCCGTATTTCCTGTACCCAAATTAGTTTTCTCTTGCTCACAACCACATCCGCTATTAGAGCCGGTGGCTATAGTAATATCACTTGCAATCACTTTTGACTGCGGAACAGATATTTCTGAACTGCAGCATGCTTCTACACTTTCGGATAGCTGAGGGCCGTCCAATTTAACCACTCCGCGGCCCAACCCTGCTTTTTCCAGGAGCAAAGCCGCCGTGATGCCGGCTCCGAAAGTTACCAGGGCGTAAATAACGGCAAAGGTAAAACCAAATAAGCCACCCAATAGGAAAAAGGCGGGAATGCTTAACACCGGGCTTATTAAAAAGAAAATCAAAACTGCAGAAACAGGCACGCCTCCTTTTATCAGAGCTATTCCCACCGGGAAAGCACCGCATTCACAAAAGGGAAGAAGCGCTCCCAACACCGCCGCTCGCAAACGAGCACCCCAGAGGCTTTTTCCGGCCAACGCATAAGACAACTTCTCCTCGCCAAAATAGTAACGGGCTACCTCCACAATAAAAAGCGCACCAAAAAGAATTGGAATAACCGTTAACAAAAGTTCCCCTGCATAAATAGCTACCTCTTGAACTATAGCAAGCAATTAGAACAAACTCCCCTTTTTGCTTAATTTAGATTTAAAATTTGTTCAATTTAAAGATTGTTATCTTACCTTTTGCATAAATCATTTGTTCTTTCTTTTTCTCGCAGCATATCTAAATCAGTTCCCAACTCCTGATAATATCCAGCCTCCATGGCATCTTTTATATTCTTAAGAATATTGATCAGCAGGAAATTAGTTTCTTCTTTGCTGGATTTCCCTCTATTCAAATGATAAAAAACCCACTGGGCATGTGGAGAAACTTTAACAAAACCTAAACTTCTCAGCCTGGCAATATGCCTGGAAACTTTTGGTTGAGAAAGACCCAGGATGTCGCTAATCTCGCATACGCACAACTCCCTTTGATATAAAAGCATCAAAATCCTCAACCGGGTAGAATCAGCCAATACCTTGAACAAATCCACCAACGGCTCTACTTCAAAAGAATCCCTAACTTCCATCTCAGACATTTTGCCACTCTCCTTAAGTAATATTATAGTTATATACACATATACGTATATGTGTATATAATTATAAAATAATTACTTGACTTCTGTCAATAAAAAGTGGGAAGCGGGAACAGGAATGTGTAGACAGCTCCCTATTCTATATCACGTTGCTGGTAACCCCTTATTCCGAAGATTACAAGCAGCAGGGCTATAGCCGTGAGGATAACAAGCACAGAATAATTCATTTCTTCTATGGGCAGTTGAGGAATATGCCCAAAGGGAGTGATAGCGGCCATCTCTTCTGGTATATCCAGCAGTTCTCCCAGGTAGAGCACTAAGAAAGAATAGCCCAAGTACAGCCAGGCTAACCCCAGCAATTTAGGCTTAAAACCCATAAAGAAAACCGCTAAACCGATCATGACCAACAGCGCCGGGTAATACACCACAGCGGCGTTAATGATAGTCTCAATAGGAAGGGGTTCCTCCATGACTGCCTCAGCTGCAGTCCACATGCCCACTCCAGCCAGAGCTAACATACCTGCCCCGAAGAATGCGGATGGTGGTAGTTTTCCCTGCTCCATTGGGGCCAATAAACCCATAAACTTCTCCCGGATTAACTTCTAAGTTTACGCCTTCCAGAGCAGTAAACTTGCCGAAATTCTTGGTTAAATTATCTGTCTGCACCACTCCCATTGCCATTTCCCCCCTCATGTTTATAAAAGATTTTCTTGAGTATATCCAGGTACTGGTAAAATTCTCTCCAGTATGGTTCCATATTCACGGAAGCGAGGTTTTCCTCCTCAAGTCGAGCTATTATTTCGTTCCCATAACCATCCATAACCCACTGAATCAGTTTGATAATCTTTTCCGATTCAATGTCTTTACGGAACAATGAATGGTCAATGTTCTTAAATAGTTTATCATAGCTCAGCATTTTTAAATGATTAATACGCTCCCCCCACTCCGGGGAAAGCTCTAAACTTTTGTTTATGAAAACAGCACCTAAAAAGTTAAATACATGGGGATTCTTGGTGTAGGCCTTTAATTTGCATTGGGCAGCTTGCCTGTATCTAGCAAGGAAGTCAGTTTCTTGTTCCTCAATTTGGTTTAAATACTCTTTTTCGATAAAATCAGTTCCAAATTCAAGCAAATAATAAAACAATTCTTCTTTGCTGTTAAAATAGTAAAAAAGCATTCCCTTACCAAT
>PUKQ01000186.1 GCA_003550565.1 Syntrophomonadaceae bacterium
AGCATGTGCGCATTGTTTTGTGGTTAGAATCAGGCCGGTCCATCTATTTCATAGATCAGCGCAAGTTTGGGAAAATGTGGCTTCTGCAGCCGGGAGAAGATAGTTGCATAGGTATTGAACAATTGGGTCCGGATTGGTGGAATGAAGCCAGCCTGCCGTTATTTAAAGAAAGACTTGCTTCCCGGGTTAATTCTCGGCTTAAGCCCTTACTTTTAGATCAAAAGTTTATGTCCGGGTTGGGAAATATTTACGTTGATGAAAGCCTTTACCGGGCGCGATTGCATCCTTCCTGCCGGGTAAAATTTTTGAGGGAATCAAAAAAGGAAGAGCTCTATTATATTATAAGAGAAATACTAAAAGAAGGCATTGAGCATGGGGGGACAACTATACGCGATTACCGGCATGCGAACGGTAATAGTGGTGAATACCAGGAAATGCTGCGGGTTTATAGAAAACAAGGGGAATTGTGCAGATGTTGCCACCGGGTTATTCAACGGATGTCACTGGGGGGCAGGGGAACTTATTTTTGTCCCGGTTGTCAGCAGGATGTTAAAGATTAACTCATGCAAATTATAGGGCAGTGTTTAAAAAAAGGAAGCTCTGGGGGAAAGTTCATAATGAGGACACTTGAAAGAAAAAGATCCTGTAAATAAGCAAATGTAGAGGAAATATTAGCTTTTTTTATTGCTCTAAACGAATTTTTCATTTAAAATTAAATCCTATGCACTTTTAAGAGGAGGTTGGTTAATGCTTATTTTGGGACTCACCGGAGGGATAGCTTCCGGCAAATCAACTGTAGTTAAGATGCTAAAAAACAAAGGGGCAATTATTTTTGATACGGATATTTTAGCCCGCGAAGTGGTAAATGTCGGTGAGCCGGCCTGGGAAGAGATAATTGCTTACTTTGGCGAAGACATTAAATTGCCCGACGGGGCCATTGACAGGAAAAAACTTGGCCATATTGTTTTTAATGATCCGGAAGCTCGCCATAGATTAAATATGATCGTGCATCCTCGCATTGTGGAAAAACTACTCGCAGAAACGGATAAATTAAGAAATAAAAAAAATCCACCGGAAATAGTGGTGTACGATGTGCCTCTTCTGATAGAAGCGGGTATGAATAAAATGGTAGACATGGTGGTGCTGGTTTATGCTTCCCCTGAAATCCAAAAAGAAAGGCTTAAATATAGAGACGGCTTAAATGAAGAAGAAATCGAGGCGCGCCTCGGGTCTCAAATGCCCATGGAAGAAAAGAAAAAATATGCTGACTATATCATTTATAACGAGAGTCATTTAGAGGATACTATCTACCAGGTAGACGAGTTATGGAGCATTTTGACTTTGGTTAACGAAAGGAAATCGGGTAAATAAACAGGAAATGAATACGGGAGGTATTGTAATGCATCATGTTACACTAATACGGGGAGATGGATCCGGGCCTGATATCGCGGCAGCGACATTAAAGGTGCTGGAAAGCAGCGGTGCTAAAATTTCATGGCATGAAGTGGAAGCGGGTGAGACAGCTTTGCAAAAGTATGGCACGCCTTTACCGGATGAAGTTCTGGAATCCGTGCAAAAAAATGGGGTGGCTTTGAAAGGGCCGGTAGCCACTCCTGTAGGAAAGGGCTTTCGAAGCATCAACGTAGCTTTACGCCAGAATTTGGGACTTTATGCCAATCTCAGACCGGCAAAAAGTTACCCGGGGGTAAAATCACTTTTTAAAGATATTGACCTGATTGTAGTAAGAGAAAATACAGAAGACCTGTATTCCGGAGTGGAACATATGGTAGGTGAAGATGCGGCGGAAAGTATAAAAATTATTACCCGAAAGGCTTCGGAAAAAATAGTCAGGTTTGCTTTTGATTACGCCGCTAAAAAGAATAGAAAAAAAGTTACTGCGGTGCATAAAGCCAATATCTTAAAATTAAGTGACGGGCTTTTTTTGGAGGTGGCTAAATATATCGCCGAAGAATACCCGGAAATAGAATTTGAAGATCGCATTGTAGACAACATGTGCATGCAGTTGGTTCAAAAACCGGAATTGTATGATGTGATGGTCATGCCCAATCTTTATGGAGATATTGTTTCAGATTTATGCGCAGGACTGGTGGGAGGACTGGGTCTGGCTCCGGGGGCAAATATAGGAGATAACATGGCTGTGTTTGAACCGGTGCACGGCAGTGCCCCGAAATATGCGGGCATGGATAAAGTTAATCCCACGGCCATGATTCTTTCGGCGGTTCTTATGTTGGAATACCTGGGCGAAAATGAATCTGCCCAACGCATTGAGCGTTCCCTGGCAGAGGTTATTGCCGAGGGTAAGCATGTAACTTATGATTTGGGAGGGGACGCCGCTACTTCAGAAATGGCAGAGGCCATAGTAGAAAAAATGAATGCCCAAGGGAAGGAGTGTTAGCATGGCAAAAAAGAACACTAAAGCTAAAGACAAGAAAAAGGAACAGCAAGCCGGTTTTAGCGAAAGAGCTGAACAAGTGCAAAAATATTTTCCATACTTACTTATAGCAGCAGCTATTTTATCCGTTGTTTACTGGATTTTGTTTTATGCCACCGACTTATTTGTGGTAAGGGGAATAGATATGTTTGAAGCTTTTAGAGCGGCATTTCTTATAGCTGGAATTTGGGTGATTATTTTAATGCTCTTGACCGGTATATATATGCTCCTCAATAAGGAAGAAACTTTGATTTATGGCCTTTTAACCGGCGGATCACTTTTGATGTGGGCCCTGGTGAATATCTTTTTTAACACTGTTTATGAGGTTTATGTTCAATATCAACTGGCAGTGGGCCTGGAGATTTTCTTTAATGTTATTACCCTCATATTAGGTATTGTTATAATGTCTTATTTTTGGAAACAGCGCAGTTATTACCTGGGAGAAAAATTAGCAGGGCCTAAACCTCCGGTAAAGAAAAAGAAAAAATAAAAAAGGCAAGGGGACGGTTCCTTTGCCTTTTAAGGAACCGTCCCCTTGCCATCAAAAACAGGAACAATAAAAAGGGATCATAAGTAGATCCCTTTTTATAACAAGATTAGCAAGGCAGAAGAACCGTCCCCTTGCCTGTTGCCTGGTAAGGCAGAAGAACCGTCCCCTTGCCTGTAAGATTAGCAAGGCAGAAGAACCGTCCCCTTGCCTGTTGAAGAACCGTCTCCTTGCCTGGTACTAAGCAATCATAGATTCGATTCTTCTCATTATGGAGGTGATGTCTTTACCGTGTTCTGGAGAGCCTTCTACCACCAGCATTCCATCTTTAATTGCCGTAACGTTATCCACCTGGCCGGTGAGAATTTGGAATGCGCTTTCTGTGGAAGCGAATCTCATATGGACAAAGGGACGCTTTTTAGTGTAGTGCCCTTTGCCGGCTTTGGTTTTGCCCCGCTTAACACGGAGGTAAACAGCAAGTCCGCCTCCATCAACACTCCATTGGAAAATTCGATCGGGCATGCCTTTGGTAAAATTAACCATTTCCTCATCGCCTGCCTGGTTAAGTTTGGAGAGTGCCAGTGAAACAAAGTAAAGCATAAGTTTGACTTTTAAAGCGCGTTTTTTAGGTGTTTTGGGGATATTACTGGGCAAAAGGATGGTAAGCCCGAGCATTAATGGCAAGAAACCCACGAGAGTCCTGGGATGTCTCAGCGCTCCTTTTATTTTAGGCAGGGCAGGTTTCCCGGCCATCAAATTTACAAAGTCGCCTGCATCTTTAAAAATAAAGTCCACGTGAGGAGACCTATGCCTGCCTTCTACGAATTCCAGGTTTCCCTTTTCAAAAGCCAGATGGCAGGCCAAATCCGGATCATCTTTCACCTGGAATTGAATTACTCTATTCCACTTTCGGTATTTGCGGGCTAATGCCGGTTTTTCTTCAAGCAGAACCTTGGTTTGGGGCAGGGCTGCTTTCATAAGTAGAGTAGCCGGCAATTTTTTATCATTTTGCATTGGCTCCGGGCACCTCCTTTTTATACTTCATCTTCCCAGTCTTCGTCCTCTTCTACTTCCTGCCCGAGCATTTCACTTACGGCCTCTACTATGCTGTCGGCATCTGTTTTATAATAACTAAGTAGATCATCCGGATGCCCTACACTGGAAAATGTATCCGGCAGCCCCAGGCGTTTTAACCGGCATGATTTTCCACCTTCGGTTATAACTTCGGCTACAGCACTACCCAAGCCGCCGAGTATGTTATGATTTTCTGCGGTGACTATTCTCCTGGTGTCATTAACGGCTTTTAATACTGCTTCTTTATCCAGGGGCTTGATAGTGTGCATGTTAATAACCCTGGCTTCAATACCCTGGTTATCTTTGAGAGTTTGGGCAGCTTCGACAGCATGTAAAACGCAAGGTCCGCAGGCAATAATGGTAATATCGCCTCCGTCACGCATAGTAATAGCCTTGCCGATTTCATATCCGTATTCGGGGTTGTCATAAACTGTGCGCTCAAACCCCCTGCCGATGCGAATATATACAGGCCCCGGATAATCAATGCATTCTACCACAGCGTTGGCGGTTTCATAACCATCTGCAGGTGCTATTACGGTCATATTGGCAAAAGAACGCATTATGGCTAAATCTTCGGTGCAGTGATGAGTAGTGCCTGCTTGCCCGAAAGATGTGCCGGAGTGAGTGGCGATAATCTTACAGTTAACATTTTGGTAACAGATGTCAGTACGCACCTGCTCGGCAGCTCTTAAGGAAGCAAAAACAGCAAAAGTAGAAATAAATGGAGTAAAACCTGCCAGGGCAAGCCCTGAACCTATGCCAAAAAGGTTTTGCTCGGCAATGCCTACGTTAAAAAAACGCTCCGGAAATTTATCGCCAAATTTCCCAATTTTAGTTGATTTAGCCAGATCAGCTGTAAGGGCGACAATTTCTTTTCTCTCTTCGCCCATTTTAGTTAGGACCTGCCCGTAAATTTCTGCCGGTGTCATTTCATCCGTATCGTAAACATGATAAGTTAAACTCATGGTATTAAACCTCCCTCCCTATTTACCTAAGCTTTCCCGTAAGCCCGGTCGATTGAGTTTAAAGCTTTTTCTTCATTCTCAGCATCGAGCCCCCCGTAATGCCATGGGGCTACGTTTTCCATATAGTCCACCCCTTTGCCTTTAATGGTGTTGGCAATAATTACTGTGGGTTTATCCGTGTTTTGAAAGGCATTTTGGATGGCGTCATCTAACTGGTTAAAATCATGCCCATCTACTTCCAGGGTATTCCATCCGAAGCTTTTCCACTTGTCTATAAAAGGCTCCAGGGCCATGATTTTTTCCACTTCTCCGTCAATGCACATCCGGTTACGATCTACAAAAGCGGTAAGGTTAGAAAGTTTATAATGACTTGCAGCCATAGCGGCTTCCCAGATACTTCCTTCATTGCATTCACCGTCACCCATGATGCAATAAGTCCGCCAGTCCTTTTTCTTCAGCCTGGCTCCCAGTGCCAGCCCCACGGCAATAGAGAGTCCATGCCCCAGGGAACCGGTAGACGCATCAACACCGGGAACCTTTAAACGATCCAGGTGCATTCCAAAAGGAGAATGGGTGTGGTTGAATATTTTAAGCTGTTCTTCATCAAAATAACCTTTGTCAGCTAAAATGGGAGCATAACCCACTCCTCCGTGCCCCTTGCTTAATACCAATCGATCCCGGTCTTCCCAATCCGGATTTTGCGGATCAACATTCATGTAATGGTAATAAAGCAAAACCAGTATTTCTACCTGGCTAAGGGCGCCTCCTGCATGTCCCCCGCCGGCCCATACCATGGTTTTAATTGCCATGCGCCTGTTTTTCCAGGCCTTTTCGTTAAGGGCCGACAGTATTTCTTCCGATAATGCCATTTAGATGCCTCCTTCTTTAAGTAATTTTAAAATGTTGCAACTGCTTTTCTGTCTACGTAATCTTTTGTGACTTTCATTGCTTCTTCGGCATGATTGAGTGTTTCGTTAATATCTTTTTCTTCGTGGGCTGCGGATAAAAACCAGTTATGGCTGGGATGTAATAGTGAGCCCCTTCTGGAAACTTCTGCGCAAAAGATTTGAGAAAGGTACATATTAGGATCTCGGGTAAAGTGCATAAACGGTATAGCATAGGGACCGGAAATGGTAATTCCCAGGCCGTAACGGTTGCCGATTTCTTTTAGTCCGTTCATGAGCATACTGCCCATTTTTTCCATTTTTTCTACTGCATTTATTCTCTTTAATTCTTTTAAAGTGGCCAAAGCCGCTGCCATGGGTACAGCCGAGAACCAGAATGAGCCGGTGGCAAAAACTTTAGAAGCTGCGTTCATAAGTTCTTTTTGCCCCACACATGCCGAGATGGCGTATCCGTTGCCCATGGCTTTGCTAAAGCAAATTAAATCCGGTTTAAATCCGAAATACTCGTTTGATCCTCCCATGTGTAAGCGGAACCCGGCCCTTACGTCATCGGAGATTAAAACAATACCTTCTTCCCGGCAGATGGATTCAACTTCCTGCCAATATCCAGGTAAAGGCATAACCTGTTCTTTAAATGTGGGATGGTGATAAGGGGTGGCGATAAACCCGGCAATTTCGCCGCGGTATTTCTTTACTACCTTCCGCAGTCCTTCGATATCATTCCATTCCACAGTGAGAATGTTTAAATGATCTTCCGGGGTAATACCGCCGTGACCGATGGCCGTGCACCAGGGAGCTATGCCGTGATAATGCCCCCGCACCGTAATAATTTTTTTGCGGTTGGTATGAGCCCGGGCGGTAAGTGTAGCGTAAGTGGTCATGTCTCCGCCGTTTTTGGCGAAAAAAACCCAATCGGCCACAGGGATAAGATCCCTCATGTACTCTGCCAGCTCAACCATTATTTCACCGGGGTGATTGGTGCAGTCTGCAAGTTTTCTCTGAGCTTCAGCCGCTTCTTCCACTACCGGATGCTTATAACCCAAAATCATGGGGCCATAAGCGCACTCGTAGTCAATAAATTCATTTCCATCAACATCCGTATAGCGGCATCCTTCAGCGTGATAAGTATAATTGGGGAAAAGACCGGGCACCATTAGTATAGGAGATATATGCCCGTAAATGCCTCCCGGTATCACTTCCGCTGCCCGGGAAAAAAGCTCAGTAGATTTTTGAAAATTATATAATTGTTCCCTGGATTTGTTTGTCATTATCTATCCTCCTTAGGGGGTTACCCAAAAAATTTTAATTTAGTCAACCAAGTATAAAGAGAGGCGATCCAATAAAGGATTTACTCCCTCCATAAGAGGTATATAACCTCTAAGCTTTATGTCACCCCGTCCAACAGCGGCAAAAACGTCGATATTACCTTGAATCATAGACCAGGCTGTACTTAAATCTTGTATTTCCATTACAGCGTTAGGTTTATTTGCCGGTCCCCTGGCCGGGTAAAACTTGCCTTTTTGGATATTGAGATGAGCTGAAGGACCCTGGGCAACTTTTATTTCAATAGTTCCATTTGATATATTAGGAGCAAGTACTTTTAATTCCGGGTCATGTTCGCCAACTTCCTTTACACCGAATGCAAGTGCATAAATGGATACTTTAACGCAAAAGGCGAAAAAGTCTTCGTTGCGTAAATGCTCTTCTGATGGCCTCAGATAATGCTCCAGTCGGCCAAGCACTTTTTCTATTTGGGCGAGCTTGTTAACATGCAGCAGGGCTAAAAGGTTGGGGCGAGGATTTTTACTGCTTTTCCCTTGAAATACTTCATTTAATTGACGGGCGTTTTTAAAAGTAAGGGTTACCTTTGGACCGGAATAGTTTCCATCATAAGCCTTCAGTTTTCCTTCATGGAAGATCAGGGCAGTGGCGGTGGTGGAAAACAATGATTTAAGCTGAAACTGAATAACCGCGTTCCAATCGGCGATATATTCCTGCAGGGTTGAATCATAGGCTGCAATATCTTCCAGAAGAGGAAGGATGGCTTTCAAGTGCAGCCTGGCCAGTACCATTTCTTCTGCTTTGTTCATCATGTCACTCCTTTAGAAAAAAATGATTTGGTTACTAATGAGAGTATTGCCCGGTTATTATAAAAATGGGTAACTGTTTAAAAATTCGCCACATATTTTAATTATTCCTGCATGGTAAGTGTTCTAAAAATAAGAATTCCTGTAATTATTGCGCTTAATATGAACCACTCCCGTTTTGCTGCACTTGGAAACGGGATAATTCATGGTGTTACAAGTTAAATTTTATGATAAGTAGCAGGAAAAAAAGGACTATATTGCCAATTAATTAATAAGGGAGAAAGATAGCAATTTTATTTTTTTGATTTTTTGGGATAAAAAAATATGAGGTGATGTTGATGAATTTGGATGGTATAACTATTAGTATTCCCAAAGAAATAATGCCCGGTGAAAGGCGAGTGGCGGTAATACCGGACACGGTGAAAAAATTTGTGGAAGCGGGAGCAAAACTATTATTAGAGAGCGGTGCAGGCGAGAGATCATTTTATGATGATGAAGATTATCGCCGGGCAGGGGCAGAAATAGTTGAGGATGTTAAGAAACTGCATGAAACGGCGGATATAATTATTAAGGTAAAGGAACCGCAATATAATGCTGATTTGCAGATACATGAGATAGACCTTTATCGGGAAGAGAGTGTACTGGTGAGTTTCTTGCACCCGGCTAACAGAGACAATCATACCATGGTTAAACAATTAGCTGAGAGGAATATTACCAGTTATACCCTGGATGGCATACCTAGAATTTCCAGGGCTCAGCATATGGATACCCTTACTTCTATGAGTACCGCCGCCGGGTATAAAGCCGTCATAATGGCGGCAGGTAATTTGCCCAGTTTTGTGCCTATGATGCCAACATCGTTTGGTGTATTGCCCCCGGCCCAGTTTTTAATAGTAGGAGCAGGGGTGGCGGGCTTGCAGGCTATAGCAACCGCCAAACGGTTGGGTGCTAATGTAAAAGTGTTGGATATTAGGGCGGAAGCCATCGAACAAGCGCGTAGTGTGGGGGCGGATATAATTCCTTTTGAAGTTCCGCCGGAGTTGGCCACGGCAGAAGGCGGCTATGCCCGGAGGCTTCCCGAGGAATGGTACCGGAAAGAAAGGGAGTTTCTGGCTCCTCATGTGCAGGAAAGCGAAGTAGTTATCCTCACTGCCTTAATTCAAGGAGAAGAAGCGCCTGTATTGATAGACAAAGAAATGGTGGAAAACATGAAAAAAGGATCGGTAATTATTGATATTGCTATCGACCAGGGCGGGAACTGCGCATTAAGCCGTGTGGGGGAAGAATATTCTCACGATGGAGTTTTCATTAGCGCTATACAAAATATTCCCGCCAGTTTAAGTGTTGATTCCACTTCTATGTTTGCCCAAAATGTATTTAATTTTATAAACTATATCGCAGCGGAAGGAAAAGTAAACGACGATTTAAATGATGAGGTTATCCGGGGAACCCTGGTCACCAAGGATTATAAGATAGTGCATAAAGGAACCTTGTCAGCCATGGGCAAGGATTAACCCGGTCACTTACTCCCACCTTTGGGATGAGAGCTTGTGAAAGCCCTTGGTTGAATGGCCTAAGATCTTCGAGAGGTGCTTTCTGTTGTTAAATTTGGGTAAATAGCAGCTTCTTAAAGATTGGAGGAAATTATGCTTCCCGTATTACTTATTTTTTTAGTTATTGCTTCTCTTATAGGTTATAAGGTTATTTCAGCAGTGCCACCTCTATTGCACACACCCCTTATGTCAGGGATGAACGCTTTTTCAGGCATAATTGTGCTGGGGGCTATAAGCGCATTCGCTTTTTCTCCGGAAGATATGAAATTTTGGGCGGGTGTGGCTTTAGTAATGGCTATGATCAATGTAGTGGGAGGTTTTTTGGTCACTGAACGTATGTTGAAGATGTTTCGCAAAAAAGTTGATTCCGGTGGGGATGAGTTGACGTGATGGAACATATGGAGATAATCATTGCTGCAGTTATTGTTATAGGTTTTATCCTGGGAGTTCATTTAATGCAAATGCCTCAAACTGCTCTCTGGGGAAACCGGCTGGGAGCTCTTTGTATGCTTTTGGCTATATTGTATACATTAGTCCGGGTGGATTTGCTGACGAGTTATTCTATATGGCTTTTGCTTATAGGTGGAGGAGCCCTGGGAGCTTATCTGGGTTACCGGGTTAAAATGATCCAGATGCCCCAGATGGTAGCCCTTTTTAACGGCCTGGGGGGCGGTGCTTCCGCTGTAATAGCCGGTTGGGCTCTGGTTGTGGATGGGGTAGATGCTAATTTTGTTTTTTGGCTTACGGGCTTGCTTGCTTTATCACTGGGCACGGTAACCTTCATCGGTAGTTTGATTGCTGCCTTAAAGCTTCAGGGCCTTATATCACAAAAACCTGTTATTTTAGCGGGACATAAATTTTATCTGGCTCTTTCTCTTATTGGCGGCATTATTCTTATTGTTAGCGGGGTGCTTGTAAAGGATGCTTTCTTGTATTATTTGCTGCCGGCAATTATTATATTATTTCTTTTATACGGCATTTTAATGGCGCTGCGAGTGGGGGGCGCAGATATGCCAATTATTATCGCTTTCTTTAATTCATTATCAGGGGTTGCTACGGCTATTTGTGGTTTGAGCGTGGAAAATCTTTTCTTGGTGGGAGTTGGCTCTCTGGTAGGAGTAGCCGGTTTAATTTTAACGCAGTTGATGTGCCGGGCAATGAATAGAAGCCTTCCCGCTGTTTTGCAAGGGTTTAAAAGTGAAGCTGGACCCGGTGAAGACAGGAAAGAAGAAGACCTTGAAAGCCGAGGGGATGAAGAAAAAGAAGGGGCGGAAGAGAGCCCTGAAGAACCG
>PUKQ01000142.1 GCA_003550565.1 Syntrophomonadaceae bacterium
ATGAAGTCGGTATCCAGGATGTGGATACCGTGGAGATGGAGTTGGCCGGAGACGTCCTTAACTCCGGAAGTGTGGATGTAGCCGATGCGGTAAGTATACTGCGGCATGTGGCCGGTATTGAAGAGCTGGACGATGATGCCATTCGCCGTGCTCTCGGAGTCAGCGACGGTGAGAATTTGGATTCCAGCGTTGCCGTGCAAATCCTGAGAAAAGCGGTAGGTTTAAACTAACTGCTAATGATAGCGGCAAAAAGTGAATGAAAAAAATGGGGTTGCTCGCGATGGGCAGCCCCATTTTAATAAGTTAAGGAGTATTTATTTGGAAAAAAGGTTTTGCCAAAGCTGTTAATATGATAAAATGTTATAAAGTTTATAAAAAAGCAATAAATGGGAAGGTGGGTAATTATGATTAAAATAAAGAGCCGCTGGAGCGCTTTATCCATTTTGATGATTGCCGTCTTGTTAATGGCTGTGGCCATACCCCCGGGAGTGAATGCGCAGGCACTTACCCCGGAAGACCTGGTAGAATTGCCGGCAGCGCAAACTTTAGATCATGAGGGGGAAGATACTGCCTCTATTAGCCCGCAGGTAATTTATGACATAGATAAAGTGTCTGCGGGAGGGCATCATTCCTTGGTCCTGCGGGGAAACGGCAGCATTTACGCATTTGGGCGGAACTCAAGAGGCCGCCTGGGTATCGGTGACTACACCCACCGGGATGAAGCCGTAAAAATACCCCGCGATGGGGAGGACGGAGAGGGGTTGCCCCATGCCATTAATGCTGTGGATATATGCGCCGGCAGTTCGCATTCCCTGGTGCTTCTGGAGAACGGCGATGTTTATTCATTTGGATATGGAAATGACGGCGAGCTGGGCCACGGCTCTTTCGGTGATGTCGAAAATGTTCCCCTCCGGATTGAAACAAACCTCCCCGCTGATGCGGACGCGGTGGGGATTGCCGCCGGCGGAAGCCATTCTTTGATTGTCCTGGATAACGGTGATGTTTATTCTTTCGGGGATAACGACGATGGGCAGCTGGGTTTGGGGCATAGCTCCGAACGCAATAGCCCCCAAAAAATTCCCCGCGAAGGTGAAGGTGGCGAGGGCCTTCCCGCCCATATGGACGCGGTAGCGGTTGCTGCCGGAGGAGACCATTCCCTTGTTCTTTTGGAAAACGGCGACCTCTACTCCTTCGGCTGCAATGATAACTTTCAACTCGGTCTCGGCCACAGCAATAATAAAGAAGTTCCCACCAAAATCTCCCGCGGCGCAGATGGCTTGCCCGCAGATGTAGGGGTGAAAAAGCTTTCTGCCGGTGAGGAACATTCCCTGGTTCTTTTGGAGAACGGCGAAATTTATTCATTCGGCTACGGCATGTACGGGCGCCTGGGTCACGATTCTTCACGCAATGAATCGGTGCCCAGGCTTGTGGAAGAACTGGAAGGCAGAAATATGATTTCCATATCTGCCGGAAAAGAACATTCCCTGGTGGTTGAAGATGACGGCACTGCTTATTCGTTCGGCCGGAATAATTTTGGGCAGCTGGGAGTGGGTGAAAAGGAACCGTGCGAAGACTATGATCCCGAGAACGGGGATTGCGGCATATGCGACCCCTTGGAAGGCGAATACTGTGAAGGGGCATCTGAAATAGGAAGGGAGCTGTCGCCCCGGAAAATAGAAGCCATGCCCTCAAAAGCAAGCGTAGTTTCTGCCTCCAGCCACTCCCTGGTGGGCATGGGTGACCAAACCCTTTACTCCTTTGGATTAAATAACTACGGCCAGCTCGGTGTGGGACATGAAGACAATCTATATCTTCCGGAAAAAGTGATACTGCCGGAGGCGGAAATAGTCTACGGCGATGTGGACGGGGACAGGAAAGTTACTGTAAATGATGCAGTCATGGTTCTCCGCGGCATAGTGGGCCTTATAGACCTTAAAGACTGGCAGCTGGAAGCCGGTGATGTAACCGGAACGGGTGCTTTAAGTGTTGACGATGCCATTCAAATCCTCCGCCATGTGGTGGAAATAATCGACACTTTCCCCGTTGAAGAATGAAAAGAATGAGAAGAATGAATTACTAAAGGCAGGAGTGAGAAGGGACTTATGGTCATCTGCCCTGGAAAAATAAGTTCTTTTTCAAGGCCGGAGGGCGCGCTTTTATTATATGCGCGCCCTTTTCTGCAAGCAGAGTTGAGGCTAAGCTCTGTTTATGTAGATATAAAGAGTTATTCTCAATTATGCGCCGGCTCTTTAGGGGTATTCCCGGCAGGGCAAATAATAGGGTTTATCAGCATGCATCATTTGCTTTGACAGAGCGGGGCAATCAGATTAAAATAATGTTTAGCAGTCAGCTTTGAGAAAAAGGAGGAAGATTTTTAATGACTGACAAATCTAATGCGGAAATAACTAAAGGATACTACGACAGTCTGGCTAATGAGCTTTACAAGGAATGCTGGGGCGGTGAGAACCACCACATGGGTATTTTTGACCACACCGATGATTTCTACGAGGCGGCCCAGAGGGCCAACGAAAACCTGGTGGGCAAGCTCAAAGTTAAGCAGGGAGACATTCTGCTGGATATCGGCAGCGGCTTCTGCGGGCTTCCCCGTTATATTGCCGCCCATACTGCAGTGGAAAAGGTCTACGGCTTAAACATTTCCGAGAAAGAAAACGAGTACGCCCGGGAGAAAAACCGTAAGGAGGGCTTGGATGACCGTATCGAAGTCATCGACGGTGATTTTCATGATATGCCCTTTAAAGACGAGTCATTTGACCTCATAGTCAGCCAGGATTCCATGCTGCACAGTCCCGATGAGGCGAAAATGTTGCGGGAGTGCGCCCGGGTGCTGAAAAAAGGCGGACAGTTCGTTTTCACCGACATACTGGAGCTGCCGGGCCTGACCCGCGAAGAGGCGGAAATAGTTTACGCCCGCATCCAGGTGCCTTATCTGGGCACTTTCGATAGGTACAAGGAAGAATTGCCCAAGGCGGGCTTCGAGATAGAGGAAATCCAGGACCTGGGCAGCAGCAACCTTGCCAAGTCCTACCAGTCCGTGCACGACAACCTCAAGGGAAAGAAGGACTACCTGGTAAAAGAAAAGAAGATCCCCGCCGAAATGGTAGAAAAAACCCTGGAAGCGCTTAAATTTTGGGTAGATAGGGCCTCCGAGGGCAAGATTGGCTGGGGCCTCTTCTCCACCGTAAAGCGCTAGTATTTTGTTACGCTGTGTGTTAACTTGTTAACTTATTTATCGAACTTGGTAACACTGTGTGTTAACTTGTTAACTTATTTATAATTTCAACCCTGGTACGCTGTGTGTTAACTTGCTGGCGGGAGGGGAGTAAGGTGAGGGGGTATTTCAGATTTTGTTACGCTGTGTGTTAACTTGTTAACTTATTCATAGTTTCTAATCATAGTACGCAGTGTGTTAACTTGAGGTGAGGGGGTATTTTACCCCCCGCATAGGTGGGGAGCGTCTCCCTCGATTTAGTGTAGAAGGGTCTTACCTCTGCTAAAGCGAAATGGGATATAACCTCCACCTCACTGGTAAGAAATAAGAAAAATTAACCTCTTAATGGGTAAGGAGTGAAAAATATATCATGGTAAATTCTAAGTCTATCAGGGTTATTGGAGTGGGAAACCCTATCGTGGATTTGCTGGCGCGCGTGGATGAATCTTTTGTGGAATCCATACCCGGCGAAAAGGGAGGCATGGTGCTGGTTTCCCCCCATGAGATGGAGGGTTTGCTCGGCAAACTGGGCAGCGCCGAGATAGAGAAAGTCCCCGGCGGTTCGGCGGCAAACACTGTTTTTGCCATGGCCCGCCTGGGTGCCGAGGCAGCCATGATCGGTAAGATCCGCCGGGACGAGGCGGGTGAGTTTTATCAGCAGACTTTCCGCGAACTGGGGGGAGATACTTCCCGCTTCAAGTTTACCGATGAAACTCCCACCGCCCGCTGTCTGAGCCTGGTCACCCCCGATTCGCAGCGCACCATGCGCACCGACCTGGGCGCGGCGGCGCTCCTGGAACCGGGGGAGATAGAAAAGCAGGATTTTGAATCTTATCAGCACGCTCACCTGGAGGGCTATCTCTTTTTCAACAGTCCGGAACTTTTTGAAAAGGCGCTGCACTGCGCCAGGTCCGCCGGTTGCACAGTAAGCGTGGATCTTGGTTCTTTCGAAGTGGTAAAAGCCATGGGGCAGGATGCCACCCGCCTGTTGCGGGATTATGTGGATTTTGTGTTCGCCAACGAGGAAGAGGCGGAGCAATTTTGCGGCGACGGAGATCCCCAAAATGCCCTGCGACGGTTTGCGGAAGTTTGCGACAATGTAGCGGTCAAACTCGGTGCCGAAGGCTCGCTGCTCAGTTGCGGCGGCCGGCAGTGCCGGGTGGATGCCCAAACCGTGGACAATGTGCTGGATACCACCGGTGCCGGCGATTTGTGGGCAGCAGGATTCTTGTACGGCTACTTAAGGGGCTCTTCCCTGGAGGAATGCGGCCACCTGGGAGCGGCGCTGGGTGCCGAGGTAGTGCAGTGCATAGGCCCCAAACTGCCTCCGGATTCCTGGGATAAAATCGGAAATATGCTTTCCCCCTAATATTTATTTTTGGCAGATTGACCTCTAAATGGTTTTGGAAATTTGCTTTGGGGAATGTGAAAGATAAGAATGTGAAAGATAATATTGGAAAATAAACTACAAGGAGTGATTTTAAGAATGAGCATGACCGGAAACGAAGATTATAAGGTAAAGGATATTAACCTGGCCGAATGGGGGCGCAAAGAAATAAATATCGCCGAGCATGAAATGCCCGGGCTTATTTCCACACGGGAAAAATACGGCAAAGACAAGCCACTGCAGGGAGTTCGCATAACGGGAAGTTTACATATGACCATCCAAACTGCCGTTTTGATTGAAACTCTCACCGCGCTGGGCGCCGAGGTGCGCTGGGCTTCCTGCAACATTTTCTCCACCCAGGACCATGCCGCCGCGGCAATCGCTGCTGCCGGCGTTCCCGTGTTTGCCTGGAAGGGCGAGACCCTGGAAGAGTACTGGTGGTGCACCAAACAGGCCCTAACTTTCCCCGGCGGTAAAGGACCTCAGCTTATTGTAGACGATGGGGGAGACGCCACTTTGATGCTGCACCGCGGTTACCAGGCCGAGGGTAATCCCTCCATCCTGGATGAGCCCACGGACAACAAAGAGCTGCAAATAGTAAACAAGACTTTAAAAGAAGCCCAAAAGGAGGATTCCCAATTTTGGCATCGGGCGGTGAAGGATTGTAAGGGTGTATCCGAGGAAACCACCACCGGGGTGAACCGCCTCTACCAGATGGAAGAATCCGGTGAACTGTTGATTCCCGCCATCAATGTAAACGACTCCATCACCAAGAGCAAGTTCGATAACATTTACGGCTGTCGCGAGTCTCTGGTGGACGGCATCAAACGCGCCACTGATGTGATGATTGCCGGCAAAGTTGCCCTGGTATGCGGCTACGGCGATGTGGGCAAGGGCAGCGCGGAAGCACTGGCGGCGCACAAAGCCCAGGTGTGGGTGACCGAGGTGGACCCCATCTGCGCCCTGCAGGCATATATGGAAGGCTACCGGGTGGTTACCGTGGAAGATGCCCTTCCCCATGCGGATATTTATGTGACGGCCACGGGCAACAAGGACGTCATCACCACCGAGCACATGTCGCAGATGAAGGATCAGGCCATCGTTTGCAATATCGGCCATTTTGATAACGAAATCCAGGTGGATGCCCTCAACGAAATGAAGGAAGTCACCCATACCAATATCAAGCCCCAGGTGGATATGTATACCTTTCCCGGCGGCAATTCCATCTACCTGCTGGCGGAAGGACGCCTGGTTAATTTGGGCTGCGCCACGGGCCATCCCAGCTTTGTCATGTCCAGCAGTTTCACCAACCAGGTGTTGGCTCAAATTGACCTCTGGACCGAGCCCAAGGATATCGGTGTTTACCGCCTTTCCAAAGAACTGGACGAGGAAGTGGCTCGCCTGCATTTGGCCAAACTGGGCGCCCGCTTAACGGCCATGGATGATGATCAGTCTGCCTATGTGGGCATTCCCAAGGAGGGGCCGTTCAAGTCCGAACACTACCGTTATTAATCGGCGGGTTATCGTGAATTCAATAACTCAGTAACTGCTCGGGCCGGGAAAAGACCTGGCTAGAGAAAGCTGTGCTATGGGAATGATTCGAACATTCATGAAGGCGAAGGGTTTTATTGCAGGTCCGAAGGGAAACGATGGAATCGCTCTCTGCTGCACATACAATATACAATTTAGCAAAACAGGGAGACCGGAGCGTAAAAATTTTTATTTCGGCTACCTTAAGGAACTGTGTGGCATTTTGCCCGCTGTTGATTTTGGGACCTGATTGAGGCGATTTTAGTGGTGTGCAATGTTTACTACGTGCCAAACATTTTTTTACTTGCATTGAGGCGCCAAATAAGATAACATAATTCATTGGGAAAACGGATTACTTGAACAAGATGAAAGAAGCCTTTTCCCCCTATCCCCTTCCGAAAGAGGGGGCCCGCAAAGGGCATAACTAAGGAGGAAAACTATATGCATATACCCGATTATGTGGGCGCTTCAGCTTTCGGGCTTAAAATCGGCGTGGTTTTGCCGGGCAGTGACCTCCGAGAACTCATTATGGAGTGCGTCCGCGAGGTAAATAGGGATGGGCTGCTGGCGGATAACGATGTTCTCTGTGTAACCGAATCCGTGGTGGCTCGTTCCCAAAATAATTATGTGACTACGGCGGAAACCGCTTCGGAAATAGAAACTAAACTGCAGTTGGGAGCCGGCAAAAAGGTGGGCGTCCTCTTTCCCATCGCCAGCCGGAACCGCTTTTCCCTCGTCATGGAAAGCATTGCCCGGGCAGTGCCCGGCGGTGAAGTCATAGTTCAGCTTTCTTTTCCCCGTGATGAAGTGGGCAACCAGATCGTTTCGGAGGAACTTGCCGACGAAATCAACGGTTCCTGCGGCGGCTGCATCAATGCCCATGAGCTTAAAAATAGTTTTGCCCACCCCATTACCGGTGTGGATTACGTGCGGCTTTATAAAGATATTATCACCGAGAACGGCGCGCGCCCGGTAATCCTGATGTGTAACGACCCCCTGAAGATTTTGGACTACAACCCCGACGGCGTGGTGGTAGCGGATATTCATACCAGGAAAAAGCACTGCGAGCTCATTTCTTCCCGTCTCCGGAAATGTATTACCCTGCAGGATATTTTTAATGAAGATGACGGCAGTGGGAGGTCATGGTCGGAATGCGGGCTGTTGGGAAGCAATATGTCCAGCCGGAATAGGCTCAAGCTTGCTCCCTGCGGGGCGGATAATTTTGCTCTCCGGTTGCAGGAAAAAGTAAAAGCGGAGACGGGCAAAAAGGTAGAAATCATTGTTAACGGTGACGGCGCTTACAAAGATCCCAGCAGCAACATATATGAGCTTGCCGACCCTTACCCCGCCTTCGGCGCAACCCCCGGTGTCAAGGAGGCGTTCCGGGAAGGGGTTAAGTATAAGTACCTGGTGGATGTGCACCATGATAAGGGAAAATCGGAAGCGGAAATTGAGCAGATGCTGAAAGAGGAATCCACGGCAAAAAGGGCTCAGGATCATATCAGCGCCGAAGGAACCACCCCCCGGCGCATGGAAGATGTGCTGGCCAGCCTGGCCGACCTCATCAGCGGTTCCGCCGATGCCGGCACCCCCCTGGTCCTCATCAAAGGCATCTACAAAGCATAATAAGTTAACTTTTCAGCACACAGCGTTGAATTCGTTAACTTATTAAAACTCTTCAGCACACAGTGTTATTTTTGTTAGTCAGGAGCTTTTTTTTAAATAAGTTAACCAATGAGCACGCAGTGTTGATTTGGTTAACTTATTAATGTATGGGGCTACCTATTTGCCTACTGGTTCTTCTTTTCTGTTATGCAGGATGTTTTTCTTTAACCAGGGTTCCACGTAATAAACGCAGTTAATTTGGTCGATGCTTTTGATCCTGTCTTGAACCCGCTTGGAGAGTGGGTCATCAATCTGCAGGACCATGAGAGCTTCTCCGCCTGCATTTTTTCTGCCTACTTGCATGCCGGCTATATTTATTTCTTCTTCCCCCAGGGAGGTAGTTAAGCGGGCGATAACTCCCGGCTGGTCTTTGTAAGTGCAGAGGAGTATATGTGAGGAAGGTAGCACTTCTATCTCATAATCGTTTATTTGCACGATGCGGATGTCATCCTGGCTGAAAACGGTTCCGGAGAGGGTATTTACGCCTCCGCCGGATTTAACGGTCAGTGTTACCAGGTTGGTGAAGTTATCAATGCTGCTCGTGTATACTTCTTTAAACTTTATGCCCCGGTTTTGAGCCAGCAAGGGAGCGTTTACATGATTGACCTGATCTCCCATAAAAACTTGCAGCATTCCGGTAAGGCAGGAAGTAGTAAGGGGAGAAAGTTTCTTTTCGGCAATTTCTCCGCTGTATTTTATTTCCACTTCATCGATGGGACCCCCGAAAAACTGCATGTAGAAACTGCCCAGCAGCTCCATAAGGGGTTGGTAAGGCTTGATCTCTGACGTTGATTCCGGCATTTCAGCGGGCACGTTTACCGCGTAGCAAACGGAGCCACCTTCCAGAGCGGTAAGGACCTGTTCTGCAGCCTGGATAGCCACATTGTTTTGGGCTTCTGCGGTTGAGGCGCCCAGGTGGGGAGTAACTATCACGTTATCCATTTCCAGCAGGGGGCAATTTTCCGGAGGTTCAGTTTCGAAAACATCGATGGCCGCCCCTGCTATTTTTCCTTCCTGCAGGCCTTTGCAAAGTGCCTCTTCCTTAATCAACCCTCCCCGGGCGCAGTTTACGATATAGACACCGGGTTTCATAATCTCAATTTTCACTTCGTCTATGAGATGGTGGGTGGAAGGTATGTCGGGCAAGTGCAGGGTGAGAAAGTCGGCTTCCTGTAAGAGGTTGTTTAGTCCGACAATTTCCAGGCCCATTTTTTTACCCTGTTCCGGAGAAACGTAAGGGTCATAAGCCAGGACGTACATTCCCATAGCCCGCGCCCGGCGGGCTACCTCCCTGCCAATTCGCCCCAACCCCAGTATGCCGAGACTCTTCTTGTAAAGCTCTACCCCCAGGAATTTACTTCTTTCCCATGAGCCTGACCTGGTGGAATGGTGGGCGTTGGGTATATTGCGGGCCAGGGAAGTGATAAGGGCAATGGTATGCTCCGCTGCGGAGATGGTATTTCCCTCGGGGGTATTAATAACTACTATCCCTTTTTCGGTGGCTTTATCAACGTCAATGTTATCTACGCCAACTCCTGCCCGTCCGATAACTTTTAATTTCTTGCCGGCCTCGATAACTTCCGGGGTAACCTGGGTGCCGCTGCGCACGATGAGAGCGTCATAATCGCCGATGATAGATTCCAGCTCTAACGGATCTTTACAATTATATTCTGTCACTTCTGCCTTTTCTTTAAGCATTTCTATCCCTTCAGAAGGTAAAGGGTCACTAACCAGAATTTTCATTCAGATACAACCTCCTTAAATATTTTTTAGCGTGGTGTTTGTTTTTGCCTTAAATCTTGCGATGCCTAAGTTGGTAGGAAACTATTTTAAATCGGGTATGTTTTTTTAAGTTTATTTGATGCCGTCTCGCCGCCTTTATCCTTATATAATATAACATATAATATTACATATTTTGCTTTAGCAAGTATTATGAGCAAGTATTTTGTTTGTGTTATTGAAATTTATTTAGATTTTAAGCTCTTACTTGTATAGTATTTTTTATATGTTATATGGTATATT
This sequence comes from Syntrophomonadaceae bacterium, assembly GCA_003550565.1. Lineage (GTDB taxonomy): Bacteria > Bacillota > Dethiobacteria > DTU022 > PWGO01 > B1SED10-75. The sequence goes on from PUKQ01000142.1 coordinate 9,834, forward strand.
ATAGATGCCGTATAAATATGGCCTCCCCTTATTACTGCTTATAAGTATATCTTTATATTTTGCCCGGGGCAAGGTGCAACTAGTACCGATATATACAGCTATAACTAGATGATTTGTGAACTGGTTCTCTAATGCGAAATTATTTCAAAAGATGGAATTATTAAAGGTATTATCATCATTCTCGCTGTTTGAAATAAATTAAGAGAGATTATAAGATAAACAAGTGCAATCAAAATAGAAAAATGCGTCTGCGGCAATTTTTTTAAGACTAAAGATAGAAGGAGGAAAAGCATTGAGAACAAATGTAAAGACCAATGTCACTACGCAGTTTCAAATTTTATCCGAAGACCAGTGCGAAGCCATCTACCACAATATTCTGGAGGTTATGCAGCGCACGGGGGTGGATGTATACCATGAGGAAGCCCGCCAAATGCTGCAGGATGCCGGGGCCCAGGTGGACGGGTCCAGGGTCTATATCCCTCCATTTCTGGTGAAAGAGGCTATTTCGCTGGTGCCGGATAATTTTGTGGTCCATCACTGGGACGGATCGGGTTTACTGCGGCTGCGCCGGAACGAGGTTTATCCCGGAACCGGCCCCAGTATGCCTAACTATATTGATCCCTATACGGAGGAGCGAAGGCATTTTAAGCGGGAAGATGCAGCAAACGTGGCCCGGGTGTGCGACGCCCTGGAAAATATCCTCTTTGTGGAGGGGCTGGGGTCCATCAGCGACACGCATCGCAATTTGGCGGACCTTTATGAGTTTGTGGAGCTTATTACCAACACCGCCAAGCCTATTGCTGCCTGGTCGTTTAACCGCGAAAGCTGTGAAAACATCTATAAAGTGGCGGTCACCATGGCTGGCGGTGAAGAAGAATTCCGCC
>PUKQ01000130.1 GCA_003550565.1 Syntrophomonadaceae bacterium
CAGATATCTCTTCCACACAGTAAATCAGTATATAATAGGGGGAAAAGTGCAGCCGGGTGTTATTATAATTGCAGGGAAAAATGACTGCCGGGTCTTATTATAGTTTGGAATTTTTATTTACCAGGTAAATATTAAAACAGGAAACAATCAGCAAAATCATGCCAATGCCTCCTATAATTAAACTGGCCTGATTAATATGCCCAAAAAAATTGCCCAAAAATTCTCGGGTTACTTCCGGGATGCCCGTAGGTATGAAACTATTTATAATAAATGTTGTTGCCTGGATAAAAAATACGCTGAGAAAGCACAGTGAACCCGGAAACAAAAGCACTTTTATTTTGGTCTCTATGAAAAAATGTAGTATGAGGCAGACAATAAAAACGAAAACTGAAAACCAAAGCAGAGTGGTTATCAAAGCTTCCGGCATAACGCCTTGCATTAATACTTCACCTATCTTGGCTTCTCCAAATGTTTCCATAAAAAGGATATTTAATTTTCCTTCACCCATAGCCCCCAAAAAACCATAGGCAAAAACAAAAATAATGACGGAAATAGAAAACAAAAAATTAGTTATCATCATGGCCCAAACTTTAATATATCCTGACACTTATGCTTCCTCCCTTTTATTCCATATTATTTATTGTGGTGTTTATTAAATATTCAATTAGCAAGTTCTTATGTTAATTACTTTAAACCTTCTTGTATATCTGAATTATTTTGTCTTTATTTGTTAGGATTCGTTATTTAATAGTATTCGTCTTTGTCTCTTTCTCTTTCTTTTTCTTCTAATTCCATTTTTTCTTTCTGCCTTTTGGTAACATCTTTGTAAATGATAACCCTTACAATCCATGAAATAAGTAAAAATATCCCGATCAGCACCACCGTGTTAATAGAAAAAGTCGGCGGTGCCGAATTAAGTGCTATCGGAATTGGAGATATAGTAGTTATAAATGTAAGCAGGCTCATTAAGAACCCTAAAATCATAAGAGCTTGTCCTCCTTCCTTTACTACCTGATGAGCTGTATATAATAATTAAACTTATAGATCCTTATAAATTTCAGCATGGATACCTACTTTTTCCCCATTAATTAACTATTACCTTCTTAAATATATTAAATAGTATAATAATTGTACTTGAGGTGTCAACAAGTTTAAAAATATTTTTTATAAAGTTGTTTTGCGTATTTAACTGCACTTTCATAAGCCACCTGGCTTTCAGACCATTTTATCATCAAAATTTAGTTTTTTAGTAGTAATTTTTGTAATATGTATTTCATAATTTTGAAGTAATTTTTTTATAATATTTTCTCCTCAAAGCAGACTCATTCTTAGCTTGTATTTATCACTTTACATTAGAGGTTCGGCTTTTGTTCCTTCACTATTTTCCCGGTATCTAACTTAATTAAATTTATATAAGGAGATTTAGGAAGTTTTTCACAAAGGTGAAAACCCGGGTAAGGCATTAATAAAGTTGACTTTTAAGGCGCTAAATAATAATATTTTAATCATGAAGCATATTTAATTTCTTTACATGTTAAAGTAGTGGAATGGACAAACTAATAGACTTCTATGTGGCAATTAAGTTATATTTGCCCGAGAAAAGTTTTCACAATTTTAAAGTATATTTTTAAAACATGTAAAAAGAGGCACGGAGTTTAATGAGGTGATAAAAGATTATGAAAACTAATAAATTAGACCCGGTTTATAATCCCCGGCAGGTAGAAGATAAAATATATTCGCTTTGGTTGGAAAGGGATTGTTTTCGTGCTGTTAATTTAGAGCCCCATGAAAGTTTTTCTATAGTGATTCCTCCCCCCAATGTAACCGGGACCCTCCACATGGGACATGCTCTTGATAATACTTTGCAGGATGTTCTTATTCGCTGGAAAAGAATGCAGCAGTGGGATACGCTTTGGTTGCCGGGCACCGACCATGCCGGTATTGCTACTCAAATAAAAGTGGAAGAGCATATAAGAGAAGAAGGCGTAGATAAACATGATTTGGGGAGAGAAGCTTTTTTAGAGAAGGCCTGGGAATGGAAAGATAGGTACCATCACCGTATAACAGAGCAATTACAGAAATTGGGAGTGTCATGTGACTGGTCCCGGGAAAGATTTACGCTGGACGAAGGATGTTCAAGGGCTGTGAGGGAAGTTTTTGTTTCTCTTTACCGGAAGGGGCTTATTTACCGGGGTGACTACATGATTAATTGGTGCCCCAGCTGCCATACTGCTCTTTCGGATATTGAAGTTGAGCATGCAGAGGAAAATTCTACTCTTACTTATATTAGCTACCCGGTGGCAGGTAAAGAAGATTCCTTGATAGTGGCTACCACGCGACCGGAAACCATGCTGGGTGATACAGCTGTAGCTGTGCACCCCGAGGATGATCGCTATCGGCATCTTATCGGAAAAAAAGTTACCCTCCCTTTAATGGAGCGCGAAATACCTGTTATTGCTGATGAGTATGTAGATCCTTCTTTTGGCACCGGGGCTGTGAAGGTTACTCCCGGCCATGATCCTAATGACCGGGAGATCGGCTTCCGCCATAACCTGGATGTAATACAGGTAATCGGGAATGATGCATTTATGACATCTTCTGCCGGTTCTTATGAAGGCCTTGAACGCTGGGAGTGCAGACGCTTGGTGGTAGAAGATTTACATGCCCGGGGCTTGGTGGAAAAAATAGAAGAATACTCCCATGCTCCCGGCCGTTGTCAGCGATGCAACACCGTAGTAGAACCAATTATTTCCCGGCAGTGGTTTGTGAAAATGGAACCTCTGGCTATCCCTGCTTCCGCTGCCGTCCGGGAAGGAAATGTAAGGTTTGTACCCGAGCGTTTTGCTAACGTTTACCTCCAATGGATGGATAATATAAAGGACTGGTGTATTTCCCGTCAAATTTGGTGGGGGCATCGCATTCCGGCCTGGTATTGTGCATGTGGTGAAACCATTGTTGATTATCAAGAACCATTGTTATGCTCCCATTGCGGTGCTGAAGAGCTCACTCAGGATCCTGATGTTTTGGATACCTGGTTTAGTTCGGCTTTATGGCCCTTTTCTACTATGGGTTGGCCCGATAAAACCGCGGATCTCCACAGTTATTTTCCTACAGATGTACTGGTAACCGGCTATGATATTATTTATTTTTGGGTGGCTCGAATGATTGTGATGTCGCTGGAGTTTATGCAAGAAGTTCCTTTTTACACGGTTTATATCCATGGATTGGTGCGGGATGCTTTAGGGCGTAAAATGAGCAAATCTTTGGGTAACGGGATAGACCCCATTGATTTTATAGATCAATACGGCGCCGATACCCTGCGATTTACCCTTATTACAGGCCAAGCGCCTGGCAATGACCAGCGTTTTCGCCAAGAAAGCGTGGAAGCCAGCCGTAATTTTGCCAATAAAATATGGAATGTTTCCCGTTTTGTGCTCATGAATTTAAAAGAAGAAAAAAGTTACGGAAATATTAATCCTGCTACAAATTATGAAGAATTAGAGCGGGTAGACAGGTGGATATTGCATAGGTTTAACCGCACAGTCAAAGAGGTTAATTCCGCATTGAATTATTTTGAACTTGGCGAAGCTGCCCGTAAAATTTACGAATTTCTCTGGCATGATTATTGCGATTGGTATGTAGAGTTTAGCAAACTACATATTTATAAAGAGGAACCGGAAGCGAGCAATGAAGCCGGCAAGCACCAATTTAAACTGGACCTTTTGGTTTATATTCTTGATGGCACACTGCGTCTTTTGCATCCATTTATGCCGTTTATTACCGAAGAAATATGGCAGTATTTACCTTTAGGGGGGCGGCAAGATGAAGAAACCTTGGTCGCCGCTATTTGGCCCGAATACAATCCTGACCTGGAATTTGCCGGAGAAGCGGCAGAAATGGAATTGATTCAGGAGATTGTCCATGGTATTCGCAACTTGCGCAGCCAGGTAAATTTGCCTCCTTCTCAAAAGGCGCCGGTTATTTTGAGGCCCCTTTACCGGGTGGAACACATTTTACAGGAAGAAATGCCGTGTATAAGTTCGCAGGGGGGGATTTCCGAGCTTACTGTTGATCCTGACGCAACCAAGCCAGCTCAAGCCTTAACTGCAATTATAGGGGAAGAAGTAGAAATTTATTTGCCGCTGGCAGAAGTTATTAATTTAGAAGAAGAAATAGAAAGGCTAAAAAAGGAAATGGCAACCGCAGGTCAGGAAATGCAAAAGAATAAACACAAGCTGGATAACCAGGATTTCTTAGAGAAAGCTCCACAAGAGGTAATTTCCAAGGTCAAGGGGCAGTATGAAGAAGCGTTGGCCAAGTATGAAAAACTGAAAGAGCGTTTGCAGGAACTGGAGAAAATGTTTTAGCAGGAGGATAATGGGTGACCTTTGATGAAGCTATTGCTTGGATTCACAGTATAGGCCGCTTTGGGGTTAACCCCGGCTTGGAGCGGATGAATGTGCTTATGGACCGCCTGGGCAATCCGCACCATCGCTTAAATTTTGTGCATATCGGGGGCACTAATGGTAAAGGCACTACCGCTGCTTTATTGGAAGTGGCCTTGAGGGCTTGTGGTTGTAGAGTAGGCCTTTATACTTCTCCCTACCTGGTAAATTTTAATAACCGCATTTCTTTAAATGGTGAAGATATTTCCCCTGTTGATCTTGTAGAACATGTGCAAAAAATTCGCCCTTTGGTGGAAGAAATAGCTGAGATACCTCATCTGGGGCATCCCACGGAATTTGAAGTGGTTACTGCTTTGGCCATGGACTATTACGCGGCTAAAAAACCTGACCTGGTGGTTTTAGAAGTTGGCCTGGGAGGCCGTCTTGATGCCACAAACATTGTTTCCCCTCTTGTTTCGGTAATAACAAATGTAAGTATGGATCATACTTCAGTTTTGGGTGATTCTGTTGAAGAAGTAGCCGGTGAGAAAGCCGGGATCATAAAAGAAGGAGTGCCGCTTATAACGGCTGCCGAAGATTATGCAGTTAGAGAAGTTCTTTTCCGGGCTGCTGCCCAAAAGAATGCTTTGGCTTACTGTGTGGTCAATGAAAAGAAGGAGGAACAGAAAAACTACCGCCGTTTTTTACTTCAAGAAAGCAAAGAATCGGCAACCAATAAAATTTCCATTATTAATTATGACCATAGAAAAAAAGTCTCGGGAGGACAGGTATTTAGTTACCGGGGATTAAATAAAGAATGGGATGATCTTTTCCTTCCCCTGAAAGGGAGATATCAGGTGCAGAATGCCGCCGTATCACTGGCTGCTCTGGAACATGTAGAACAAAGTATGGGATTGTCCTGTGAAAAAAATGTTTTGCAAAAAACATGGCAAAATTTTACCTGGCCGGGCCGCTTAGAGGTTTTGCGAGAAAAACCGCTGGTGGTTTTAGACGGAGCTCATAATCCGGCTGCGATTAAAGAGCTTAGCCAAGCGATGCAGGAATTTTTTTCATATGGGAATCTTATATTGGTAATGGGTATTATGCAAGATAAAAATATCCGGGAAATGATGCAAAACATTGTCCCTGCAGCCAACACACTCATTTTTACACGCCCGGGGCTTCCCCGTGCAGCTTCTCCGCGCTATTTAAAAGAATTGGCCTCCGAATTAAGCGATGCGACCATTTATGCGGTGCCGGATATAAAAAATGCCTTAACAAGAGCTCTTGAAATGGCTGCTAAAAGCGACCTGGTCCTGGTTACAGGTTCCTTCTATACTGTAAGTGAAGCCCGGCAATTTTTAATATAATATAATATTATTTTTAAAAATATTTAATTGTAAAAGCAGTTATTACATTTGACAAAGAGTTTTTAAGTATTATATATTAGAAAGTAATTAATAAGTTAAGTAAAACTTATTAAAAGAAAGGAGGAAAATTTATTATGAAAGCATTGAGAAAATGGGGGCTCTTGTTGGTAGCTGTAATGATGGTGTTCTCCCTGGCTGCTGTCGGTTGTGAGGTGGAAGAAGATCCTATGGATCCCATGGATGATCCCATGGAAGACCCGGTAGAAGAAGAACCTATGGATGAGCCCATGGAAGACCCGGTAGAAGAAGAACCTATGGATGAGCCCGAAATTGAAGAGGATCCTATTGAAGAAGACTTCGAGCTAGAGCTTGAGTAAAAAATTGCCTAATTAAAAACTGTTTTATATGGAAGGGTGGAGTTATCCTTAGCTCCACCCTTTTTTATATGATAGAGGCAATTTGCTATATTTACGGAATATTTCTAACAGTAAATATATTGCTAAAATAAGATTGTAGAAGGTTTTTGTATTTTTATGACGAAGAAATCATAATGTTTAAGAGAAAAATGCTTTTAATATGTACTTTGTGGGTAAATAGTTAAGATAGCTGATTCTGTAAAAATATGGGTAAGGAGTGAAGTAATAGATGAGTGCGAAATCATTTAAAGGTGGAATTCACCCGTCTTACCACAAAGAGATGACGGCAGAAATTTCGACAGTTGTTGCTGATTTACCTTCACAGGTAATTATACCTCTTCATCAGCATATCGGAGCTCCCTGCGAACTTCTGGTAGAGGTCGGAGAAGAAGTTAAAACCGGACAAAAAATCGCAGATAGCGAAGGTTTTGTTTCTGCGCCGATTCATGCCAGCATTTCGGGAAAGATAGCTTCCATTGATATGCGTTATGCCCCTACCGGGGCAAAAGTTAAGTCAATGGTTATTGAATCTGACGGCTCGGATGCAATAGCCGATAGTGTTGCCCCTCCCACCAAGTCATTGGAAGAGCTAACCGGCAAAGAAATTATATCCTTGATTCGGGAAGCAGGAATAGTAGGCATGGGGGGAGCTGCTTTTCCTACTCATGTTAAACTTTCTCCTCCGGAAGGCAAAACTATTGATACGGTTATTCTTAACGGAGCTGAATGTGAACCTTACTTAACAGCAGACCATCGGGTTATGCTGGAAGAACCTCAAAATGTTATTTTTGGGCTTAAAGCATTTATGAAAGCTTTGAATGCTCCCGTGGGCATTATTGGCATAGAAAAGAATAAACCGGATGCCATTAAAATTATGCAGGAAGCAATTAAGACCGAAAGGGAACTAAGTGTTTTTCCGCTTCCCACTAAGTATCCTCAGGGAGCGGAAAAAATGCTTATTGAGGTCATTACCGGCAGGCAGGTGCCTTCGGGGGGGCTTCCTCTTGATGTAGGGGTGGTCAATCAAAATGTAGGGACCAGTGCCGCTGTTGCCCGGGCTATTCAGGAGGGCTTGCCGCTTACAGAAAGAATTATAACGGTTACAGGGGGCGGCGTAAGCAAACCAACTAACATAAAAGTTAGAATAGGTACTGCTTTTGAGGAAATTATAGGACAGTGTGGGTGATTTAACAGCAATGCCCAAAAAATAATTGCCGGGGGTCCTATGATGGGCATAGCGCAGCCAGATGCGAATGCTCCCGTTGTGAAAGGAACTTCCGGCATTTTGATTTTGACTGATCAGGAAGTTCAGCTTCCGGAGGTGGGACCCTGCATCAGATGTGCGCGGTGTGTTGAAGCTTGCCCCATTAATATAATGCCCAATTTTTTAGGCATCATGGGTGAAAAGCGAGCATTTAATGAAGCAGAGAAGTACCATGCACTGGATTGCATAGAGTGTGGATGCTGCACTTATGTGTGTCCTGCTTCTCGTCCTTTAACGCAGTGGATCAAAGCAGCCAAGGCAGATATTATAGCCCGGCAGAAAAAGCAGGGTTAATACGCTCATAATAAATCTAACAATATTTTAAAGAATAGGAGAGAAAAGAGCAATGGAGAATAAACTGGTAATCACCACTTCACCTCACATAAGGACACCGGAAACCATTAGAAGCATCATGATAGATGTTTTAATTGCCCTTTTCCCTGTTGCCGTGGTTTCCGTGCTTTTGTTCGGGTATCGGGCTTTAATACTTATGGTAGTGGCCATGGTGGTGGCTATGGTTACTGAAGCGGTATTATTGCGCAAAAAAGATATTTTTAGTGATGGAAGCGCTGCCGTAACGGGTTTGTTGTTGGCCATGACTTTACCGGCTACTGTCCCCTGGTGGGTAGCCGCAGTGGGTTCTGTAGTAGCGATTATTATAGGTAAACAAATGTTTGGCGGTGTCGGGCATAATATTTTTAATCCTGCCCTGGTAGGAAGAGCGGTTCTGGTTGTTTCTTGGGCTGCCCATCTTGCCGGTGACGTATTTCCTGTCCCCAAGCCATTTGATTTTTCTGCTGATGTAGTAACTTCAGCCACGCCTTTAGGGATGGAAGGGGCGGAATTAGCGGATGTAGCATTAATGGATCTTTTTATCGGCAACATAGGGGGCGCGCTGGGTGAAACTTCTGCTTTGGCTTTACTTATCGGTGGTTTTTGGCTTTTTTACAAGGGTCATATTGATTGGCGTATCCCCGGATGTTATCTCGGCACTGTTTTTATATTCGGACTATTATTTGGTGGGGCTATATATGAGAATGCCCTTCTTACCGGTGTTTTTCACCTTTTGGCCGGCGGCGTTATGATAGGCGCCTTGTTTATGGCAACCGATATGGTTACTTCGCCGGTAACCGGCCTGGGGAAAGTTATTTTTGGCGTAGGGTGCGGTTTTTTGACCATGTTAATCCGTCTTTGGGGCAATTATCCCGAGGGAGTCATGTTTGCCATATTGCTCATGAATGCTTTAACTCCCATCATTGATAGATATACTTTGCCCAGAAAATTTGGGGAGGTGAAGAAATGAGTGTTTATCTTCAAGACCTGGGAAGAGGTATTTTAAAAGAGAACCCGGTGTTTCGCTTACTACTGGGTATGTGCCCGGTATTGGGAGTAACCGGATTTGCCATGAATGGATTGGGAATGGGCGTAGCAGCAACCATGGTGCTTATATGCTCTAATGTAGTAGTTTCTGCCTTCCGCAATGTTATTCCTAAAACAATCAGGATACCTATTTATATAGTGATTATAGCTTCTTTTGTGACGCTGGTGGATATGCTGTTGGCAGCTTTTCAGCCTGACCTGCATGATCAACTTGGCATATTTGTGCCATTGATCGTGGTAAACTGCATGATTCTCGGAAGAGCGGAAGCTTTTGCCGGGAAAAAACCAATTTCTCGCTCTTTAGTTGATGGAGTAGGTGTTGGTATTGGTTTTACCCTGGCCTTGGTTTTACTGGCATCGTTTCGCGAGATTCTTGGGCATGGAACGCTCTTCGATATTAACATTACGGGAGCGGCTTTTGATCCCATGGGGGTAATGGCTTTGCCCCCGGGAGCTTTTTTAGCTTTGGGTATACTTCTATATCTTGTCAATCTTGCTTTTCGCAGGTTGGGCATAGAATAAAAAATCTATTTTAAGCAATATTGGGGGGATAATTAAATGGGTTTCGAAACGATCATGGCCATAATATTTATTTATATATTTGTGGAAAACCTGGTCTTAAATCAATTTTTGGGAATATGCCCTTTTCTGGGAGTTTCTCGTCGAATGGAAACTGCAGTGGGCATGAGTATGGCTGTTTTGTTCGTAATGACCGTGGCTATTCTGGTTACCTGGTTATTATATAACTATATACTGCACCCTTTTGATTTGTTATATTTACAGATAGTAACTTTTATTTTGGTTATAGCTTCCCTGGTCCAATTGGTGGAAATAATGATGCGAAAACTCAGCCCCGCGCTTTACCAGGGGTTGGGTATATTCCTTCCCCTTATCACTACTAATTGTGCGATTATGGGTGCTGCCATTCTTGCAGTTACGGAGGAATTTACTTTTTTAGCTTCCCTGGCTTTTGCCATTGCATCAGCTATTGGTTTTGCGCTGGCCCTCATATTAATGGCAGGTATCAGGGAACGCATGGAGTTGGTGGATTTGCCTAAGGGGATAAGCGGTTCGGTAGTAACCCTTATAACTGCCGGTCTTCTTTCCCTGGCTTTTATGGGCTTTGAAGGAGTAATTGCTCTTTAAGATATTTATTCTATTGAAAATAAGGGGTGAGGTAGAGTGGAGCTTATTTATGCAGTAGCTACCCTGGGAGGAATGGGAATATTATTTGGCGTATTGTTAGCTGTGGCGGCAAAAATTTTTGCCGTTGAAGTTGATGAACGGGTAGAAGCTGTGCAGGAAGTTTTGCCCGGAGCAAATTGTGGAGCCTGCGGCTTGGCCGGTTGCAGCAGCTTTGCGGACAAAGTGGTAGGTGGTGAATGTGAAACCACTGCATGTATCCCCGGCGGCAAAGAAGTGGCCGAAAAAATTTGTAGCCTTCTGGGTGTGGAGTCGTATGAAACTGTGCCGAAGGTAGCAGTAGTAACCTGTGGCGGGGACAATGAAAAAGCGGCAGAAAGTTTCGTTTATGGCGGGGATATGGACTGCCGCCTGGCCCATAATTTATGGGAAGGATTCAAAACCTGTAAGTATGGTTGTTTGGGGTTGGGCACTTGCGCAGAAGTTTGTCCGTTTGAAGCGGTGACTATGGGAGATAACGGCTTGCCCATCATAGATGAGGAAAAATGTACCGGCTGCGGTATTTGTAAAGAAAACTGCCCCCGGGGG
>PUKQ01000063.1 GCA_003550565.1 Syntrophomonadaceae bacterium
CATCTTTTTTTAAGGCATGCGGAGCGTAATTTAATGCTTTTGCACCTGGTGGATGTTTCTGAAAATGCTTCTGTGGAACCTACCGAAGCTTTTATGCAGTTTAATAAAGAAATTTCTTTTTACAGTCCCGAATTCTTTAAAAAGCCGCAGTTGGTTGTTGGAAGCAAAACGGATCTTCCCGGTGCGACAGAAAACCTGGAAAAATTGCGCCGCCGGGTAGAAGAATTCCAAAGCACTGAAAATGTGGAAATAGTGGGGGAAGTTATGGGCATTTCTGCTTTTACCGGTGAGAATATAGATCAGCTTACCTGGTATTTATCCGCTAAAATAAAAGAACTTCGCCGGGCAAAAAAAATGCAGGAATTTAGCAGTGAAAAAGAGAAAGAAATCTTTGAAATTAAACCGCAGGCAAGAAAAAAAGAAGAGCTGCATATTCAAAAAGAAGGGAAAGCATACCGGGTAAGTGGTGAAAAAATTGAAGAATTGATAGGCCGCACCGATTTCAACAATGAAGAAGCATTACAGCGTTTTCACCGGGCTTGCCGGCGATTTGGCTTGGATGAAAAATTAAAAGAAAAAGGTGCTCGTACAGGAGATACCATTAAGATAGCTGATTACGAGTTTATTTTTGAAGAGGATAGCTAAAAATTATGTAACACTACTCAGAGTGGTAGTAAAATAGGATAAGAGGCGAACTGTGACGGCCTAAATAGTTACAAAATTATTAATTAATATGAGGAGAGAAATTTATCAGCACGGAAAAGATGCTTTTGTCTTCAAAAACCTGAAAAAGGCTAAGAGGGAGGAGAAAGCAATAAACCGAATGATAACTGAAAAACAATCTACCCGTAAAGACGGTTCCTCTAATTTTAATGTCGGTTTAATGGGCGGCACTTTTGATCCTGTTCATATTGGCCACTTGGTAACTGCTGAAGAAGCCTGGCAGCAGTTCAATCTGGATAAAGTAATATTTATTCCCGTGGGACTTCCTCCCCATAAAAAAGTCGAGGGGATCAGTGATGCGGAACATCGCTATATGATGACTTTGTTGGCTGTTATTAACAATTCACGTTTTGAAGTTTCCCGTTATGAAATTGATAAAACTACTCCATCCTACACCATAGATACGATAAAGTATTTTAAGGATTTTTTCGGCAAGGAAGCAAATATATTTTTTATTACCGGTACTGATGCCGTGTTGGAAATTCTCACCTGGAAAAATTATGAAGATTTGCTGGATGTGTGTACTTTTATTGCGGCTTCCCGTCCGGGCTATTCCTTGGAAAAGCTTCACCAAAGAGTAGAAGGGTATTACCCACAAACAATGAACAAAATACACTTGTTGGAAAACCCTGCCATGTCAGTATCTTCAACATTTATCAGGGAAAGGGTTCGGGAGAATAAAACTATCAAATATTTGACTACGGAGGCGGTGGAACATTATATATACAAGTACGAACTTTATATTCATTAATAACTAATTTTGCTTTTGTATAAGCCTGCTTGGCCAAAGAATTTTAGCGGTGCAGATTAGATGGTTTGTTTTCCTGTCTTGTTTTAACTTGTAAATGATGTTAGGCTAATGTTACGTTTAGTGATTTGTTTTATTTTGTCGAGAGTGCTGGTGTATAATAAGGATGATATTGGAAATCGGATGTTATCAAGGAGGTGAAATTTTTAAGTGATTAAGACTTTTTATGTGGGTAATATTCCCTGGTCAACTACAGAGGAAGAACTGCAGCAAATATTTGCTCAACATGGAGAAATTGTGGCCTGCCGGATTATAACGGAAAAAGCTACCGGCAAATCCAAGGGATACGGCTTTGTAGAGGTAAAAGAAGAAGATGCAGAACGCCTGCAAGAAAAAACCAACGGAATGGAACTGGAAGGGAGACAGCTGGTAGTAAACGAAGCAAGGCCAAGAGAAACTTAGTGATAGTATTGTCTGCTAATATTAATGTATATTAATTGCAAATGGCACAGCAAGCAGGAATAAATTAATTTATGATTTACTGTTGTTGAAGGGTTGGGAGATACAGAATTTTTTCAAGTACTACCGTGATTCTGGACGTTTTTGGGGATAATAGATGAAAAAGCATGGAAATTTGGAAATGTTGCGGAAAGAATTAGGCCGCCGTCTTTTTAGACACAGCCTCGGTGTAGCCAGTATGGCTCATCGTTTGGCCGGTGCTCATGGTTTGGATCAAGAAGCAGCTGTTGTAGCAGGGATATGGCATGATTACGGTAAGGCGTTCACACCTGAGGAGCTGCGCGAAAAGGCTCGCGCAATGAACCTGGAACTCGATGAAATTACCCGGCTTTCCCCACCTTTGCTTCATGCTCCGGTAGGGGCGGCTTTGTTGAAACAAGAGATAGGGTTAAAAGATGAGTGGATATTGCGGGCAGTTAAATTTCATACTACAGGCGCAGCAGGGCTTAATGGCTTGGAAAAAATTATTTATCTTGCAGATGCCATTGAAGTAGGACGTAGATATCCGGGAGTTCTTAGTTTAAGGCATCTGGCCATGAAAGATGTGGATGCTGCTTTAAGGGTTGTGGTGGATAATTCCTTGCAAATTGTGCTGCAGAAAGGTGATTTGCTGCATCCTGACTCTGTGGCTTTTAGAAATGAGCTTATAATGACCACCCGAAGGGGATAAAAGGAGGTGACGCTTTTTGGTTCAGGAACGGGATAATGGTTCCCGGCAAATAGCCTTAAAGGCTACAAGTTTTGTTGAAGATAAAAAAGGATTGGACCAGGTTTTGCTGGAGGTGAGCAGTCTTACTTACCTTGCCGATTATTTTCTCATTTGTACCGGCACTTCTACCCAGCATGTGCAAACCTTATCTGATTACCTTATGGAAAAATTAAAAGAGTCAGAAGTGCCCTTATTGCACATGGAAGGTTATCATGATGGCAGGTGGGTTTTAATGGATTTTGGCATGCTCATAATCCACATATTCCAATCCGCAGAAAGAGAATTTTACAACCTGGAAAGGTTATGGAGCAAGGCACCTTTAGTTAGTACAACTTCGGAAAACTACACATACAGGTGATTACTAAGCGGGAATATGAGGTAGCTGTTAATTTTTCTAAACACAATTGTTTTTTTACTTGAGTTACGGGTAAAAATATATAAGTCAACTATCCCTGTCTGTGGGGTGAGGGCTTGTGAAAGCCCTTAATTAAGTAGCCTAAGCTCTTCGAGAACTACGTTCTCTTGTTTCTGTTAAAATTGAATAATGAGTGAAATATGAAATTCAACATGTTTTTGGGGATATAAAAATGCCAGGGAAGCTAACTCAAAGCGGAAGGCTGATGAAAGCGTCATGGCGAGCAAAGATAATTTAGAAGAAGTTCTTTACCGGGCTGCTAAGAATAAAGAAACACCGGCGGGGGATAAGTATCTTTCCCTGGGAATGGCCGAAGCAGCAGAAATTGCCGGGGCATTTGAGGAATCGCTGCGCTCTATCGAGATTTCTGCTTTAGAACATCAAATAGTGCCCGAACGTTATCAGCGTAATATGGGGACTATAGGGCTCACAGGGCAAATAAAACTTTTGTCTTCCCGGGTGGCGGTAATTGGCTTGGGCGGGCTGGGTGGCATAGTGACGGAACTGTTGGCACGCTCGGGTGTGGGAAGTATGCTGTTGATAGATGGTGACAATTTTTCCGAGAACAACTTGAATCGTCAGATTGTTGCACACGAGCTAAATATTCACCAGCAGAAAACAGCTGAAACAAAGCGCAGGGTCGAAATTATAAATGGAGCGGTAGAGGTCATTTCCTATTCCGGCTTTGTAGATAATAATGATCTGGTGGAATTATTGGAAGATGTCCATCTGGCTATTGATTGTTTGGACAATATGCAGACTCGCTTTGATCTGGAGTTTGCCTGCCAGTCATTAGAAATACCAATGGTGCATGGGGCAATTGCCGGTAATGCCGGACAAATTGCTGTAATTTGGCCCGGTAACCCTCTTTTGTCTGTCATTTACGGCAAAAGTGAGGCGGCAGATGATGCGGCTTCATTTCCCGGTCAGGGGGTTGAAATAGTACTGGGTAATCCGGCGGTGACGCCTGCATTGTTAGGTGCTTGGGAAGTCAGTGAGGCCATTAAAGTTTTGTTGGGTCGGGAGGAAGCTTTAAAAGATGAGCTTCTTCATGTTGACCTGCAGCATAACGAAATCGTGCGTGTGCCGCTGTAAGTGAGATTAACAACAAGTGTTTGTCGGATTTGTTTAATCAGATTTAATTGTTGACAAAAGGGCTTATAGTTTCTATAATTAACCATGTGTGAAAGGGAAAAATAATTATTATGCAAACTAATAAAATTGCCTGATGAGGGGAAATAGTAGACAGGAATGCTTTTACCAGAGAGTCGGTGGGTGCTGCAAACCGGTATGCGGATCTGTTGAACTCGTCCCGGAAGATCGATTGTGAAAGTTTTGAGAGACCACTAGCAATCGACGCCTGTCGGCGTTAAGGGCGGCAAGAGGGTAAAGGAAAAACTACATGGGGCTGTGGCGCAGTGGGAGCGCGCTTCCTTGGCATGGAAGAGGCCGCGGGTTCGACTCCCGCCAGCTCCACCATTATCTTTACCAATAAGGGTGGTAACGCGGGTAAAAGCTCGTCCCTGAGGGGACGGGCTTATTTTAACTTGGAGGGGATCATTAAATGCAAGATTACAGGCCTGAAATCATTGAACCAAAGTGGCAAAAATGCTGGGCGGAAAGCGACTTTTACCATTCTGCGAAAGACGAATCACGCCCCAAGTATTACGTCCTGGAAATGTTTCCGTATCCTTCGGGGAAACTTCACATGGGCCACATGAGGGTTTATTCCATCGGAGACGTGTTGGCCCGGTTTTTAAGGATGCGAGGTTATAATGTGCTTCATCCCATGGGATGGGATGCTTTTGGCTTGCCGGCGGAGAACGCCGCCATTGCTCACGGTGTAAACCCTGCTTCCTGGACCATGGAAAACATCAAACACATGAAAGATCAGCAGAATCAACTGGGGCTCAGTTATGATTGGAACCGGGAAATAACCACCTGTGCTCCCGACTATTACCGCTGGACCCAGTGGTTGTTTTTGCTCCTCTATGAACAGGGATTGGCGTACCGCCGTAAAGCCACTATTAATTGGTGTGCTGATTGCCAGACGGTGTTGGCTAATGAACAGGTGGAAGGAGGAGCTTGCTGGAGATGTGGGCAAGATGTGGAACCAAAAGAATTGGAACAGTGGTTTTTACGGATTACTGCTTATGCGGATCGCCTCCTGGACGACCTGGAGGATCTGCAAGATTGGCCGGAAAGGGTCAAGATTATGCAGCAGAACTGGATTGGCCGCAGTGAAGGGGCTGAAATCGTTTTTCCCTTAAAAGAATTCCCCGGAGAAGTAGTGCATACCTTTACCACGCGCCCCGACACTCTTTACGGAGTAACTTACATGGTCTTGGCTCCAGAGCATCCCCTGGTAGGCCGTTTGGTAGAAGGGACTTCCCGGGAAGAAGAGATATTGTCATTTGTAGAAAAAACGAAGGGGAAAAGTGAGATTGAGAGGACTTCTGCGGAAACGGAAAAAATTGGCCTTTTTACCGGGCGCCATGCCGTTAACCCCATTAATGGCGAAGAAGTCCCTATCCTGGTGGCCAATTACGTGTTAATGGCGTATGGAACAGGTGCGGTCATGGGTGTGCCTGCGCATGATGAAAGAGATTTCCAATTTGCCCGCAAGTACGAACTGCCCATACGGGTAGTTATTCAACCCGGGGAAAACGAAAGCCTGGATGATTCCCTTATGGAGGGGGCATATGAGGGCCCCGGTTACATGGTTAATTCCGGCTCTTTTGATGGGTTATATTTTGAGGAAGGTAAGAAAAGAATTACTGAATACCTGGCAGATAATCAACAAGGTAAGTTTACCACTTCATACCGTCTTCGTGACTGGCTTATTTCTCGGCAGCGTTATTGGGGGGCTCCCATTCCCATTATTTATTGTGATCAGTGCGGCATATTGCCGGTCTCGAAGGAAGATTTGCCGGTTTTGCTTCCGGAAGATGTGGAGCTTTCCGGTGATCGGGTCCCTTCCCTTGCGGCAAATTCCTCTTTTCTTCACACCACCTGCCCCGAATGTGGTGGAAATGCCCAGCGGGAAACGGATACCATGGATACCTTCATGTGTTCTTCCTGGTATTTTTTGCGGTTTACTGACCCTCTTAATGTGAATGTTCCTTTTGACCGGGAAATTGCCAACTACTGGATGCCTGTGGATCAATATATAGGGGGCATCGAACATGCGGTTCTGCATCTTCTTTACGCCCGTTTTTTTACCAAAGCATTATCAGATGCCGGTTTGATTGATACCGGTGAACCTTTTAAACGTTTGTTAGCCCAGGGCATGGTTTATAAGGACGGGGCCAAAATGTCTAAATCCCTGGGAAATGTGGTTACCCCCGATGAGATTATCAGGAATTACGGCGCGGATACGGGGCGCCTCTTTATTCTTTTCGGAGCTCCGCCGGAGAAAGATCTGGAGTGGAATGAACAGGGAGTGGAAGGATGTTATCGTTTTTTAAGGCGGGTGTGGCGGTTGATTGAAGAAAACGGCTCCTTAGTCCGGGAAAATGAAGGGGAGCAAGATACTACTGCTCCCGGCAAAAATGAAAAAGAACTGCAGCGAGCAGTACATGCTGCCATCAAAAAAGTAACTGCAGACATTGAAGAAAGGTTCAATTTTAATACGGCCATCAGTGCCATTATGGAAATGGTTAACTCAATTACAGATTATATTAAAAAAGTTAATGAGGAAGAGAGCGGGGGGCAAGTTTCGCGTCAGGCATTAAGGGAAGCCTTGGAAACCATGGTAGTTTTGCTTAGCCCCTTTGCGCCTCACCTGGGGGAAGAATGCTGGCGTAAGCTTGGCTACACGGATAGTGTGCACCTGCTACCCTGGCCGCGGTATGATGAAAAATTCCTCTGGGTGGAAGAAGTAGAAATTGCTGTGCAGGTAAACGGAAAAGTAAGAGCCCGGATAATGGCTCCCGCTGAAATTTCCAAGGATGAGCTTTTAGAGGCTGCCCGTGCTGACGCAAAAGTGCAGGAGTATGTAGGTGGAAAGGAAATAGTTAAGGCGGTAGCTGTCCCCGGCAAGTTGGTAAACCTGGTAGTCAAGTAATAGAGTCATGAGGTTTGCTTAAAAACTGCAAAATAGTTATTTGAAAAAAAGGAATAACAGATCAGAGGCGAATATTAACAGATAAGGAGGATAAAAAATGAATGGAGAAAAAAAGGAAGAGAAGCAGGACGAAGTAGTGATTAAAAGTAACGAAAACGGTGATGGTGTGGATACCACCCGTTTATCCACGGAAGTAATCGCCACCCTGGTAGGTGTAACTGCAGGCGAAGTGCCGGGAATTGCCGGCATGAGCGGCGGCATAGTGGGAGGCATTGCTGAAAAGCTGGGACGTAAGGATTTGACGCGGGGCATAAAAGTGAATCTAGAAGAAAATAACCGGGTTAAAATTGATCTTTACATCATAGTAGAATACGGTGTTAGCATTGCAGAAGTATCTCGCCAATTGATAAACATGGTAAGGGAAAACATAGAGTTTACTACGGGCTTGGCTGTGGAAAGTGTCAATGTAAATGTACAGGGTGTTAGTTTGAGTGAAGAAAAAGACAAGCGTAAGGATGTGCAGGGACAAACAGAAGAAGAAGCAGAAGAAGAGGCGCCATAAAATAAAGAAACGGCAGGTGGAGTGGTTGTGGGTAGGCGGGAAAAAATTTTAATTGCTGTGCTGGCAGTTTTGCTTATTGGGGGAGTGGTGTTGCGATTTACGGGTGTTTTTTCGGGAATGGAAGAGGTGCCCGCTAATAATGCGGAAGGAGACATTATCTTCAGTGAAGATAATCTTGAAACTGCAGACATCGAAACAGTAGATGCAGAAAAAAAGCTTATTACCGTACATGTGGTTGGCTCTGTGAGCAATCCCGGAGTTTATCATCTTCCCGAGGACTCACGGGTGGATGATGCAATTTTAAAAGCGGGTGGTTTTACCCCAGATGCTGATATGGAACGGATAAATCTTGCCCGTCCTTTAATTGACGGTGAACAGATATTGGTGCCTGAAATGCTTAAAAATGGTGAAGATATTGATTTGTCGACTGCTCCCGAAGAAACCGGCATGGTGAATATTAACAGAGCCTCGGTGAGTGAATTGGAAACCTTGAGTGGAATAGGGGAAACCAGGGGTCGGGCAATTGTGCAGTACCGGGAAGAAAATGGCCCTTTTGCCAGTATAGAAGATATAATGGAAGTGCCTAATATAGGAGCTGGCATATTTGAGGGCATAAAGGACCAAATAACTGTTTTTTAACTCATTTTGTAACTACTCAGGCCAAGACGACTCGGTTAAGACAGTATTATATACTAGAGTAGTTATAATCGACATGGAAATGCTTTTTGAAAGCTCTTCATGTTTTTGACAAGTTATCCCGCTTATAATAAAATATGCTTATGTTAACTATAAGAGACAGGTAATTTACAATATTTTTTGGGGAGGACGGTAATGAAAAAGTCATCGGTTATTTTATTAGTTGTATTATTTTTAATTATTGTGCTTGTATCCATCGGAACTAACCTTTATATAGATTATCTCTGGTTTCTGGACATTGATCTGGAAGAGGTATTTTGGGTAACCCACCTTTCGGAATGGGGCTTGCGGCTTGCTGCCATAGTTTTCTTTTTCCTGTTTTTCTGGATTAACCTCATGTTCACCCGCAAGCATATTTTAAGGATACCCAGCCTTAACTTAAAGTTAAGGGAAGAACTTTTCAACCGGGGCATCCTGCGTTATTTAACCGGCCGTTGGCTTACATTTTTCTTTTTCCTGGGAGGATTATTCCTTGCATTCATTTTTGCCTCTTATGCCGGGGCCTATTGGATGGAGATGCAGCAGTTTTTTAATGCAACTTCTTTTCAATTGAGTGATCCCATTTTTGGGCAGGACGCCTCCTTTTACGTGTTCCAGGTGCCCTTTTTACGTTTTCTTTATGGCTTTTTAATGATGACTTTTGTTATTACGCTCATAGCGCTTATTCTAATCTATCTGGTTTTGACTCCCCCCGAGCAGGTGGGGCGTCGCTGGTATGCTTTTTCTTTCCCCGGTCTGGGCCATATTTCTGTGATTGCCGGTTTAATCTTTTTGCTGAAATCCGTGGATTATCGTCTGCAGATGTGGGAACTTTTAACCAACCCCGGCGGTTATGCCTTTGGTGCCGGATATACCGATGTGAATGTTAATTTGAACGTGCTGTGGATTCTTTTCTTCTTAGCGCTTTTTTTTGGGGTACTCTTTTTATTGAATGCTTATTTCAAGCGCACACAAATTCTGGTATTCGGGTTTATAACCGTGGTAGTTGTGTCTTTCGTGGGAGGGGGTATTGTTCCCGGAGTAGTGCAAAGTTTATTTGTCCAGCCTTCCGAGTTCACTTATGAAAGGCCTTATCTGGAACACAACATTGAATTTACCCGTTATGCTTATGGATTGGACCAATTTGAAACTCACGATTACCCTGCGGATGAAACCCTAACCTGGGAAGATGTGGAAGCTAATGCCGGCACGTTTGATAACGTCAGGCTTTGGGACTACCGCCCCATGCAAACGACTTTAAATGAAAGGCAGGCTATCCGTCCTTATTATCGTTTCCAGGATGTAGATATTGACCGCTATGAAGTGGAAGGAGATTACCGCCAGGTAATGCTTTCGGCCAGGGAGCTGGATCAAGATCGTTTTGGTGAAGCAGCGCGCACCTGGGTCAACCAGCATTTACAATATACACATGGTTACGGTGTAGCCATGTCGCCCGTGAATGAGGTTTCTGCGGAAGGTCTTCCCAATTATTTTGTAAAAGATTTGCCACCGGTCACCGCGGAAGGAATAGAACTGGATAACCCCGCCATTTATTACGGCGAACTAACTCGTGAATACGTGTTTACCAATACCGGGATGAAGGAGTTCGATTACCCCAGTGGGGATGAAAATGTCTACACGGTTTATGACGGCGATGGGGGCATTCCACTGGGTAATTTAGGGCGCCGCCTCTTAATGGCCCTTCGTTTTGGAGATTACCGCATCCTTATTTCCGGGGAGTTAAGTTCGGAAAGCCGTATCAAATTTGATCGCACGATTCGCGAAAGGGTCAACAAGGTTGCGCCCTTCCTGGAGTATGATGGCGATCCTTATGTGGTGGTCAATGACGGACGCCTGTTCTGGATCCAGGACGCGTATACCGTAAGCAACAACTTCCCTTACTCGGAGCCTCAACGTAACAAGAACTATATCCGCAATTCGGTAAAAGTTGTAGTGGATGCTTTTCATGGGTCGGTAGATATGTATATTGCCGAACCGGAAGATCCTGTAGTGCAAACTTACCATAATATTTTTCCCGGGCTGTTTCAGCCTATGGAGGATATGCCCGATGGTTTGAGAAGTCATATCCGTTATCCCGAAGAGCTGTTTACTACTCAAGCAGAGGTTTACCGGCTTTATCATATTACCGATCCCAATATATTCTATAACCGGGAAGATCTCTGGGAAATCCCCATGGAAAAATATAGAGGCGAGGAACAGCGGGTGGAACCTTACTACGTTATGCTTCAGCTCCCCGGGGAAACCGAAGAGGAATTTGTGCTTATTCAACCATTTACCCCTTATCGACGCAACAACATGATTTCCTGGATGGCGGCAAGGTGTGATGGGGAAAACTATGGCGAAATGAAAGTTTATAACTTCCCCCGCGGCAGGGTTATCTATGGGCCGCGTCAAATAGATAACCGCATCGACCAGAGTACAGAAATATCGGAGCTGTTATCCTTATGGGATCAACGTGGATCTAATGTTATTAGAGGCAACTTGCTGGTAATACCAGTTAATGATGCTATTGTTTATGTAGAACCGGTATTTTTGGAAGCGGAAGCGGGCGGCTTGCCCGAATTGGCGCGGGTTATAGTTTTCTTTGACGGCCAGGTCGTTATGGCTCCTACCCTGGAAGATGGATTGCTGCAGGTACTGGGGGAAAGGGATGACCCGCCGCCGGATGATGATATTATTGTTGAGGAACCGGATGTTCCTGATGAAGAGCCTGATTTAGAACCGGAAGAACCGGAAGTGGATCCAGAAGAACCGCTGCCAGAGAGAGAACCTATTGAAGATGCTGATATGGAAGAATTGATTCAGCGGGCAAACGAGGTTTTTGAAGAGGCCCAGCAGCGTCTGCAGGATGGGGACTGGTCAGGCTATGGTGAAAAAATCAATGAACTGGAAGAAATATTACAGAATTTAGGCAGCTAAGTATGCAGGAGAGACTGCAGTAAAAAACGTAGGAGTATTTAAATGGGAGAATCTAAAAAAGTGATAGTATACACTGACGGCGCCTGCTCAGGCAATCCCGGTCCGGGTGGATGGGCGGCGCTGCTTATTATTAATGGAGAAGAAATTGAGCTCACCGGGGGTGAGCAAAATACCACCAACCAGCGCATGGAAATGACTGCTCCTTTGGAAGCGCTGCGTACTTTGGAAAAACCGGCGTTGGTAGAAATATATTCGGACAGCGCTTACCTGGTAAATGCTTTCAACCGGGGGTGGATCACGAAATGGCAGCAAAATGGCTGGACTACCGTAAAAGGGGAACCGGTGAAAAACAGGGATCTTTGGGAAGGCCTCCTGGAAATGACCCGTTATCATCGGGTTTCGTGGTTTAAAGTAAAAGGGCATGACACCGATGAATATAACAAGAGGTGCGACCGCCTGGCTAAAGAAACCATCCCCCAGTAAGAATGATATTTTGTTCCCGCCTTTTTAGCGGGCGCAATCAGCGCCGCGGCCGGTTAAAGTTTCCAGGGCATGCTCCAATATGGGCAAAATTACTTCCAGGCATTCTTCCACAGCTTTGCGGCTGCCGGGCAAATTAACGATCAGGGTTCTGCCGCGAATTCCGGCAACTCCCCGCGACAACATAGCCCGGGGAGTGGAACTGGCGGTTTCCCGCCGTATAGCCTCCGCTATTCCGGGTACCTGGCGGTCAATAACGTCCAGGGTGGCTTCGGGGGTAACATCTTGTGGGGAAAGTCCCGTGCCCCCGCTGCTGAATATAGCATCTATCCCCGAATCAGCTAATTGTTTCATAGAAGAAGAGAGAGCTTCCCGGTCGTCGGGAAGAATAATGTGCTCGGCCATTTCTCCGTAAGGACGAAGCATTTCGGCAATTTTAGGCCCGCTGCTGTCTTCTCTTTCACCGACTGCGCCCTTACTGCTGGCAGTGATTATCCCAAATTTGTAAGAAGGTTTGCGTATCAATTCATGGCCGACAGCTACTTCTCCGCCTTTTATAACTTCCGCAAAGATGCCTTCCCGGGGCATGATGCAATCTCCCACCTGTTCGTAGATGGCGCAGCGATGGTGGCATTCCTTTCCTATCTGAGAAACACGTAAGACAGCTTCCGGTCCTGCCTGCAAAAGGGCACCCACCGGCAGGGAAAGCAGGTCAATTCCCTGTGTAAGCAGGTTTTCTCCAAAGTCTCCGGGTTTTAGGTCTACCCCTTTGTCCGGCATTTTTTGAATGCTTTCTGTGGCCAGAAGGCTAACCTGCCGGTGTTCAAAGCCGGCATGGGCATCTTCTTCGAGCCCCTGTGCTATTATGAGCTTTCCCTTTTCCACGTTATTTTTCTTTTCTCCCTTGTTTTTACTCGTACAAACTGCCGTTATGGTTCCCATAATTGTTACTCTTCTCTCCGGTAATGACCGGAGCGCCCTCCTTTCTTCTCTTCCAATCTAATATTTTGAATAACCATACCTTTGTCTATGGCCTTGCACATATCGTATATGGTTAAAGCTGCCACACTTACACCTGTCAAGGCTTCCATTTCTACTCCCGTTTGCCCGCTAAGCTTAACTTTTACTCCGATTTCAACTTTATTTTCTCCTTCCGGGTAATTAAAATCTACTTCTACTGCGGAAACACCCAGAGGGTGGGCCATGGGAATTAAACGCCCTGTTTCCTTTACAGCCATCACCGCGGCTACCTGGGCTACGCTTTTAACATCCCCCTTGGCCACGGTTCCTTCTTTTATGCGTTCCAGGGTAGCGGCATTCATAATTATTTCTCCCCTGGCATAGGCTTCCCGGAAAGATGTTTCTTTGGAACTCACATCTACCATGCGGGGCTGTCCTTTCGGATCAAAGTGAGTTAAAGATTCTGCTGCCCCGACGGTTGTTTTGGTAGTGTTTTCCCCGTTAGGGGTGAAAAAATGCTTAAAAATAAAATCGGCAATTTCAGTGGTATGATCGGGTTTAAAAACCGGAATATCGGCGCTGAAAATGTCTTCTGCGCCTCTAACCTCCTCATTGCTCACCAGGGCGATAACATTGGCGGCGCCGGTTGGCCCCGAGGGGGAATTATCTTGCATAATTTCGATTTTGGGGTGATTACTTTTCTTGTCCCCTTCAATCAAAACCAAGTCTAACCCCCTGCATAACCGGGTGGCATTTTCCTTGATTTCCTGCTCATCGCTTGCGGTTCCGGTAATCATGTATTTTTCCGGAGTTATAATTCCTGCCATCTCTGCTCCAGCTTCCAGGTATCGCCAGGTATCTTTGCCCGGTTTATCCAGGTCAATTCTTTGGCTGTTCCCTTTGAGCACAGCTATTCGCAGGCCTTTGGAAATTAAGACCGGCACCAAATTTTCCAAAAGAGTGGTTTTGCCCGAATCCGAGGACGAAGCAATTATATTGAGCACAACTGCTTTCCTTTCCATAAAAATTCTCCCCTTCTAATTTTTTTGGCATTAACCGCCCGTGCGAGACATATTGCGCATGCTGCAGTGTTCTATTGCGCCCGGTTGGCTTTTATCCCCCATAAGGTGCTCTTTCGGTTTGCGCCGGATAATTTCCCGGAGCAGTGCTTTTAATGCAGCGGGATTGTCCAGGGCAGGGCGTGCTTGTTCTTCTTCCTGCCAGTAGAGGCAGGTTTTCAGCCTGCCGTCGGCGGTGAGCCTCAGCCGATTGCATTTTTCACAGAAATGTCCGCTGATAGAAGTAATCAACCCCACGGTCCCTTCATTATTTGCAAAGGAAAAATATTTGGCCGGCCCCGCACCCTTGGGGTTGTCAATGGGGATCAGCTTAAATCCCGCCTCATGCGCGGTTTTTTTCACAAACTCCAGCGAAAGATAATTATTCTCGTATTCGTCGTCATGTTCCCCGATGGGCATGTATTCGATAAAGCGTACTTGAACATGATGCCGGCGGGAAAACTCAAGAAAATTTAATACTTCTCTGTCATTAAAGTTTTTCATTAAAACAGTGTTTATTTTTACCGGTTTCAGCCCATGGGCCCGGGCTGCCTCTATACCTTCTAATACATCTTTGAGCTCGCCGTCACGGGTAATTTTTCGGTATGCATCCGGTTCCAGGGTGTCCAGGCTAACGTTCACCCGGTGTAAACCGGCTGTTTTAAGTTCTCCTGCCAGGCGGGGCAAAAGGATGCCGTTGGTGGTGAGGGAAAGGTCGTTTATGCCGGGCGTTTGAGCTATTTCTTTTATTAAGTAGGTGAGATCCTTGCGCACCAGGGGTTCCCCTCCGGTGATGCGAATTTTGCTAATTCCCATTTCTGCCCCGTATTTAACTACCTGGAGGATTTCTTCGTAAGACAATATGTCCTTGTGAGGCACATGTGGAACTCCCTCTGGGCCCATGCAGTAAATGCATCGCAAGTTGCAGCGGTCCGTTACGGAAATGCGCAGGTAATCATGAATGCGTCCGTAGCTGTCTTTTAACTGTTCCATAAAATTCCCCTCAACTTTTCTTTATGTTATCGTTATGCTAAAAACTTATTAATGTGCCTGCTTCCCGCATGCTGTAGCCGCCCAAGGACTCTACTTCCTTTTGAAAATCAGGATGGGAAATAATATTTACCAGTGCCTGCCCTGCCTCTGAGTTATAAAAGTCTGTGCTCATGAGCAGATCGTAACGCTCTTCCCTCACCGGTAAAAAGTCCAGTCCAAAAGGTTTTGCTGCAGCAAGTATACCCAGTCCTATGCGTGCAGTCCCCGAAGCTACGGCTGCGGCAACATTCAGGTGTGTGTGTTCTTCTCTCTCGTAACCGTAAATATCGGCAGCGGAAAGCCCGGCTTCTAAAAGCAGGTGGTCAAAGAGAAGGCGGGTGCCGGCACCCCTTTGACGGTTAACAAAAGCCGGTTTTTTGCGGGCCAGATCATGTATGTCTTCTATGCCGTCGGGATTTCCCGGCGGAACTATCCATCCCTGCATGCGATGAGCCAGGGTAACTAGCAAAATATCTTTCCCCTCAAGGAAGCGCTTCACATACGTGGTGTTATAAGTGTCTGTTTCCGGGTCGAAAAGGTGGACACCGGCCAGGTGGGCCTGTTCTTTTTCTATGGCGGCAATGCCGCCCATACTGCCTAAATGGGTGGAAGAGAGGGTATAACTTGGGTAGCGTTCTTTTAAAGTGGTAGCCAGCAGATCTATTACCGGATCATGGCTCCCTCCGGCCAGGAGGTTGTTATAAAGAGTTTTTTGCGGGCGGTAAAGTTCAATTTCTACCGTATCTCCTTGTTCGCAACCCATGGCCTCTGCCGGAATTATCATCAGCCCATCGGCTTTTACCAATGACATGGTCACCCCTGCGCCCCTGGTGAGGGGAGTGGCAGTAAATCCCTCTTTTATATGGCCCACAGCCATGCGCACATGCTCTTCCGTTCCCACTTCCGAAAGAACACGGCGCCCCAGGGTTGCGCTAATTCTTTCCCTATCCGGTTCGGATTCCCGGTAATAATGGTAGACAAGGGGGCGAACAAACCACTCCAGGCTCAAATAGGCTGAAACAGGGTAACCGGGTAGCCCCACTGCAGGTTTGTCGCCTATTTTGCCCAGGATGGTAGGTTTCCCGGGGCGGGTGGCTATTCCGTGGACAAAGACTTCGCCCTTTTCCTGCGCGGCAATACATGAGTATGTGTAATCTTTGCTTCCCGCCGATGACCCCGCAATAACAATCACAGCATCCGCATCTTTTGCGGCTTTTCGAATAGATTCTTTCATTTGCTCCGGTTCATCGGGAACGATGGGATAAATCTCCGGCACTGCCCCCCATTCGTATAGGTAAGCGGCAGTCACACTGCTGTTAAAATCGGGAACCTTCCCTTTTTCCCTGGGGGCATGAGGCGGAATAACCTCGGAACCGGTGGGGATAATGGCTATCCTGGGCTTTTTCAAAACTTCTATTTCGGTGATTCCCCCTGCCAGAAGCGCGCCTATGTCGGGAGGGCGAAGGCGGCGGCGGGCAGGCAAAAGGAGTTCGCCTGCTACCACATCTTCCCCCACGGCTCGGACATGCTGCCAGGGAGTGGCCGGGTTTAATATTTCTACCTGCCCTTCTGCCGGTTGGTGAATGTCTTCTATCTTGATCACCGCATCAAATCCATCCGGAAGGGGCTTCCCTGTGTCCACGTATTTAAAAGATTCGTCTTCATGCAAAGTTAATGGTGTTTGGTCGGAAGCACCGAAAGTTGATTCTGCTTTTACGGCGATTCCGTCCATAGCAGCGGCGTGATAAGCGGGCATAGACAGGTTGGCAAAAACGGGAAAGACGTTAACCCGGCCCAATGCTTCAGCAACTTGTACCTGCTCGGTTTGGGTGGGTATTTCTACCTCGGAAAGAAATCTATCCCGCGCTTCCTGTCTTGGTATGTTTTCCAAATAAACCTTGCCCATGAGCAGCCTCCTCTCGCTTTGTAGCTTTCAATTTGCATCTACCTTCTGCCAACGATTAATTCCAAAGGCGGACTTCCACCACCTCGCCTGTTTCCAGCCCTTCTTTTTCGGGGGCGATAACCGTAAATCCATCTGCTTCTGCCAGAGTGCGCAGCATTCCCGAACGCCCGAAAACGGGCGCGGCTGAAAATCCCTTTTCACTCTCTTGCAGTTTTACCCGCACATAGTCGGTGCGGCCGGAGCGCGAAGAAACGTTACGAGTTAGTGAAGCTTTTATAGTGGGTTGCACCTTCAAGGTTTCCCGTCCTGCCAGTTGGTGAAGGATGGCGGTTCCAAAAATGAAAAAAACGATCAGCGCCGATACGGGATGTCCGGGAAGGCCCATCACCGGTTTTCCTTCACAGTTGGCTACCAGGGTGGGTTTACCCGGTTGAATAGATATTCCTTCCACCAAAAGCCCCGGTTTGCCGAGTTCTTGGAGTGTGCGGGTGGTGAAATCGCGTGTGCCCACTGAACTGCCTCCGGAAAGAACCAAAAAATCCACCTGTGCCAGCATCTCACGGCTTTTTTGTAAAAATTCTTCATAATTATCGGGCAGGATGCCGCCGTTTATAACTTTTCCCGCGCCTTGCTGGCGGGCAAGGTGAATTAAGCCCGGGGTGTTACTGTCTCTAACCTGCCCCGGATCAAGGGAAGTGACTTCATGGGAGACGAGTTCGTCACCGGTAGAGAAAACCCCCATCACCGGTTGGCGGTAAGTTTTTACTTTTGCTGCTCCCATAGAGGCAAGGAAACTGATTTCCGCTGAGCGCAGGAGTTTTCCGGCGGAAAGGGCAGTGCTGCCGTTTTTGATGTCTTCTCCCTTCTGAATTACATTCTCACCGGGGGCTACCTGCCTGTATACGTGAATCACATTTTCCGTTACTTCCGTGTCTTCTACCATTACCACGGCATCTGCTTCCGCCGGCAGCATCCCGCCGGTGTGGACCAGAAAACACTGGCCGGAAATAGAAGCAGCGGCAGGAGCTGCTTCTCCCATCAGAATTTCTCCGGCATATTCAAAGACAGCGGGAAAACCTTCACCTGCGCCGAAAGTTTCCCGGGCAACAACGGCGTACCCATCCACTGTTGACCGGTTAAAGGCAGGCAGGTCTTCTTGGCAGACCACATCTTCTGCCAGGCAGCGACCACCTGCTTCTTTGATGTCAACTTCCTCTGCTTCCAGGGAAGAAAAATTCTGCCGAATAATATTAAAGACATCTTGTGGATCAGTTACTCTCATTAATTTCACAAATACTTACCTCCATCAAAAAAAGCCGTGCTTCCCGTATGTAAGGGCACGGCCTTTTAATGTGCAAAATAGCCGGCAAGTCTCCTTTCCAAGCACGGGAGGCGGGAGGATTTCTCCTCCAACCCTGACCTTCCGCCGTAGTTCCCTCGTGAACTGTAGGCGTAAAGGCTCGGAGCTACCTTTTTATTTTATTATCCCCTTCATTATATCATTTTCCCTCCCATATGCAACCCGGGTAACAAAAACATTAAAAATTATGATTCTAAAAATTTGAAAAACGTGCTAAAATATTCCTTGTAAAGAAAAAAATAACACAGCAAATGAAAGCAGTCTTTGCCCTTAATTGCCCTAAAAAATGCGGCGCCAAAATAACCTTTGCCTGCTGCAAATAATAACGGAGTGGAGAAATGACGTCACGACCCCTGGTCACTGTTTCCCTTTTTTATGTAGCCGGCATTCTTGGAGCCAGGCTTTTGCTGGAAGATGCGTTTTTAGCTTATTTAATGCTGTCAATGTTTTTCCTGGCGGGGTTGGTGGCTCACTTATGGAGGTTAATTTCCGTATCGCTTTTTACGGCGGCGGTGCTGGTGGTAGTTTTTATGACCGGTGCTGCCGCTTTTTGGTTTGCCTCTTCACCCTCGCCGCATGCGGCAGCGGGGACCGGTATTTTAGAGTATGCGGGCCAAACTGTGACTATGAAAGGCACCGTGGTAGAGGAACCCCGTCATGAAGAAGCTTATACTGTTTACCGGGTGCGGTCTGAAATTGTAGATACAGGCTCGGAAAAGCAGGCGGTACACGGCGATCTTCAGGTGCGCATTTATCACAGCGATTACAGGGGAGAGAATCCAAGAGACAAGGCTTTAGAAGAGGGAGTTCTTGGAGAAAACGCGGTTTACTGGTACGGTGAACGTTTGCTCCTGGAAGGGGAGATAGTGGAGGCAAAAGGGAGGCGTAATCCCGGAGGCTTTGATTACCAATTTTATTTAAAAACCCTGGGGATAGACGCTCTTATGTATCTACAAACTGACCGGGCAAGTTCCCTGGGATATGGAGAAGTTAATTGGATGACTTCTTCGGCTTTTTCCCTCCGGGCCGGAATGATTGAGGGGATTGAGGCCAATTTGCCTTCACCTCATGCAGAATTGCTTACAGCGGTCCTTTTTGGCCAGCGCCAGCGCCTTCCCGCAGATATACAGGAGAGTTTTCACCGGGCCGGCACGGGGCATCTTATGGCTGTATCCGGCCTTCATATAGGTCTGGTGGCTGCTTTGATTTTGGGCCTCTGGAAAATTTTAAAGCTCAAAGGAGCGGCGCCCATTATTTTAGCCGTAATTCTGCTTTTTGCCTATGCTTACCTTACCGGCATGAGGCCGGCAGCTCTGCGCGCGGCTTTGATGTTTTCTATGGGGTTGGTGGCCTTGCTGGTAGGCCGAAAAAAAGACTTCCCTTCCGCCATCGCTTTGGCTGCCCTGGTGACTTTGTTATATAATCCCCTGCTTTTATTTAGCATCGGGTTCCAGCTTTCTTATTCTGCCACTTTGTCCATCTTTTATCTTTATCCTTTTCTTGCCGGGGAATTGCTCTACCGTTTTCCCCCCTACCTGAAGCAGCTGGTGGGAATAACCCTGGCTGCGCAGCTTGGTGTCCTTCCTCTCACGGCCTATTATTTTCAGCACCTTCCTCTCCTGGCCCTTTTCTTTAATATTTTGCTGCTGCCGGTTATGGCCGTGCTGGTTGGCGTGGGATTGGCCGGTAGTGTTCTCTACTTAATTTCCCCTTTTCTTTCTTCCGTTCTCCATTTATCTTCCTGGCCCATCCTTGAATATGTTTTAAGAATTTCCGCCCTGGCGGATGCTTCCTGGGTTTACCGGGAAGTAACCCCTCCCGGCATTGCGTGGTTGGTTCTATTTTATTCCGGTCTGGCGTTGGCTATGGTGGCCTATTACCACTGGCGAAGGCGAAACGATGAGTCCTTGGAGCAAGAAAAGGAACAAGAACAGGAAAAGGAAAGCCGGGCAGAAAATACTTCAAAGGCGCTCCCTGCCGAATCAGGCCTGCAGGCACAAGAAAAATTAGTATCTGCCCTCAAAAATAAAGTGAGCCCCTTGCTTTTTCAGCTTGCTTCCCGGGAAAATTTTTCCGCTAATTTAAGTCGCTGCAAAGCTTGGAGCACCGTCAATAAAGGCAAAATAGCTGTAGGGGCTCTCCTAATAGGTGTTATTATTGCCTGGGCGGGAGCTTTTGGGGGGTCGTCCCCCGGATTAAATGTTTACTTTCTTGATGTGGGGCAGGGAGCTGCCGCTTACCTGGAGACCTCCTGCGGCTTTAATATTTTGATTGACTCCGGGGGAGAACCGCCTTATGTAGATCCGGACAAGCAGGGGGATATTGGGGAAAAGGTTTTATTACCGTTTCTGCGCTATCGGGGAGCGGATGAACTGGACCTGGTAGTGATTTCCCACCCCCACGAAGATCATTTTGCCGGTTTTATTCCCGTAATGGAAAGAATACAGGTTAATTGCCTGATGATTTCCCCCGTGCCCGGACAAACAGATCTTTATGCAGAAATGCTTGCAATGGCTGAGTATCAAGAAATACCTGTAAAAGAAGTGCGGGAAGGCGATAACTTTACTTTGGGTGAGGATTTATCCATGGAAGTATTATTGCCACCCCTGGACGGGCTCTATCGAGGAACGGGGTGTGATCTGAACAATAATTCCGTGGTAATGCGGGTAATTTATGAAGACGTGGAATTCATGTTTACGGGGGATATTGAAGAAGAAGCCATTAGCGATTTACTTCATGCAGAAGTGGACATTTCAGCTGATGTGCTTCTAATTCCCCATCACGGGGGTAATTTTTTGTCGGCAGATCCATTTTTGGAAGCGGTTTCACCGCGTGTTGCCGTGATCCAGGTAGGCAGAAACCCCTTTGGCCACCCTCACCCTGATGTAACAGAAGCACTGGAAAATGCCGACATCATTACCTACCGCAATGATCTCCACGGCGCAATAATTTTACACACCGATGGAAAACATTTATGGCAAGAAACCATGCTCACCCCCAATTAACCAAAAAGGTGTCAAAAAAGGTGTCAGGCCTTGACATTGACACAAAATGAAAATTCCTGCAAAGACGTTGCTTCTTGACATTGCCGCAAAATTCTGGCGATATTCGTGCGTGCATCTAATAAATATGTAGCAGGTACCCCGTCCCCCTGCTACATTATTTGCAAGGGAATTCCTTTCTGGGTGAGTAAAATTAATCTGAGTAGTAGAGGGCAAAAAAGAGGAAACGAGAGGCGAACCTCCGAAATTAACTTGTTTACAAAAAAAGTTTTCCATTTTAAAATGTTTAAAGTAGCTGAGAATAAATATAATTATTGGAGTGGATGCAAACTGGATCCTGCCAGGGTAGAACTATTGGTTAAAAATGCCGATGAGGATTCTAAAAAAGAACTCTTCGAGCTATTTTACAGCAAAACATTTGCCACGGTAATGG
Source organism: Syntrophomonadaceae bacterium (assembly GCA_003550565.1). Lineage (GTDB taxonomy): Bacteria > Bacillota > Dethiobacteria > DTU022 > PWGO01 > B1SED10-75. Next base: position 21,589 of record PUKQ01000063.1, read on the forward strand.
CGAAAGTCCGTCACCGCGAATGGGCTGAAGATTTAACGCAGGAAGCGTTTATCCGTGCCTTTCGTAGTTTGCATAAGCTGCGAGAGCCGAAAAAATTTGGCGCCTGGCTGGCATCCATAGCTGCTAATCTCGCCTGTGACGCTTTCAAAAAAGAGAAAAAGTATGTTTTGACTGCGGAACCTTACGAAAAGGAAACTTCCGCCTCAGACATATCTGTGGAAGAACATGTGATGCAGCGTGAGCAATCGGCAGGAATGCGGGCATTGCTGCGTCAACTTCCTGCAGATCAATACCAGGTAGTTATACTTTTCTACTATTACGATCAAAAGATTGAAGATATCGCCGGCGTATTAAACATAAATGTTGGCACGGTTAAATCACGCCTGCACAGGGCTCGCAGCAAGCTTAAAGATTTATTACAGAAAAGGGAACAAAATGAGTCCACAGAAAGTCATTAAATTAGAGGGATATTATATATAAATATGCAAATGATGAAGAATTTTGGTGAAAAAATTTTTTCCCAAAATATGCAGGGAAAAAGAGAACCCAAGCTACAGCAGGCTCCCATAAAGAGGCAAAATGGGGGCTGTGGAAGTTAGAGCATTGTCGGATGTGGAAAGCGAGAGGAAAGCCGAAGCAAGGAGAAAGGGGTGAATAAACAATGAAAGATTCACGCCATAAACATAATAATAATTATAACGATATCCATGAGGGTGATGAAGAAGACATCACTATCCGAGAAGCTGTAAAAGCGGAATTGGAAAGTATTGAAGAACCGCCGACTGCCGAAGCCTGGGCAAAGTTTTCTGAACGGTGGAAAAAAGAGGGCAGCGATGGAAATAATACAGGCAAAAGGCGTATTTCCGGATGGCTGCGCCCCGTTAGCATTGCGGCCTGCATATTACTGCTTATCGGTGGTGGCTTATGGCTTGCAGAAACAGAATTTTCTTATCTGCAGGAAATTTCGCCGGAAGCGGAGCCCGATGATGCAGATGTCTTAATGACCGAGGAAGAAGTAAGAGAAGAAGAACATCCCGAAGAAGAATTGGACCTTCCCGAACCTCGGGAAGATGCGTATTTAGATATTTACGAGGAAGACGAAGAAGCCCCTGATTACCTGCCGGAAACTCTAAACGGATTCAGGAGATATGAAAAGGGCAGAAGCGCGGATCCCCTGCGAGCTCCGTATTTTATTTTCAGGAAGGAAGATAAAGAGCTGTGGCTGGTAGAGCTGCGGTCTTTTGAGCATATGAATAAACTTTTACTGGGGGAAGACAACAGGTATATTCCGGGAGAATCCTTAGAGGATATTGATCCTGCTGCCCGAAACCTGGTCAAAGACAATCTGGATAAGCCGGTACTTATTTGGAGCGACGGCGAAAAGATATTTTTGTTATGGGCCCGCAGTGAAGGGATTATCGGCGAAGATCTTTTGGAATTACCAAAACCTTAGCAGAATGACCGCGGAATTCCCGCGGATTTATCCATGGGGCAATTAAGTATGTAAGAAAAACTGACAGCGAATCTACCTGCTCAAAGCCGAAGGAGAAAAGACATAATGGACACAGCTGTAGAAACATGGGGGCTCACCAAAAAAGGACGTTCGGGAACTGCTGTCCTGGACAATGTCTACCTGCGCGTGCCTGCCGGCAAGGCCTTGGGTTTGCTGGGGCCGGAGGGAGCGGGGAAAACTACCCTTTTCAAAATATTGCTGGGTCTGCAAAAACCCACCACCGGGGGAGGCTTTTGCCTGGGTCTGGACCTTGTCACCGAGAGTATATTTATCCGTGACAGGGTTACCTATGCCGAGAATAAGCCTCATCTTTATGAATACCTAATTGTTCAAGAAATGATTGACTTGACCCGAAAATTTTATTCCCACTGGAACTCCGCAGTTGCGGACAAATACCTGGATGTCTTTGAACTCCCCTTGCGGCAAAAGATCAAAAAGCTTTCTTTGCGCCGCAAGCAGATGCTGGCTTTAATTTTGGCCCTGGCCCCCGAACCGGATCTTTTGTTGCTGGATGAGCCTGCCCCTTCCCCGGCAAAAGAATCCCCCGGGCAGGAATTTTTCGACACGGTTACCACCGAAATACTCAACAAGGGACGAACGGCTGTTGTGGCTGCTCGCCGTTTAGATGAAATAAAAATGATGGCTTCCGAAGTAACCCTTATATACCGGGGCAGAACCCGCGGCATATTTCCCCTTGCAGAAATAGAAGAAAAAGTAAAAGAAGAAGAAATACCTTCTGATGCGGGGCAGATATGCCCCCTATATTTTCCCGAGCCTTTTGAGGATCCCCGGAAGCCGGATGCGCAGGAACCGAAAAATGGGGAGAAGCCGGAGAATTTGACCATACTGAAAGAGGAAAAAGAGGAGGCAGAAACGGAACCTGATCCGGAGGAGGAGAACACTTGATCCACGGCGGTTTATGGTCAAAAGAAGCAAGGGAGTACCGGCTGGTATTTATAATATGTCTGCTCATTACTATACTCGTGGGTGTCATTTCTCTTTATTTCCCTCACCTGGCAAGTGAATTTACAGGAAACTCCGCTGCCTGGAGCAGGTGGATGTCTTCTCCTTTTGTGGATGAGGCATGGCTGCAGTGGAATTCCGTCATCTTATTACAGTTATCAGCTATTACCGCTTTCATATTGGGATTTTCCACATTGTCCGGGGAAGTTGGCGGAAACAACGCCGTAAGCTATCTTTTGAGCAAGCCTGTATCCAGGCGGGAGGTAGTAACCACCAAAGCATCGGCGGGGCTCACCTTCCTGGTTTTTTATGTTTACGGCAGTTCCTTTGTTTGGAGCGCCTTGGCCTGGCATGCCGGCCAACAACTGCCGGAATTCTCTGTTTTTTTCTTAAGCTCCACGGTTACCCTCAGCATGGCTGCCGTTATCTATATGAGCGCTGTATTTTTTTCCTCCTTGTTTTTCAGAACATGGCTGGCGGCATTATTTTCGATTATTACCTGGTTGGCTGTATTTACTCCTCAATTTGGGTTTGTATCCCGTGACTACGCGGTATTTTTACATATGCAGGAGGCGGGTTTCTGGTTGGGCACTGAAACCTCGTTTATCCCCCTGGGTGTGGGCATAGTGATTGCCGGTATCTTTTATGAACTTGCGGTATTTTTCTGGGATAAAAGAGAATATTAACCGGAAATGATTTCGGCATTAATAAAAAAGAGTAGCAGGCAAAGCAAACAACTGAGAGGTAATTAATTATCTTCTACTGCCGGAATATTCCTTTCGAAGGTTTTTTCTGGCTTTAATAACCGCATTCCACCTTTCTGCTGTAAGGGGAAGATCAAAACTTTTTAAGGTGGCCAATTTAAACCCGTGTTTTTGAGCCAGTTTTTGAGTATAAAGAATGCTTTCCATGTTTATCCCCGAAGAACCGAGGCTCATATGTCGGTAATCTTGCTCCAGGGCCAGCAGCATAGTTTCTGACATGCAGGCGTATGCCTGGCCTTCCTCAAAACCAAAATTCCACCCCAAAGAAGGAAGCCCGGGAATTTCTACCACTCCTCCTTCTATGACCAGTACATCGGGGCGGTTATGGATGACTTCTTTGCTAATATTAGAAGGTCTGGAAATATCGCATACAAGGGCTCCCGGCTTAACAACGTCAGAAGTGATTAAAGAATTGGTGGTGTTGGTGGCGCTAATTATCACGTCTGCTTTTGGCAGTTCGGTGTAAAGATCTGTGGAAACTATTACCGGCAACCCGTTTTTCTGAGACCGGGCAAATTCTGTAAATTCTTTGGCAGGGGCATTTGCCGTCGGCAAATTTTCCATCCGCGAAACTTTGTCTCCCAAAGAACCCGCAGCAAAAGTATGCCCTCCTTCGAGCATGGTCGATATATGCCTGTATATCTCAGCGGCGCTGTTAGCTAACCTGCTAATGCTGGAGTCTCCATTTTGTGGGTTGCCGATGAGGATCAAACGGGCCGCTTTTTCTGCCATTAGGACGGCAGTTCCTTTCCCTATGGAACCGGCAGCTCCCACAATGGCAACTTCAGCTTTCTCCGGCTCTTCGTTCATTTTTTGCAGTGCTTCCTTTACTGCTTCTACAGCGGAAACCACGGTGTAACTGTTACCCGTAGTTAGGGGCACGCCCATATTTTTTAAATAGAGCCCTCCCATGGATGCTACGGAAGTATATGCCCCCAGGCCCACAATTTGAGCTCCCCTCTCGTGAGCCAGGTTGATTGCTTCCTGGAGTTCTGCCAGCACTTCTTTGCGGGGCAAGGAAGCCAGTTCTTCTGCGGTCCGGGGAATGGCTATGAATTCTCCGTAAGCTTTGCTGCCGCATTTGGAAACAATACGGGTTCCGGAGATAACGAAAGGCTTGACCATATCATTCCATCGACCGGTCAGTTCTTCCAGTTCTTCAGCATTAAAAACAGAAAGGCTTTCATCGAATTCATGGTAATTTTCCAGGTTCACGGGGTGTACCAGGAAAGCAAACCTTCCTTCATTTTCATCCCCCGTAGGAGCAACCTGCTTTTTGGGGACGGGCGGCTCGTACGTAGGGCACTCTTCTTGTTTTTTACCGATTAAAAATGCCAGCAGTTTGCCTGTATTGGCTTCTTCCAGAACCTGCAGCAAGTTTTCGATGCTCTCCAGAGCCTGCCGGCATTGTTCTTGCGTTATGTATAAGGGCGGCTCAATGCGGATCACCCTGTTTCCGTTAAGGGTGGGCGCTACCCGCAGATTTTCAACGTTTAGCAAGTAAGAAGATATAATGGGGGTTAGCAGTTCTTGCTCGGCCATAATACCCAGCAGACTGCCGGGAAACTTCTCCCGGGTAACGTCGAACTCTAATCCCAGCATTAAACCTTGTCCCCTCACCTGATAGATAATGCCCGGGTATTTTTCCTGCAGTCTGAGTAACCCCGATTTCAAGTAATCTCCGGTTGCTTTTATTTGCTGCAGCAATTTCTTGTTATCCTCAGTAAGAAGCTCCACCGCTTTGATACCTGCCCGGCAGGCGGGGGGATTGCCGGCAAAGGTGGATGAATGTTTATGGGCGAAATCTTCGTTATAAGCTTTATCCCCGCTGATGCAAGCGCCGATGGGTATAACTCCTCCGCTCAGGGCTTTAGCCAGTAGCAAAATGTCGGGGGAAATGCCTTCATTTTCGCAAACAAACATGGAACCGGTGCGTCCCAGCCCGGTTTGAATTTCATCTAGAACCAGCAGAACACCGTAGCGGTCACATATATCCCTTACTTCCTGCAGGTACCCTTTCGGAGGCTCTACTATTCCTCCTTCTCCCTGGATAGGTTCCAGGAGAAATGCGGCATAATAATGGGGATTTTTCTCCAGTTCTGCTTCCAGGGCGGCTGCATCGCCAAACTTAACGGTATGGAAATTTTCCACCGGCGTGGCAAAAACATCCTGGTAGTTATGATTTCCCGTAGCGGAAAGCGCTCCCAGCGTTTTACCGTGGAAACTGTTTTCCGTGGAAAGAATGCCTTTCCTGCCGCTGGCAGATCTACACATTTTTATGGCTGCTTCTGCGGCTTCCGCGCAGCTGTTGGTAAAAGTAACATATTTAAGTTCTTCCGGGGTAATTTCAATTAATTTTTGGGCCAGTTCACCGGCGGCGTTTAATTTGGAAGGCTGCACAAAACCGGGTTCCCTATTCTCATAAGCATCAATAATTGCCCCCCAGATATCCCGCGGGTTATGCCCAAACGGCAGGGCGCCATATGCGGCAATAAAATCAAGGTAGGCATTGCCTTCTTCATCGTAAAGATAACAACCTTCACCCCGGGTAAAACTTTTGTCCATCTTAATATTTTCCAGCATTTCACCTAGATAAGGATTTACGTATTGAGTAAAAGGATGCATAAAAAATTACCTCCTGCTTGTTACTGATTTTTAAACTATCAATTCAAAACCTTTCCTTTTCCCGCGGCCTTCCGGTTAAATTTAGCGCGCCAGAAAAAGTTAAAAGCCTTGATTATTATTGTGCTCATTTTTGTGCACACTCTAAGAGTATTATATTCCCCTCAAAGGTAAAAATCAACCATAAATTTTCTATAAATTTTTCATAAATAAATAAATTTACCTTAAATCACCATATTCGAAAATTATACTGTAAAAACTATTGTTTTAAATGAAATTATTATATAAAATAGCATATAGTGTATGTAAAAGAGTATTTTAAGTTATGAATAGATATAACCTGTAACGCCAAAAAATCTTCCCGGTGGGGAGTGCATTTACTTTGTCAATTGGGTGGAAGGCGGGAATGGTTTATTAAATTGCACCTAAGCATTTAAAAATACTTTCATATTATGTATAATGAATTACTTAATTAGTTGAAAAAGGACGGGGACAAACAGTATGAATATTGTGATCATTGGTGGAGGCGGCGTCGGTTATGAACTGGCCCGCAATTTTTCGGGTAAAAATCAAGATGTAACTATCATTGAAAACGATCCGGAACGGGCAGCCATGCTCAGTGACCGCTTAGATGTGATGACCGTAACGGGCGATGGCGCCAATGTGGCAATTCTGGAAAAAGCAGGCATCAAAAAAGCGCAAATCGTTATTGCGGTAACCCAGGTAGATGAAGTCAACATAATTGCTTGCATGGTAGCCAAACGCCTGGGTGTTAGCTTTACAGTGGCGCGCGTCCGGGATGTGGAATATTTGGAAAGGTCCCACGCCCTCATCCAGGAACAGATGGGCATCGATTTCATCATTAACCCTGAAAGAGCGGCGGCTCTTGAAATGTCCAAGATGATCCATTTTCCCGATGCCAGTGAAATCGAATACTTTGCCCAGGGCAAAGTAATGATGGTGGGAGTTACCGTTGATGAAAGGGCAGGAATAACCAATCAGTCATTACTGGATCTTCCTCTCCCCACCGGCTGCATTATAGTGGGCATTAAGCGTCCCCAGGGTAAATTTATCGTTCCTGACGGCAGCGACATAATCAAACCCGGCGATAAAATATACCTGCAGGGAAAGTCGGATGTTCTACGCGATGTCAGCGGGCTTTTGCATCATGAGCATTTGGAAGTACAGAAAGTAACCATTTTAGGAGGAGGGATGACCGGTTATCAACTGGCTTCTATTTTGGAAGATAAAACCAAAGGCCGGCCCTTTACCGTTAAACTGGTAGAAAAAGATCCTGCCCGGTGTGACGAGTTAAGTTCTTGTCTTTCCCGCACTCTTGTTTTGCAGGGGGATGCCACCGATCTTTCCTTTTTTAGAGAGGAAGAGATAGAAGATGCCGACGTGTTGGTAGCAGCCACCCGTGACGATCGCACCAACCTTTTGGCCGGTGTCTTGGGCAAGCAATTGGGAGTCAAAAAAGTTATTTCCATCGTCAGCAATCTGGATTATTTGTCTATCTTTTCTACTCTGGGCATCGAAAGTGTGGTTAACCCTCACGTTATAACTGCGGCACAGATACTGCGCTTTACCCGGACGGAAAATGTGGTTGCCCTTTCCGTGCTAAAGGATGAAAATGCGGAAGTTATGGAATTGATTTTGCAGGAAAATGCCAAAGTAGTAGGTAAGAAAGTAAGCAAAGCCAATTTTCCTCGGGGCATGATCATTGGCGCCATTGTGCGGGATGAAGAAGTTATCGTGCCTCACGGCAATACAGTTTTAATGGCTAATGACCGGTTGATTGTATTTGCCCTTCCTCATATAAGCAGGAACCTGGATAGTTTTTTTGCCGGGAACCAAAAAAAACAGAACCACAAAAACCGGTTTTCCGGGGCACGTTAATTCAATCACTGTTGCTGGAGGATAACTAATAATGCGCCGCCTGCATATAATCCACCTGCTTGGTTACTTGTTAATTGCTTTATCACTGGTAATGCTTATATCCGCCATCTGGTCCCTGGTAGAAGGCGGGCCTGATTTGTACGCCCTTATTATTTCAGCCCTGATTACAGCCGGGACGGGAGCGCTAATTTGCCTGATAACCCCTTTCAGAAGTGAGATCACCCTGGTGGAAAGTTTTGCCCTGGTAACACTTGCCTGGTTTATAGCCGGCGCTTTTGGCGCCCTGCCGTATTATTTCTACGGTATTTTTGGCACTTATCTGGAATGCTATTTTGAATCTATTTCCGGTTTTACCACCACGGGTGCCACATTGATTGAAGATATTGAAGCCCTTCCCCGCGGTATACTCGTATGGCGCAGTTTTACCCAGTGGCTGGGCGGTATGGGCATTATTGTCATGTTTGTGGCTCTTTTGCCCCGGTTGGGCTTTCGGGGTATGAACCTTTTCCGGGCGGAAATGCCCGGTGTTTTTACTGATCGAGTGGTCCCCCGCATTGCGGAAATGGCCAAAAAACTTTGGTTTATTTATATGGGGATGACGGCGACGCTCCTGGTATTTCTTCTGTTGGCCGGAGTTTCTTTTTTCCATGCTGTAACCCATGCCCTGACTACCCTGCCCACCGGCGGTTTTTCTCCTTTAAATGATAGTGTAGCGGGCTTACATAATCCTGCCGCGGAAATCATCATTATCTTTTTTATGCTGTTTGCGGGCATTAACTTTGCCCTTTATTACCAGCTGATTCAAGGTAAATTTCAGGATTTTTACCGGAACCCGGAGTTACGTTTTTACCTGGCGCTGGCTTTTATAGCTGTTATCCTGGTAAGTGTAAATATTTTTGCTTACTACGATTTAGGAGAAACCCTGCGCCGGGGTGCCTTTCAGGTGGTTTCCATTCTCACCACTACCGGTTATACCACGGCTGATTTTAATGCCTGGCCCGCTTTTAGTAGATTGTTACTGCTTATTTTTATGTTTCTTGGGGGCAGCGGAGGTTCTACCTCCGGGGCAATGAAACAGGTGCGGCTCATTTTGCTGCTTAAATTTGGCTACCGGGAAATTTACCGCTTAATTCACCCCACTGCCGTTACCAAGGTTAAATTGGGGGAGCGGCCCATTGCCGATGAAGTACTGCGAAATGTTCTTGGCTTTGTTTTCTTGTATATAATTTCTTTTATCCTGGCCAGCCTGGCTCTGAGCGGGATGGGGTTGGATGCGGAGACTGCTTATTCAGCAGTGGCGGCCACTATTGGTAACGTAGGACCGGGTCTGGGCCAAGTAGGGGCCGAGCACACATATCAGGTAGTGCCCCCCCTTGGGAAAGCCATCCTTAGTTTCATGATGGTCCTGGGGCGGTTGGAAATATACACGGTGCTGGTCTTTATCCTGGCGGAGTTTCGCCGGTACCGCCCGTAACATTTTTTTAATGCATAACACCTGATTAATTACTAAATCTTTCAGGTAGGAGGCAATTTTATGGTTGATTTAAATGAAGTCAGAAAAGAGGTAGAGGCGGGAAAATTCCATCCGGTTTACCTCCTGCTGGGCAGCGGCGCCCTGCGCAAAGAAAAATGGCTGGATTTGCTGGCAGAGAAATTTTTGGGAACAAAACGCTCTCAGGCCGACGGTTATCAACGGGTAGACGGACGTGCTCAAAGCTTACCCCACATAATAAACGAAATGCTTACTCCCACCCTTTTTTCGGCAGGGAAGCAATTGGTGGTAATTGATGATCCCTCTTTCCTTTTAGCACCACGGGGAGGGAAGAAAAAGAAGGCTGCTGCAGAAGAGGATGGCGCCGAAGAAGAAGAGGGTGCCAAAGCTGCTTCGTCAGAAGAAAAAAAACAGGCGGAAGCTTTTGAAGCTTTCTGGAAAACGGAGTCCGCCAAGGCGGAGCCGGAAAATATTATTGTTTTTTTGGTGGAAAAAGTAGACAAGCGCAAAAAATTTTACCGACAACAGAAAGAAAAAATGAGCATAACGGATTGTTCTCCTTTGAAAGGAAAAACCCTTCGTAAGTGGGTGTCGGATAATGTCAAAAAATATGGGAAAACCATTCCCGCCCCCGCCCTGGAAAAATTTATTTGGCTTACTGATGGTGATATGTGGCGCCTGGAAAAAGAAATCGCCAAGATATGCACTTACCTACAGGATGACGAGGAAGTAGTTACCGAGGAGGTAGTGGAAAAACTAGTTTATGGAGGCCCCCAGGGCGATATATTCAAGCTGGTAGACGCCTTGGGGGAAGGAAATTTTGCCCGGGCTTACCGGTACCTGTGGGACCTGTTTGCTTTGCGGACAGAACCCGTATTCATTCTGTATATGATTACCCGCCAGTTTCGCCTTATCCTGCAAGCGTTGGATTTAAAAAAACAGGGCTATTCGGCTTCACAGGCACCGTCAAAACTGGGAGTCCAGCCTTTTGTGGCCCAAAAAATATACGGCCAGGCAGGCAGATACACTCGCGGGGAGTTAAGAGGTATTTATCAACTCTTACAGGAAACAGATCTGAATATAAAAAAAGGCAATATGGAGGGGCAGGTAGCTCTGGAAGTTCTACTCGGGCGTATATCCGCTTTAAAACAAGAAAGATAAGCAAAATGAAGCACGAATAAAAAACCGGGCTCTCGTTACCCGGTTTCTTTTTCTCCGCTACTTTTATTTAAACTTTACGAAAAGCAAAGCAGAAAGCCCACTGCTTTAGCTATGGGAGTATGTCAATCATGTAAGTTTATTCTTCTGCTTTTTTTCCTTGATTTCTATGCCGCCCATGATAGCCCTACCCTGTATAAAGACCTTTTTATGAGCAGTGTCTTCCACATTGTGTTCAATTTTACGGCTGGCAATTATCCCGCCGTCTTCTTGCTCCAGGAAACTCACTCCCCCAAGGAAAGCGCTGCCTTCGTAGACTACCGGCAAATCCCGGGGAATTTTTACCTCGATGCCGCCCATTATGGCTGTGAGATCCAATACAGTAGTTCCCTCGGGTATTTTTGCGGTGGTCAGGTCCAGGTCAATCCCTCCCATAAAAGCCAGGTAGTTACCGTTTTCCAGGTTCCAGGGAGTTTTGCCCAGATCAAAACCGCCCATGAAAGCCACCCGGCTTCCGCCTTTACCGGCGCCCCTAATATTCCGCAGTAGGTTTAAGCCCAGCAAGATCAGCAAAATGGGGAACAGGGCACTCCAAAACTGCTGAATATAAGATTCATCAATAAAATCAAGGTTACGCCCTAAATATAAAACCCCGATAACTATCAAGATCAATGCGGAAATCAGTTGCCCCCAGGAAATGAAAACCCGGCGGCCTTCTCTGTTTTCGGGAGCGCTGAAAGTGGTGGCCAGCATGTTCAGGCCTATTATTAAAGGTATAAGGGGCCAATAAGCGAAAATATTGGCGACCTCGTATTCCACAAGATCAAGGTTTTGCAGGAGCCACAGTACTCCTACAGCTAAAACTACTAAACCCAGAATCATTCTACCGCTTAAAAAACGCATTTTAAAGGCCCTTTCTTTTTGTAGAATATGAACCTTTTGGGTATTCTTCCAAACATCCTCCGGTTTGCTTTCCAAAAAGGGTGGGGAAGTGTGTTTCTATCTTCTTGAAAACACTATCCCAGTTTGTTTTGGTAGTCGCTGTAAAGCCTGGTAAGGTAAGACTTTTTACGGGCGGCTTTATTTTTATGGATAACCCCTTTAGAAGCGGCTTGATCAACAGTGCGGATTGCTTCTTTTAAGCGCGGATATATTGTATCATTGTCTTGATTTTCTATGGCATCTGTGAACCGGCGGGTTTTAGTTTTAATCTTACTTTTTATTTCCCGGTTGCGCGCGTACAGCTTAAGGGATTGGCGGTGCCTTTTTTTGGCAGATAGTGACGTTGGCAATTATAACACCTCCTTGTAATCAATTTCTGAGCTAACAACATGAAAAGTTTATCACTTAAAAAAGGATAATGCAATATCTTGCACGGTTATCATTAAAAAATCTTCTCCGCAAGGCAAGCAAGGCACGGGGACGGTTCCTTTGCCTCAAAGGCAAGGGGACAAAGGCAAGGGGACGGTTCTTTTGCCTTTCAAAGGCAAGGGGACGGTTCTTTTGCCTTTTAAACCACACAGGCACGAGAACGCCAGGCTGCATGATAAATTCGCACCAAAAATATTTATCTCCAATTCTCCCTAATTTTATAAAGCAATTTAGGGATTGTGATGTTAATATAGAGGCATTTTTTTGCATTGCTTTCCCACTTTTAGTACTTACAAATCCGAAAACATGGTTTATCACACAGACTTACGGTTCCATTGCCTTTGCGTGGCGACCTTTGCTTCGCTACGGGACGCTCGAATTGTTCACGTGGCTTACGAGGCAAAAGAACCGTCCCCCTGCCTGCGGGATAGTCAGGCAAAAGAACCGTCCCCTTGCCTTGCGGAGCGGCTTGCCGCCCCTTAATTTTTCCGGGGGAAAATTTCTTCCATATTTTGCGTTCATTATAAAATATAGGCTATAATGAAGAAAATTAATTTGAGCAAAAATTTTTGGAGGCAGAAAAATATTGGAGTTTACCTGATAATTCCGCACTTGTCCCATTTTATCAGGAAAAGACGGAAAAAGGAGAGGGATAGTTGATGAAAATTATTTCGGCAGAAGCAATGCGTGAAGGTGATCGCCGCACCATCGAAGATTTGGGCTTTCCGGGGATAGTCCTTATGGAAAATGCCGGGATGAGGGTTACCGAAGCGGTAACTTCCATTAGCCCTTTGCCCGAGAAAATCGTTGTTTTAGCCGGCCCGGGCAACAACGGTGGAGACGGCCTTGTAACTGCCCGCCAGCTTAACAGGTTGGGAATTTCCGTTTCTGTTTGGTGCACGGCATCCCCTCAATCATATAAGGGAGATGCGCTGGTAAATCATAATTTCCTGGAAAAGAAAGGATTTCCCTTAAATTATATAGAGGATGAGACGCGGATGAAAGAATTGCAGGAAGATATAAAAAGTGCGGATTTGCTAATAGATGCCCTCCTGGGGACCGGAACCGGTAGGCTTGTGGAAGGGGTGCTTGCCAATATTATTGCATTGGTAAATGCTGTTAAAGCCCCGGTTTTATCTGTAGACATTCCCTCGGGAATTGATGCCAATACGGGAAAAGTGCTGGGGATCGCTGTGAAAGCGAAATGGACGGTAACGCTGGCTTGTTTAAAGAGAGGTCACCTCCTTTATCCGGGCGCCGAATATGCCGGCAAGGTAACTGTTGCCGATATTATAGAATTAGTAAATGCTGCTAAAGCCCCGGTTTTATCTGTAGACATTCCCTCGGGTATTGATGCCAATACGGGAAAAGTGCTGGGGATAGCTGTGAAGGCGAAATGGACGGTAACGCTGGCTTGTTTAAAGAGAGGCCATCTCCTTTATCCGGGTGCTGAATATGCGGGCAAGGTAACTGTTGCCGATATTGATATTCCGGAAAGAGCGGTTCCATCAGAGGCCATGGAAGTCATTACCCCCGAACGGGTAATGTCGCTGTTACCCCGCCGCCCCTTGAATGCCCATAAAGGAACTTTTGGGAGGGCTCTCATTGTGGCCGGGTCGCCGGGTATGAGCGGCGCAGCTTTGC
>PUKQ01000071.1 GCA_003550565.1 Syntrophomonadaceae bacterium
ACTTATGTGCTGGTGCAACTACTTTTTGAACTGACTTTCCGAGAGTCTACTTAGTTTATATTAGCCATATGGCATGAACAAATATTACACATTTCATATACATCGTATTTAATATAGTTAGGTCTGGCTTTCACTCCTTTTACTAAATAGGTAAAAAATAATAGTGGCAAGGATAATCACGGATCCAAACATTATCCAGCTAAAAGAATAGTTTCCGTAAAGGTCGGCAATAAAACCAAAAATTGGCGGCGCTGCCGTCTGTCCGAACCTGGTAAACATTAAGGTTACCCCGGTAGCCACTCCTGTTTTTTCTTCCCCCGCTATTTCACCGGTGGCCGTGAAAAACACGCCAATCCAACCCCAGCTTGAATAGCCCAGGAAAAAGGAAAATAATACAATTACAGCAAGGTTAATTCCCGGTGAATTAATAAACATACCGTAAATTAGATAAATAAAACCAATAACCAAACCATTAACAAAGAGAGTCCGCCACCGGTTACCATGAAATAACTTATCGGAACACCAACCCCAGCCCAGGCGACCGAATATTCCCCCAACCTGGAACACACCAAGCATAACCCCTGTGACTGTCCGGTTTACGGCTATATCATCAGATAAGAATACCGTGTAATGTGATATAACCGCATTGGCAGAAGCTCCAAACAAAACCCCGACCATACATAAACCTATAAAATTTTTATCCTTACTCAGCAGCCATAATGACTCTTTTAAAGTTGTCGATTTCTTTTCGCCAGCCTGCTCACCCGGTTTTTCCGTATTATTTATTGCTATTTTTTTGTAGTACTTAAGGATTAAAAACCCCATAATTAAGGCAAATAGCGATGTAACCTGGACCGTTACCCGCCAATCATAACTGGCAGCCATAACAGGCAGCATACTGGCGCCGATAAAACCGCCTACTCCAATGCCTGATTGCATGATGCCCATCGAAGTAGCTCTTTTTTTTGGGGGCACTTCCAGCATTAACACTTTATTGATTGAGGGAGTGATTATACTCCAACCCAGACCGGCAAGTAAAGCAAGCAGTAATAGAATATTATATGTAGGAACAAAACCATACAATAACAGCATTGCTCCCAGTAGAAGCACCCCAAACAACAGGCCCTTTCTGGTTCCAAGCTTATCCACAAAGTTTCCTGTAAATATCGCAAGCACTGCAGCGCTCATATAAAAAAAAGTTGAGTAATACCCAACCTGGGTCCGGGTTAAAGCAAATTCTTCTCGAACAAAAGGCATTAAAGCTAAAAAACCATTTGTACCGGCAATCAAAACCAGGTAAACAATAGAAAGAAATAAAAGTAATTTGACCGTACTAAAATTATTATTTTGAGTTATTTTCTCATAATCATATTTAATCATAGTCAGTTTAATCTTCTTTCATCCTGGTTTCGCCCATAGAATACCTTACTGCACATCTTCAGGAATATCGTTTCCAAAATGCTTATTCAGCTCTTCAAAAGAAAGATAATACCGGTTGTCCTCGGTTGTCTTTACCACATTTTTAGCTACCAGGTGATGCAATATCCTGTAACGATGATCGGGGATCTTATACAACCGCTCTACAAAACTTTGTTGTCTGATTCCTATTTCTTCCAATGTTTTGGCGCTGTTATAATCAATAGCGCTGGCATTATTAAACAACTTAACCAGCTTCCCGATAATATGTTTGGTTCTAAGGAAAGTAAGCACAAAATAAATTACAATTAGCAGGAAAAGCAGAATAAACAACTCCAAAACAGCTCTCCCCTCTCAAAGCACTTAACCTGACTGCTTCTTTAAAAAATTATAGTAAAATGGCATGGTGAATACTACCTGGTGACACCAGGTAGTATTATTAATTCATGAGGCAACTTGTACAAGCAACCCGGGGTTTGTTAGAATGTCGGTATATCTGGCTGTGTGGTCTAATTATTAACCAACAAACCCCGGATGCTCTATCTAAATAACTCCTTTTTCCTGGAGTTCCTTAATTTCGTCAGACGACATATTTAGAACATTCTTGTAAACATCTTCATTATGTTCTCCCAAATCCGGACCACCCCATTCAATATCGCCCGGAGTTTCACTAAGTTTTGGTACTATACCGGGAATTTTTACCTTGCCCCACTTATGGTGGTCTACTTCACGAATCATCTCACGTTCAATGAAATGCCGGTCTTTCACTATATCGGCGATACTATAAATCGGCGACATAGGAATATCTGCTTTCTCAAGAATGTCCAGCAGTTCATCTTTGCTAAACTGCCTAGTCCACTCACTGACCATATCATCAAGCTCTTCTTGCCTCTCTCCTCTCTCGATGTGGGTAGCATAACGGGGATCTTCACCCAGCTCCGGCCTCCCCATAGCCTTAGCCAGGCGTTGGAACAGGTTATCCTGGTTAGCACCAATGTATACGTAATCGCCTTCCTTGGTAGGGTAAATATTAGATGGTGCCACCTTGGGCATAACCGGCCCCGTTCTCTCTTTGATAATTCCTAGCTTATCATATTCGGGCAAGGAAGCATCCATCAACGAAAATACAGCTTCATATAAAGCTACATCGACTTCTTGCCCTTCACCGCCTTTGACATCACGATTGTAAATAGCCATCATCGCGCCAAGAGCGCCATACATTGCAGCTACTGAATCTCCCAGAGCTACTCCGAGTCTTACAGGCGGCCGATCTGGATAACCGGTAATATAGCGTATTCCTCCAATAGCTTCTGCACCACCGCCATATCCGGGACGTTCGCGGTATGGGCCGGTTTGTCCATAACCGGAAACCCTGACCATTACAATGCCGGGATTAATTTTTTTCAAATCCTCAAAACCCATTCCCCACTGTTCAGCTTTACCGGGACGGAAATTTTCAACAAAAATGTCTACCTTTTCGATTATCTTTTTGGCCATTTCCTGGCCCTTGGGGTCTTTCATATTTAAAGTAATACACTTTTTATTTCTATTCAATGAGATCCACCACAAACCACCATTACCCCAACTACGCATCGGATCTCCTTTGCCGGGTGGTTCAACTTTAATTACTTCAGCTCCAAAATTAGCCAGGATCTGACTGCAAGTAGGACCTGCAATAGTAGTGCCAATTTCTAAAACTTTTACCCCTTCCAGTGGTTTATGTTTTTTTGCCATCAATTACACGCTCCTTGTGTGTTAAAATAACTAACTTAAGCACCTGGCATGGGATGTAAATCACAAACACGCCCTGCCTTCATCACTTGCCCGGGTAAAGTTCGCCCGATCACTTTTTCCAGGTATTGAGCTAACCCTATTAGTCCTTCCAGGTTAATACCTGTAGAAATTCCCGTTTCTTCAAGCATGCCAACGACATCTTCAGTAGGAACATTTCCTGAAGCGCCCGGTGCAAATGGGCAACCACCCAAACCACCCAGCGCGCCTTCATAATTTATCACTCCACCCTGTAATCCAGCCAGTATATTTGCCAGAGCTACATTCCTGGTGTTATGAAAGTGCAATATCGTATTAGCTTTTGGGTTTCTGGCAAGAAACTCGGAAGTAAGTTCATACACCTGCCTTGGATTGGCCATCCCGGTAGTATCGGCAAAAACTATTCCCTCAACTCCCATTTTTAAAAAATCCTCTGCCAGTTTTATCACATTATCTTTAGGAACATCTCCCTCAAAAGGACAGCCGAAGCAAGTAGCTAAATTAATAACAACCGGTTTATCATGCTTTTCTGCTAAAGAGATAACTTCACCAATTGCATTTACTGAATCAGCAACCGACATCCTTATGTTGGCTTTGTTATGGCTTTCTGAAACAGACATAAATACATCAAGTGCATCAACACCTGCTTCAATTGCTGCACTGGCGCCCTTCATATTTGGCGTTAGCGCTGAATATTCAATTCCGGGTTTGCGTTCAATATTTCTTACCACTTCGGCCGCATCCTTCATCTGTGGCACTGCTTTCGGACTGACAAAAGCGGTAACCTGCAGCCTTTTAAATCCAAGCTGCGACAGTTGATTTACAATATTAATTTTTTCTTCAGTCGGGATAAACTCTTTTTCCATTTGAAAACCATCGCGACATACAACATCAATTACATTTACTTCTTCAGGTAATAGCATTACACTGCCTCCCATTTATTAATTCACATAACCACATACTTCTCCCGCAAGCTATAAATATAGTGAAGCTTAGTTTAAGAAAGATGGGAAGAAGTTTGGAATAGCCGGGAATAAAATTGTTAATATTGCCACTAAAAATATCGTTAGTAAAAATGGTGCTATATACCAGGCTAAAGTTAAAAATGGCACCCTGGTATAATCAGATAAAACATAAAGGGAGACCCCGAATGGCGGCGTTAAGTTCCCCATACTCAAAACAATGATAGCCATGGCGCCAAAAGCATAAGGATCGAGGCCTAACTCCATTACAATAGGCGCTACTATTGGAGTCACCAGGTTAACGGCTACTACAACCGCTAAGAAACAGCCCAGGATTAAGAAAAATAACATCAGTAGCGCTACTAAAATGAAAGTAATTTCAGTAATTTCCATTAATTCTTCTGCAATGATTATTGGCACCCGGTTTCTTGCCAGAATCCATGAAAAAACAAATGATACTGCGGCAAGAATCATTATTTTTGCCGAATCGTGTGCCGTCCTTTGGAAAGTATAGTAAAGCTTCTTAAATCCAATCGCACGGTACACAATGATCCCTAAAACAATCGCCAGTAAAGCCGCCATCGCACCGGCTTCTGTAGCAGTAAATTGACCGCTTAAAATCCCCACAATCAAAATCACAGGAACCATTAGCGGGGGGATAGCTTTTACAGTGCTTTCCATTCTTATTTTCATCGCCGGTTTGGGAAGAGTCGGTAAGTTATGTATTTTCGCAAGAACTGTTACATGAACCAGGAGAAATAAACCGATTAATATGCCGGGTCCGAGGCAGGCAAGAAACAGGCGAACCACTGAGAGTTCAGCATGGATTGCATACATTACTGCCGGGATGCTGGGAGGGATGATCGGTCCTACAACCGAGGAGGCACCGGTTACTGCTGCGGAATAGCTTCTTGTGTAACCACCCTCGATCATGTTTTGATATAGAATCCTCCCCAATCCGGCCACATCAGCTGTTCCAGAACCGGATTTTCCGGCAAAAATCATGCTGGCTACAATGTTAACGTGGGCTAAACCACCCCGCCAGTGACCGACCAGCTTATGAGTAAAATCAAAAATTAAATTAATAACTTTAGACTCACTCAGTACGTGAGCCATCAAAATAAATGTTGGTATTGCAAGCAGCGGAAAACTGTCGATTCCATACACAACTGTTCTTGACATCTGGGTTAAAGGTAAATCAACAATTCCCCTGTTTATTATAAAGAAAACAACACTTCCGGTGAGGATACTAAAAGATGCCGGAAGCCCAAAAACTAGCAAAGCTAATATTATAACTAAAGCAATTAAAACTTCTTCCATTAAACTTTTGTTCCTCCTTTATGTATAGCCGCTTATATCAACTGGCTCTTTTCTTAATTGAGTCTTGAATTATGGCATAAAGGTTTATCAAAACATAAATAATCAATAAAACCATTCCCGCAAAAGGAGGCATCCAAAACACAGATGTTCTTACTACCGGCCATGCTGATAAATACTCATGCCATACAGTTTGCAGTTCACCGTATGCCCCTAGCATAAAAACTACACTGACAAGCAATATGATTATATTTGCCGCAAAGGCATAAGTATTAAACAACCCTTTGTTTTGTAAACGCTCATCAAAATAATTAACCCTGATATGTTCACCTTTTTGGATTAACAATGCTGCTCCGATAAAAGTGACATATAAGTTAGCCATGATCGATGCAATTTCAGCCCAGTATATAACAAAAGGTAGAGCTCTGGAAAAAACATTAATTACAATGATCAGGAACATTACTATAAACATAACCGTTATAAAATGATCCAGTAGACTATCAAAATAACCTCTTATCCTGCCCCTTTTTGCGCTGGCTATATAAGATATGCCAACCCTGGCATCCATATCTTCCTGTTGCTCTATCGTTTGTGCCACTGCCATTCTCTCCTTGTGAAAAATTATACAAAAATCAACATAAATAATTTTCGTTAAACTTACTTGACGGAGGGAACCCCCGTCAAGTAAGTTATTATGAACTTTTTATTCAGTATGCTTTTCAACAATTTCCTGTGCTATTTCCCAGGCCAGGGGCTCTAAGATCTCATCGCCCATACGCATCATTTCTTCCCATGCAGCTTCCCTAAATTCAGCACCGTCAACTTCTACAACTTCCATGCCTCTTTCTTCCAGATTAGCCATGCTCTTTTCATTTTCTTCTTCCACGTGAGGCGGTAAAGCGGCACAAGCATCCTGAATGGCCTGATCAAAAGCTTCCTGGGTTTCCGAATCCAAGCTATTGTACCAATCAAGGTTGGCCAGAACATCAAAAGTTTGGACCTGGTGATCGGAGGTCATAATGTAGTCCTGAGCTTCATCCATTCGTCGACCTTCGATATTGGAGATCCAGTTTTCCTGGGCTTCAATAATACCGGCCTCCAAGGATTCAAAGATATCCGGGGCGGGAATAGGCGTCGGGTCTGCGCCCAAATGCTCATAAACCCCAATCCACAATGGTAATTCCGGCATTCTGATCCTCAAACCCTGCATTTCTTCAACATTGGTAAACCTAACGTTTGAGGTGATCCGACGAGGGCCGCATGACCAGGTATCGATATAATGGAAATTAGCTTCTTCAGCCAACAGGTTGTACCTTGCCTCGTGAATCTCCGGATGATGCAAGTAATCGATTACAGCTTCATAACTTGGAAACAGGAAGGGAATATGATGGGCGGCATATGGCTCCGACCAACGGGTATCGTGAATAAAACCAAGGCCCAGTTCAATTTCACCATCCCTGAGCATTTCCAGGTGTTCCATTTCTCCCCCCAGCACACCGTCGAAATAGAACTCCATATCAATCTTGCCGCCGGTATATTCGTATACATTATCTCTAATACTGTTAGCAATGATTTCGTTAATACCGGTTAAAGGTATCGCTGCAACAAAAGATATGGTTTCTGTTTCGACTTCCGGTTCCTCTTCCTCTACAGCTTTTTCCTCTTCCACCTCTTCTACTTCCTCAACCTCTTCCGGTTCGGGCTCATCTGCTTCGCAACCGGTAATTGAAAAAACCATCAGTGTTATTAACAGTAAAACAAACAGTGACGGAAACAAAGATTTTCTCATATTTACGCAATTCTCCTTTCAATTTTTGTAATGCACAGTTTTCTACCCTCAGACTATATACTACGTAAAAAAACAATTGCTTCTTAAGTAGCCTCACCCCCCCCCCTGTTTTTATCTATTTTTCTCTATTTAATTTCACTTTGACTTCCGGTTAACTGCTTCTTTGTAGCTCCCTCAAGCGTAATTCATCAGCCAATACATGAGGCATGGCGCACATATAACAATCATTGGGGCTTGCAGCCGGTTCAAAAGCCCCCAGGTTGTACTTCAGACGAATATCGACCATTTTTTTAGCCATTTCCACAAACCAATCTGCGTTAGGAGCTCTAAACTTTGCATAGCGAGTCCCTTCTACCGGGCTCCAGATAAGCGGAATAGCGCTGATCCCTCTCTCGGCACACCATTCAACCCCTTCAAGTAAGCTGCTTTCGGGTTCCATAAACCCGGTAACAAAGTGAGTGCTTACTCTTCCCGGTCCATAAACTTCGGCTGCTACTTCCAGCGCCCTTAACCAGTGGTCTCGCCCCTGTAAATTATCCTTTCCGGGGCAGTAAAACTCAAACAATGTGGGATCCCATATTTCCAGGTTATAAGCGACCGAGTAAACCCCTTTTTTCTTATGCTCCTCAATACTTTTTAAATCTTTATCCTTGGGAGCGGTTCTAATTACATTTACCGGAATGTCATCTCTTTGCAAGGCTTCCTGTTGGGCCTGAATAACGTCTAGTATCATTTTATCTTCACGGTCTACCGTGTTGCCGTCTTTGTCCACATGCTGATCAATCATGCCGCCGGTCAACAATATATGTCGGACACAGCCTTCCTCAAAAGCAACCCTGGTCGTATTAACTATTTGTTCATATGAACGCCTGGAAACTTGTAAATCATCCTTAGTCCAACGCATATTGGGAACAATATTGCAAAAGCGGCAACCCTGGTCGTTTTTCCAGTACATACAATAGGGGGCATAATTGATACACAAACAATCCTGCCCCCTAAAATTAGCAATTCTTCGCATAATCACGCCGGGTGACGCTTCTTGGCTATAATAATCAGGTCGGGGAATATGCCTGCATTCAATAACAACCTCTCCGTCACGTTTTAAAACTAAAAGCCCTCCCTCAGCAGTACACAACCATCTTGAATCACGGTTTTCTCTTACCTGAACTAGTGTACCCATAGGCAGCAGTAATTCCTCAGGTAAATAATAAGCATGCTCTCCGATATTCCAGTCAAATAGCCAGCGAGACTGCTCCTTGTAGAGGTCACAAACCCCTTCCAGGGCCGAAGCGTCAAACTTCAACCCGTCAGCTAAAAGATTGGCTTTAACCCAGATTTCCTTTTCCAATCCTTCCACAGTCGGCTCTTCCGGAAGCTTTACATGAGTACCTTTTTGATTATCCGGAGAATAGGTTTTCTGATACCACTCTTGATATTTTTTCTCTATGTCGGAAAATTTTTCATTTGCCGGTGTTGTAGTTATCATCTTTTCACCTCTTATGCATATTTCACAATTAAAGTAGCGCAAATTCACATTATTCTTATTATATTTTTAATTATGATATTTATTTTTATATAGTTTACTAAACTATGATATAAAGTCAAGGTAAGCTTTCGCAATAACTAAAGCCATGATAGCACTTAAATCC
Source organism: Syntrophomonadaceae bacterium (assembly GCA_003550565.1). Classification (GTDB taxonomy): domain Bacteria; phylum Bacillota; class Dethiobacteria; order DTU022; family PWGO01; genus B1SED10-75. Next base: position 8,904 of record PUKQ01000071.1, read on the forward strand.
TTTTGCCTTAATAACTACTTAGCTTTTCAAAGGTTTTGATTAATAAAGTTGCCGCTTCATTATAAGGAGTGAATACTTTTGCTTTTTTACCTGCTTCGACTATAGCTCCATTAATAAAATCAATTTCTGTTCTTTTACCCTTCTGGATATCCAGGACCATTGAGCAATAAGTTTTTGCAGTATCTACAGCAATTTTTTCAACTCTCTCCACCTGGTTCTTATAAGTAAGCTTAATTCCTAACTCCCGGGCGACTGACTCTGCTTCCTTAATCAGTTGGTGCATGAAGGTTCTCGTTTCATCAAACTCCAACAACTTCCCAGAAGGAAATCCATAAAATGCAGCCAGGGCATTTATAGCGACATTTACTATTAACTTGTCCCAGATCAAAGTTTCAACATTATCACATTCTCTTGCTTCTAGCCCGGAATTATTAAAAGCATCTACTATCTGCCTGAGCTTCCCATTATTTTTTTCTGCTACACTACCGATTGTGGTTTGCCCTACACCACCCTGTTGAACCACACCACATTCAAGTAAAAAAGCTCCCATATTTGTTGTTCCGGCGTAAATAGTTTCTGCTGAAAAATAATTCTTTAGTATCTCGACATTACCCAGTCCATTCTGTAAAGTAAGAATAGCAGTGTTGCTCCCAACAATTTCACGAATAGTCCTGGCTGCATTGTCAGTCGTATAAGCTTTCACAAGCATAATTATCAGATCAGGATTAGCCATCCCCTTATCTATAGTAGTTGTAGCTTTTACCGGTAAAACATTTTTGTTGTCTTCAATATCAATCAAGGTCAAGCCATGTTCGTTTAAAACATCAACCTGCTCCTGCCAAACATCAATATACCATACATCGGATCCGCCCTGTAGCAATTTTCCGCCAAGTAAGCAACCAAGTGAACCTGCCCCGACCACAACAATTTTCATTACTAGTTTGCCACCAACTATCCTGTTATTTAGCTCTTACTGCTTTAATCGTTCACAGCTAATATCAAAAAGCAAACAAAAAAATACCCTTGTGACTGTAAACCCTAATCAAACTCTCTAAATAAGTTATAAAACGCCTCATCGTTGTTTTTTTTAGGGTAGATATGCTCCTCTGTAGGAAACTGCTTTGTTCTAACTTCATCTGCATATTTTTTGAAAGCATTAACTATATCTTCCCCCACATTTGCATATTTCTTTACAAATTTGGGCGTAAAATCTTGAAACATGCCAAGCATATCACCGCAAATCAGCACCTGGCCATCTGCTTCCACTCCTCCCCCGATAGCGTATATCGGTATATCAAGCTTCTTACTTAAGTACTCTGTCACCTCGGGGGCTACTGCCTCGATGAGCATAGAAGAAGCTCCGGCATCCTGTACACTTAAAGCATCTTTAATCAACTCTCTGGCTGAATCAACATCCCTGCCGGTAGCCCGGAAACCACCCAGCTGACCGGAGCTTTGTGGCGTTAGC
>PUKQ01000087.1 GCA_003550565.1 Syntrophomonadaceae bacterium
AAATCCTTAAACAGGTAGATGCCCTCTTGCGGTGTTATCTTGTTGTACAAGTCTTTTTTTAACAATGGCAGAAGCTGCTTTTTGGGAAAGGCAAGATAGTCATTAAGATGACAGCAAACGATTGATTCCAGCTTTGTTTTATCTTTGACATTAAATATCCTGGGCATCAAAATGTCCAGGCTTACCAGAACTCTGGCATCAGAATCATTAAATTGATACTCCAATTCCCTTTCCGTGTATAAAGGGTTGACCATCACTAAAACTGCGCCAATTTTCAAGGCCGCATAGTTGGCTATTACCACTTGAGGAATATTGGGCAAATGGACAGCTACCTTGTCGCCCTTCTTAACCCCTAAACCTGTTAAAACCCGGGAAAACTGATTAACTAGGGCTTCCAGCTCTCCGTATGTAATCTTTTTGCCCATAAACAATAGAGCATTATTCTGCGGATACTTATTAGAAACTCGGGTTAATGAAGCCGGCATTGTAGTTTTTTCATACTCACATTCAGTGGGCATCCCGGCAGGATAGTTGGAAAGCCACGGTTTTGAATTAACCATGATGAGCCTCCTCTTTATTGCTCAAATTTTATATTACAGCCTGGACCAAAAAACTACCCGCTTTAAATCGGTCTTTTTGAAAAATTCGCCCCCTTTCGTTATGCTATTTTCCTTTTGTTCTGATAAATTCAGCGGAGGCAATGGTGTCAAATCATAATAATATTTACGCACTTTTTCATAATGTGTTAATTTATCACCGCTACTCTGGCAACAACCTTGCACAGAAACATAATATTACTGCGATTTGAAATAGAAAAAGGAAGCTCCCGGCGGATTTAAAAAATCCGCCAGGATTTAGAAAATATAGGAACAGAGTAGCTTTTTAAGATAATCCAGTAAATTCCACCGGCGATAAAACCAATTAATATTATTTTAGTTTACATATAAGAAGCCCGATTTTCTAATTAATTATTATAGTTCTATCTATAACAAGTCGGTGTTTGAACTTGCGGATATTAAAATGACACCTATTGTGAATCTTGTTTTGATGTTTTCTCTAATTCCTGTTCCCGCAGTTTGCGCCTTAGAATTTTACCGACGGCTGTTTTGGGGAGTTCATCAACAAATTCTACCTGCCTGGGCACTTTATAGGCGGCCAATTTTTCTTTGCAAAAGTCGATTAATTCCTGCTCAGTTAGCGTTTCTCCCTCGCGAACCACAATAAAAGCTTTTAGGGTTTCTCCGCGATACTGATCGGGAACCCCTACGCTACATGCTTCCAGCACCTTGGGATGTTGGTAAAGGATATCATCCACTTCAACAGGATAAACGTTATAGCCACCTGCAATAACCATGTCTTTCTTTCTGTCCACAACATATAAGTACCAGTCATCATCAAAATAACCAATATCACCGGTGTAAAGCCAGCCATCCCGTATATTCTCACGCGTTTCTTCTTCCTTATTGTAATACCCTTCCGTAACAATCGGTCCTTTAAAAATTATTTCACCGGTTTCACCCTGGGGCATTTCTTTCGTCCCCACCTCAAGGTCCATTATCTTACAATCAATGTTTTGCATGGGCAATCCAACAGTACCGGGTTTTACTTTTTCGTCACCCCAGGGTGTCACTGTAGCCAACGAGGTTGTTTCGGTAAGTCCATAGCCGCTTACCATGTCTACATCTCGCAATTCTTTCATGCGATTGATTATATCCAAACTTAGCGGAGCCGCCCCACTAAGAAAACCTTTGACAAAAGATAAATCCATAGTGCAAAAATCTTTGTTTTCCAAAAGCTGGACCCAGATAGTAGGAACCCCGGGCAGGTAATTGGGCTTGATTTTTTTTATTTCATCCACTATGAGTTCTGCCGATGGCCTCGGGATGAGACTTAAGGTTACACCTTCCCAAATACCAAAACCTTGAATCTGGGTAAAACCGGCTGCGTGGAAAAAGGGGAAAATTGCCAAGACCTTTTCCCCCGGTTCGGTTACCGGAAGAGCCATCAATTTTGTATTCTGAATACCACAGGAAAAATGAGAATGATTTAGCATCACCCCTTTACTGACCCCGGTCGTGCCACCGGTATAGAGCAAGGCTGCCAGCTCATCCCAGGAAGATTGATCTTCAACAGGCTCGGAAGAATACCTGGTGATCAAATCCTTAAACAGGTAGATGCCCTCTTGCGGTGTTATCTTGTTGTACAAGTCTTTTTTTAACAATGGCAGAAGCTGCTTTTTGGGAAAGGCAAGATAGTCGTTAAGATGACAGCAAACGATTGATTCCAGCTTTGTTTTGTCCTTAATATTAAATACCCTGGGCATCAAAATGTCCAGGCTCACCAGAACCCTGGCATCAGAATCATTAAATTGATACTCCAATTCCCTTTCCGTGTATAAAGGGTTGACCATCACTAAAACTGCGCCAATTTTCAAGGCCGCATAGTTGGTTATTACCACTTGAGGAATATTGGGCAAATGAACAGCTACCTTGTCACCCTTCTTAACCCCTAAATCTGTTAAAGCCCGGGCAAACTGATTAACTAAGGTTTCCAGCTCTCCGTATGTAATCTTTTTGCCCATGAACAATAAAGCATTATTTTGCGGATACTTATTAGCGACTCGGGTTAATGAAGCCGGCATTGTAGTTTTTTCATACTCATATTCAGTGGGCATCCCGGCAGGATAGTTGGAAAGCCACGGTTTTGAATTAGCCATAATGAACCTCCTTTTTGTTGCTCAAATTTTATATTACAGCCTGGACCAAAAAACTACCCGCTTTAAATCGGTTTTTTTGAAAAATTCACCTCCTTTCGTTTTATTGTTTTATTTTCGGTCTATCCCCACCCTTTATTCAATCTGACATTAAATTACTCTTCGTAACTGTCTCAGGCCTGACCCGGCTTTCCGCCAATAATAAACCTCCATGGAATTGCTCCTGTTTTTCACTTAAATAGCCACTTCGCTAAATCATCCCAATAGTAAGATATTTGCTTTTAAAAAAAATCGAGCGAAAGTTTATCGAAATATTTAAGCATTACTTACCATGAAGTGGAAAAACTATCTTCATTGATGTTAATAAATGAAGTATCTTCTTCAGCCAACAATTCGGTTATTTCGTTAACCCTTGGCAGCAAATGACGACAGAAAAATTGGGCTGAAGCAATTTTGCCATCGTAGAAATTTTTGTCTGGATGATCGTCTTTTACCCCTTCTAAAGCTTTTACAGCAATAACTGCCGCGTCAAGGATTAGCCAGGCACAGGTTATCAGAGAAGCCATTTCCAGGATGTAATTGGAATTGGCCGGAATTAACAGCATTTTTTCAGGGTTGGCCCAGGCCATTAAAACTGTTGATTTCTCAACCATTGAATCAACCATTTTATCCAACCGTTCGATATCTGCGGAAAGAACCGGATTATCTTTATTTTCTGCGGTAAAAGTCTTTATTTCACCGATCAGGTTTCTAAAATCTTCACCGGCGTTTCGCGGCAGCTTGCGACCGACAAAATCAAGAGCTTGAATATGATTGGTTCCCTCGTAAATTGAAAGAATTTTAACGTTGCGAGCATATTGCTCGACAGGATAGTCAACCAGGTAACCATATCCTCCATGAGTCTGAATCGCCAGTTCACAAACCCTCCAGGCTTGATCGCTTAAAAATGACTTAACCAGGGGCGTTAGTAAATCCACCTGCCGTGCATGCTTTTCTGATGCTTCTGGATCACTTTCTTTTAAAGCAGTTTTCTTATCGACATGCATGCACAGCTTAAAAACCAGCGCCCTTCCGGCTTCAGTGCGCGATTTCATTTCCATGAGCATTCTTCTTATGTCAGGGTGCTTGATGATAGGTACTTTTGGTGCTTCGGGGTTACGCAAGTTTTGAAATTCCGGCGACTGGATTCTTTCCCGGGCAAAAGCAAGGGCATTGTAGTAAGCTCCGGCGGCCTGGGCATTAGCCATATGTCCCGTAGCTATACGCGCTTCATTTAACAAATTAAACATCTGCCTCAAACCAATACCTTCTGTCCCGTCACCGAGTATAAATCCCTGGCAACCGTCATTTTCTCCAAAATAAAGGGTACAGGTAGGTGATCCATGAATACCCATTTTGTCTTCAATGCTTCCGCATACCACATCATTGCTTGTCCCGCTTGTATTACCATCGGCATCTAAGCGCATTTTGGGAACCATAAACAGGGAAAGGCCTTTGCTGCCCTGAACAGCCCCCTCCGGTCTCGCCAAAACGAGGTGAATAATGTTTTCGTTAACATCATGCTCCCCATTGGAAATAAAAATCTTGTTGCCCTTAATCAAGTAGCTGCCGTCAGGCTGTTTTATCGCCTTGGTTTTTATGGCTCCAACATCTGTGCCAACTTCCGGTTCAGTTAAAACCATGGTGCCATTCCATTTGCCGGATATAAGGTTAGGCGTCCAAAACTTTATTTGTTCATCGGTACCGTGTTCTATGATCAGGTTGGCAATTACACCGGGGCCTCCAAGGAACATATAGAGGGTGGGGCTTGCTCCGCTGATAAATTCAAAAACTGCATTGCACAAGGCACTGGGAGCCCCTTCACCTCCATATTCTTCCGGTACCATAATGGAATGCCAGCCTGACTCATCGACACCAACCCGATAAGCTTCTTTAAAATAGGAGTTTATTGTTACACTGCCGTACTCGGGATTGAATAGAGGCGGTTCTTCCTCTGCCATCCCGAAGGTAGGGCCGGCTTTCTCATAAGCAAACTTTAAGCCCTGGTCCAAAAGCATTTCACAAGTTTGCCGGTCCCATGCTTCATATAGATCATGTTTAGATAGATCCTGCAGTTTAAATTGCTCGAACAAAACAAATTGCATTTCTCTCATATCCATCTTGTAATAGTTGTCATTTCTCATCTCAGCACCTCACAAGGTTTATTAAGATTATTGTTAATTAAACAACTAAGCCGGCTTTACAATTTTTTTCTGCATTTACCAATAGCATTGCCATATAAAGCTTTGCAGCGTTCAGAAAACACCTCCTAATGCTAGTGCCCTGTCAATCAAATTTGCTCTGTTTTTTAATTCACAGCGGCAATATTTTATTCCTGAGACCCGGGACCCGGCTTAAGCTATTGACTGACCTGTAATACCTAACGCTCGTTTTATGTTCGCTTCCGGCTTGCAAAATCTCTTATAAATAAAGAGTTGTTGCAATAATTGTCTTATTACGCTCTTAATGTGTCGGCAGGGCACAGGTTGTTTTCTCAAAATCTTTAAATCCTGCGATCTTTGTCCGCCCAGTAGTTTTCTCTTATTTTCTTTTTATCTGTTTTACCCAGGTTGGTTAAAGGTATTTCATTCCAAAACTCGACACTTTTAGGCGCCAACAGTTTACCTTTGCGCTTTTTAACAAAAGCAATCAACTCTTCTTCAGTCGCAGATTTATTTTCATCCAAAACAACAACCGCTTTTACTGCTTCGCCCCATTTATCATCGGGAACACCAACAACGGCGGCATTCTTTACCGCCTCGTGCTCAAACAGAGTATCTTCAATCTCCCGGGGATAGATATTAAAACCTCCGCTAACAATCATGTCCTTGGTTCTATCAACAAGATAAATAAACCCTTCTTCATCCTGCTTTCCAAGATCCCCCGTATATAACCAGCCATTTTTTAGAGTTTCTGCTGTTGCTTCGGGATTTTTCAAGTAACCTTGCATAACATTGGGGCAATAAGCGGTTACTTCTCCAACCTCTCCGGCTTCCACTTCTTTTCCATCTTCATTCACAATACATACCCTGGTTCTCATCGTCGGTCTCCCACAGGATGCAAAAACTTCTTTTTGCCTGTTATGATCACTAATTAGATGGTCATCCCTTGACAGCACGCTAATCATCATCGGGGCCTCGGTCTGGCCATAAAACTGAGTGAGAATTGGTCCAAAAGTGTCTATTGCCTGCTTTAAGCGTTCAGGAGCAATGGCTGCCGCTCCATATAATATGTTGCGAAGACTTCTCAGATCATATTTCTGCAGATCAGGGTGATCAAGGAGCATGTAAATCATGGTAGGGACCATTAATGTGCAAGTAACTTTTTCTTTTTCTACGGTTTTAAAGAAATCGACCGGATTAAATTGCTCCATAATTATACAGGTGCCTTTTCTAAGCAGTACCGGGAGAAGATAACAACCACCGGCATGGGTGAGGGGTGTTAAATAAGCAAACCTTTCCCGGGCTTCAATCCCTGTTTCAAGCATTTCTAAAAACACGGTCTCGACCCATGCCCGGTGAGAAAGCATAACACCCTTGGGCAATCCGGTTGTTCCACCGGTAAAGTATATGCCGCATAAATCCTCTGAGTTTACATCTACCGAAGGAGGCAAAGGCTCATGTTTATCAACCAGCGTTTGTAAATGCTCATGCCCGTCCAAAATTTTTCCCGGATCACTGCCGACACATATGAAGTGCTTTACTGTTTGCAACTCTGGAATCATCTCTTGCACTCGTTCGCTCATTGCTTCGTGATAGATCAGTGTGGTGCATTCGGCCTGATTCATCATATATATATGATCATTATTGCCCAGAAGCACGGCCAAAGGCACACGCACATAACCATTTTTAACCAGCGCATATTCACATACAATATACTCCGGGCAATTTTTCATTAAGAAAGCTATGCGGTCCCCTTTTTTCAAACCTTTTTGGCTTAATGAATTTGCCAAAGAAAAGGCTTGCTGTTTGATTTGATCGTAAGTATATTCACGGTCATAATACTTTATGGCAATTTCATTTTTATAAAATGTGGTGCACCGGTCATATAAGTAACCAGCCGTCAAATTACTCATTCTTAAAGCCCCCCTTGGCATTTACACAGTCTAAGGAAACTGCAGTTAATCGTAAAACGGTTGACCCTGTAATTGTTTGCTTAACCCCGTAAGATCCGCCCATTTCATCGGGCCACCTTTTTCCGGAGGAAAGCCTATGCCCCAGATCATGCCAACATCAATTGCTTCCGGGCTTTCCTCAATAATTACAAACCCTCCAGCACGGCTATTTTATGATCTATGGTCTCTGTCGTCTGTCCGTTAATAGGTGCGGCAAAAGTATCTCGCCAATACCTCTGGGCATCATATTCCAGGGCATAACCATATCCACCGCAAATCTGTATGCCATGGCCGGCTGCTTTTTTTGCCAGGCGCAGCGCAGAAGAAAGAGCCATGCTTGATTCCAGGGAGAAAGGCTTTCCCGTATCTGCCAAATTGCCTGCCCGGTAAATAAAAAGTCTGCAGGCCTCAATTTCTACAACCAGTTCAACCAGCATCTTTTTTACAGCATTAAACTCAATTATGGGCAGCCCGAACTGCACCCTATTTCTGGCATGGTTTCTGGCATATTCGAAAACCCCGCGGGCGATACCTAGCCGGGAAGCCGCATGAGCTAAGTTTTGCAAATCAAGGATCAAGGAGATTTGCTCTTTGCCACGGTTTAAATAATCACTGCCCCCCAGGACATTAGCTGCAGGCACTCTAACCTGGTTAAATAACAATTCATAAGAACCGGCGCTTTTCATGCCGATTTTTTTCTTGTTACACTTTGTAATCCCCGGGCTGGCGGCATCAACAAGCAAAATAGAGAGAGAATCGCTGCCTTCCTGTTGATTTTGACTTTTGACCAGGACGATATAATAATCGGCATGTTCACCCAAAGCAACCAGCTTCTTTTCACCACTGACAATTAATTCATTTCCTTTTGTTTCGGCAGCAGCCTTGATGTTTTCTAGGTTTAACCCCACTTCTTCTTCAGCCAGTGCAGTAGTAAAAATCAATTTTCCGCGGGCAAGCTTTTCCAGGTAGGCTTCTTTCTGATTTTCATCCCCCAGGCAGGATATTACCCCGCCCCCACAAAAGACAGTGCCAGTATAGAAAAGGGCTAATGAAGGGAAAATGCCGGACAACTCTTCTATAGTTATCAACCCTCCTAAACTATTTACCCCTTCTCCACCATATTTTTCGGGGACCGTTAATCCAAAAAATCCTAATTCGGATAATTTATCCCATAATATAGAAGGCACTTCCTCCTTCTCTTCAAGTTCCCTGGCTAATTCCCGGGGGCATTCTTTTTGTACAAAATTTCTTATCGTTTCTTTGATGATCAAATGTTCGTCGCTTAGTTCGAAGTCCATGAATCTATCCCTACCTTATAATATGATATGCAAATGAACGGCAGTGCCTTAATCAAAAATCTCTATTGTTTAGATACCCAATGTCTTGGTCACTATATTTTTCATTATTTGGCTTGTTCCACCGCCAATGGTTAATATGGTGACATCACGGAAAAACCTTTGTATATCAGTTTCCTCAAGGGATCCGAACTCGCCCATCAAATCCATGCTTTCCCTGGCAATTTTTTTAGCAGTCTCGGTGGAATAGTATTTAGACATGGAGGTTTCTTTTACGCAATCCCTGGAGTTTACTTCCATCCAGGCTGCATTATAAGCAAGTTGTCTGGCTGCTTCCAGTTCCGTAGCCATCTCGACAATCCTGTGTTGAATTGTTTGGTTTGCTATATTATTAAAGTTATAGTTTTTTAAGACAAATGTAATAACCTGGTCAATAACCGCCTGCCCAATGCCCAGCGCACAAGCCGACAAAGCCAGTCGTTCACCATTCAGGGTGTTCATCATCTGTTTCCAGCCCTGGTTCAGGCACTCTTCCCCACCCAATATATCCTGAGGGGAGACCTTGACATCTTCATAAACAACCTCACAGGTATCCGAACCGTTATAGCCCAGTTTCTTTATCGGTGTTGCTGTATAGCCTTCGGCTTTACAGTCAACCAGAAAAGATGTTATACCACCGTAGCGGGATTTTGCAGTACGAGTCAAAACGATATTGATGTCGCTAACCCCGGCACCGGAAATAAACATCTTAGTTCCATTAATAAAGTAATAGCCATTTTTAAAGACAGCACTTGTTTTTATATTTGCTGCGTCGGAACCGGCGTCGGGCTCGGTTAGGGAAAAGCTAAATAAAAGTTCACCATTAACCAGCCGTGGCAAATATTTTTCAGTTTGTTCTTTATTACCATTAATAGAAATAATTTCATTGCCGTATAACGTAACATTGCCCAGGGTCCAGGCCAGAACAGGCAAGCGTTTCGATACTTCTTCATACAAAACCATGACATCGATCACGTTGCCGCCCATTCCCCCGTATTCGGGTGAAACATTTAAGCCCAGCAAACCCAACTGCCCCACTTTTGCAATCAAATCATGGGGATACTGGTCACTTTGATCTATTTCCCTGGCTTTCTCCCAGGGTATTTCTGCCTCAATAAACTCCCGTACAGTATCTCTCAGCCGGGCATATTTTTCATTTTCCAGGAAGCTGACCACACTCATCTATCAGACTCCTTCCCCTTGTATTCCGCTACCATTTCCCTGATTATTTCATGTGCCGGTTGAATACGGTTAACTTGGGCCACACTCTGACCCGCGCTCCAAAGATCAAACCAGCGCTTTGAACCCAATTCCAGCTTTTCCTCGACATTTTCTATGCTTGAAGCCAACCACCCGGCCACATTACCGGTAATTCTGTCGGTAAATACGATGTCTCCGGGCTCTGCTGAAACAACAGCCTGTTTATATTTTTTACTGGCTTTTGATTCGGATGCAGCGATGAAGCGGGTTCCAACCACCGCCGCACATGCGCCCAGACTTATAACCGCCTTTAGCTGCAAACCGGTGCTAATGCCCCCGGCGGCTACCACAGGCAGATCAACCTTTTCAACCAACCAGGGAACCAGGACCAGGGTTGATACGCTCCCACCATGGCCGCCGGCACCATAGCCGACTGCTATTAGACCGTCCACCCCTCTTTCTTTGGCCTTGAGGGCTTGCTCCAAGTTAACTACGTCGGCAAAAACCAGTCCATTATAGCGATGGACTTCATCGATAATCAGCCTGGGATCGCCCAGGGAAGTAATAAAAAATTTAACTCCTGCTTCCAAGCATATTGACAACTGCTTCTCCCAGTCGAATTTTCCAGATAAATGTATATTCACACCAATCGGTTCGTCGGTCCGGCAACGTATATTGTTAAATGCTTTTTCCAGATCATCTGTATTTTTATAATTGGGAAGCGGTATAGTACCCAGTCCCCCGGCATTAGAAACTGCTGCGGCCAAATCCTCATAAGAGACCAAAAACATCGGTGCTCCAATAATTGGATATTTAATATTTAACATGTCGGTAAAAACAGTTGATATGGCCGGCAAAGCTTCATTCGCCTCCAAAATTTATGACAAGCCCCATATATGAATATGAGATATTATCAATTAAGTCCGCTTATGCATCATAAGGTGGTAATCGAAAATAAG
>PUKQ01000118.1 GCA_003550565.1 Syntrophomonadaceae bacterium
TTCCTGGGATTTGAAAAAGGCAAGCGCAAAAGATTTATCGAGGGCCAGTACTTCTCCGGTTGAACGCATTTCCGGTCCTAGAATAATGTCTACTTCCGGGAAACGGGAGAATGGAAGGACCGACTCTTTCACAGATACATGGCCTGGCTTTATTTCCTCTTTTAATCCCATGTCGCAAAGCTTAATGCCGGCCATTGTTCTGGCAGCTACCTGAGCAAGGGGAACCCCTGTGGCTTTTCCTACGAAAGGAACGGTACGAGAAGCCCGGGGGTTGGCTTCAATAAGATAAACCTTATCACCGCGCAAAGCAAACTGTATGTTACATAAACCCACTACGTTTAAGTTTTTAGCCAGTAGGTTGGTTTGGCGGCGTATTTCATCTAGTTGTTTTTCGGTGAGGCTGAATGTGGGGATTACGCATGAGCTGTCACCGGAATGGATGCCTGCGTGTTCTACGTGTTCCATGATTCCACCGATAAAAATATCATCTCCGTCACAAACAGCGTCTACATCTATTTCTATCGCACCTTCCAGAAATTTATCCAGAAGAAGGGGATTTTGGTACGATATGTCTGCGTTTTCCCTCAGGTATGAAAGCAGACCTTCCTGGTTATAAACGATCTGCATAGACTTGCCTCCCAATACATATGAAGGACGAGCCAAAACGGGAAACCCAAGTTTTGCAGAAACATCCAGCGCTTCACTTTCGTTAATTGCTGTGCCATGAGGAGGTTCGATGAGTCCGAGTTTTTCTACTAATGCAGCAAATTCTCGTCGGTTTTCGGCTCGATTAATATCCACCGGTGAAGTTCCCCAAACTTTTACTCCCTGCTCCATGAGCTGTAAAGCCAACTTAAGGGGGGTTTGGCCGCCAAACTGGAGAATAATACCTTCCGGTTGTTCAACTTCATAAATATTTAAAACTTCTTCCAGTGTGAGGGGTTCAAAATACAAGCGATCGGATATATCATAGTCTGTGCTAACTGTTTCCGGGTTGCAATTAACCATAATTACTTCGTATCCCTCTTTACGCAGGGCAAAAGCCGCCTGGACACAGCAATAATCGAATTCTACTCCTTGGCCGATTCGGTTGGGCCCGCTTCCTAAAATCATCACTCGGGGGCGAGAGGTAAATGATGGAACTTCGCTGTAATTTTCATAAGTTGAATAATAATAAGGTGTATAGGCTTCGAATTCACCGGCGCATGTATCTACACAGCGAAATGCAGGCTTAATACCGGCGTCCACCCGCATTTTTCGTATGGTATTTTCGTCGGTATCGATTAATTTAGCTATGTAACTATCTGCAAAGCCATTTTCTTTCAAAGACCAAAGTAACTGGGGCGTAAGATCTTTTAACTGTAATTCGGTTAATAATTTTTCATCAGCAATGAGTTCTCCAATTTGATTCAGAAACCACCTGTTAATTTTGGTAAGTTCATAGATCTTTTCACCGTCCATTTTTTGCCGGTAAGCTTCGGCAATATAAAAAATGCGGTCTGAGCGAGGCACGGCAAGACGTTCCTCCAGCTCTTCGTGAGAAACCTTTGTCGGCGCATGGTTTTCAAAACCGTAATTGTCTTGTTCCAGGGAGCGAATGGCTTTTTGGAGGGCTTCTTTAAAGGTGCGGCCAATGCTCATAACTTCACCTACTGACTTCATTTGCGTGGTAAGAGTGCGGTCTGCTTCGGGAAATTTTTCAAAGTCCCATCGGGGAATTTTAACCACGCAATAATCTATAGTGGGTTCAAAGGCAGCCGGGGTATTTTGAGTAATATCATTGGGCAGCTCATCAAGTGTAAAACCTACAGAAAGCTTGGCAGCGACTTTGGCAATAGGAAACCCGGTAGCTTTGGACGCCAATGCCGATGAACGTGAAACCCTTGGGTTCATTTCGATAACTACTACGCGCCCGCTTTCAGGATCAAGAGCAAATTGTATGTTGCAGCCTCCGGTGTTTATACCCAACTTTTGGAGGGCAATTATGGAAGCATCTTTTAGCCCCTGGACTTCTCGGTTGGTAAGAGTCTGCACGGGTGCTACCGTGATGCTTTCACCGGTATGGACACCCATAGAATCCATATTTTCAATAGTACAAATAATGATAGTATTATTATTTAAATCCCGCATTACTTCCAGCTCAATTTCTTTCCAGCCGATAACCCCTTCCTCCACCAATACCTGGGATACGGGGCTAATAGCCAGTCCATATGCCACCTTTTCTTGTAACTGTTCTCTGTTATAAGCTATCCCTCCTCCTGAGCCTCCTAATGTGTAAGAGGGACGGATTATTAACGGATAGCCTTTTTTGGAGGCAAACTCTTCTGCCTCGGCTAAGTTGTTGATATAAACGCTTTGGATTACGTTCAGGCCGGCTTCTTCCATGGCATCTTTGAATAATTCCCGATCCTCGGCCATATTTATAGTATCTACGTTAACCCCGATAAGTTCTACATCCCATTCCTGAAGGGTTCCGTCATTATAAAGATCTACGGCGATATTTAGAGCTGTTTGGCCTCCCAAAGAGGGCAGTAAAGCATGGGGTTTTTCCCGGGCTATAATCTTTGCCACCGTATGGGGGGTTAGGGGCTCGATGTAGGTATGATCTGCTATGTCCGGGTCAGTCATGATGGTAGCGGGGTTGCTGTTGATAAGTACTACTTCATACCCTTCTTCCCGTAGAGCTCGGCAGGCTTGAGTGCCCGAATAATCGAATTCGCAGGCTTGTCCAATGATAATAGGTCCGGAACCGATAATAAGAATTTTTTGCAGGTCAGAACGTTTGGGCATTTATAACCACTCCATAAATTTGTCGAATAGATTTTTTCCTTCATGAGGCCCGGGTCTTTCTTCCGGTTGGAACTGGATGGAGAAAAATCCCAGGTCTCGATTTTCCATGCCTTCTAAAGTATGATCGTTTAAATTTAGATGAGTTGCATATGTCTTATCAGGAAACGGTGAATTGTAAGAAATGCTGTAACCATGGTTTTGAATTGTAACAAAAACTTTTTCTGAATTTATCTCTTTGACGGGATGATTTGCTCCCCGGTGGGCATTGAGAAGTTTGAAAATTTCCATTCCCAGGGTTTTGCCGATTACTTGTTGTCCCAAAGAAATTCCCATAAGGGGACGCCATTCCAAAAGCTTACTAACGGTAGGAATAAGAGAGTCAATGGCTGTAGGGCTTTCCGGTCCGCTAGAAATGAGCACTCCGGAAGGTTCTATAGCTTTTATATCTTCTATGGAAGATGTTGAAGGCACTACCGTTACCCGGCATCCTCTTTTTAAAAGGGCCTGCAAAGTGCTGTGTCTTACTCCCAGGTCTATTACTACCACATGTTTATTTGAATTGTCTGTTTTCGGAGGGGGTATTTCAAAAATAGGTTTAGCGGTAGAGGTTTCCCGGTAATAAATTTGGGGGGTAGTAATTTTTTTAATTAGATCTTCATTTTCTTGATTTGATTCTTGTTTTGAAAAAAGAGCTAATTTTTCTTTTAGTGCCGCCGGATCCTTGGCAGAGGTAGAAATAATTCCCTTCATGGCACCTTGTTCCCTTAGGTGAAGGGTAAGAGTGCGCGTATCAATTTCTTCTATTCCAATAATGTTGTGCCGTTCTAAAAAACTGCCCAAACTTTCCCGGGAAAGTGCATTATCAGGCCGCCTGCAGTAATTTTTTACTATAACCCCTTTTGGGTGGAGCAAAGATGACTCGTTATCAATTGGGTTGCAGCCGTAATTGCCAATGTGGGGATAAGTAAAGATGACTATTTGCCCGTGGCAAGATGGATCGGTGATTATTTCTTGATAGCCGGACATGGCAGTATTAAAAATTACTTCACCGCAAACCTCACCTTGGCCGGCAAAGGTTTTTCCCTCTAAAGTGAAACCGTCTTCGAGTATTAGTAGGGCTTCCAAAGTTTCGACCTCTCTTTGCCAGTTACTTATATTAGTATGAATTATTTACTTAATCTTTACCTGTGAGGTGATAATGTCCTATTGGGGTTTTTTTGAATTGTTATTTTCAACCCTCCCTCATTATACTGAAAAACGGGAAAAAAACAAGTGATTTTTCTATTATTTTGTTATAATTAAGCGCATAAATAGACTTTGATCCTACCTCATAATAATGCGGGAAATCAATTTTTTTATTTATAATAAAAAGAAAAGCAAACAAAAAAAGTGAAGAAGTTATAAATTCTTACTGAAAACGTTTAAGTGGGAGTGTGGAAAACTGGGGAAGGAAAAAAGAACGGCGGGGGAGAATTTTTATTGAGAGGTCAGATAAGGGGAGGTTAAAAGCATTATGTATATTGCTATAGCCCAGATAAATCCTACCGTAGGTGATCTACAGGGTAATATCCGTAAAATGATTGATTATATCCGGAGAGCGCGAGATGAAAAAGCTGATCTGATTGTTTTCCCGGAAATGTCTGTAACCGGATATCCTCCCCGGGACCTTTTGCTCTATCCGGAATTTATTAGGCGCACTCATAACATTATTGAAACCGAACTTCAACCTGAAGCATATGGTATAAGTGTTATACTAGGTGCACCCTGGCAAGAGGAAGGAAAAGGGCCTCTTTTAAATTCTGCACTGTTTTTACAGGAAGGGCGCGTGGTTTCAGTCCATCATAAAGTGCTTTTGCCAAACTATGATGTTTTTGATGAAAAACGGTATTTTATGCCCGGAAACCAGTGTTTTTTGGTTGATTTACATGGAAAAAAGGTAGCTTTAACCATCTGCGAAGATATATGGAATGATAAAGATTATTTTGAGCGGAACAGGTATAGCCGCAATCCGGTTGAGGAGTTATGTCAACAGGGAGGGGAGCTTATTGTAAATATTTCCGCTTCTCCCTATCACCTGGGAAAATTAGAAGAAAGAGTTCACATGCTTTCTTCCTTGTCCCGAAAGTACGGGGCAGGAGTTATTTATGTTAATCAGGTGGGCGGAAATGATGAACTTATTTTTGATGGAAGTAGTATGGCATTTTCTCCCCAGGGGGAGATCGTAAACCGGGCGCGGCCTTTTGGAGAGGAACTATTATATATTGGTGATGACTTTGTTAGTTTATCCCACCAGACGGGTAAAGTAGAAACAACGGAAGAGTTTGAAGAAGACATGGGCTGGGTCTATGCTGCCCTGAAATTGGGGTTGGGAGATTACCTTGCAAAAAATGGTTTCCATAAAGTGGCCCTGGGATTAAGTGGAGGAATAGATTCTGCCGTAGTGGCGGCAATAGCTGTAGACACAGTTGGTCCTGAAAATGTGCTTGGATTAATAATGCCTTCTCCATATTCTTCCCAACACAGCAAAAAGGATGCAGAGCATCTCGGAAAAAATCTCGGTATGCAAACCCGGTTGATCTCCATTGAAACTCCGTTTGAAGCGTATATAAATCTTCTCAATGAGAACGGAGAGCCATTGATGGATCTGGCTGAAGAAAACCTGCAGGCTAGAATTCGAGGAAACATCCTTATGTATATTTCCAACCGCGAGGGCTGGATGGTTCTATCCCCCGGTAATAAATCTGAATTGGCGGTAGGCTATACCACCCTTTACGGAGACATGTGCGGGGGAGTTGCGGTCCTTGCCGACCTTCCCAAGATGATGGTTTATAGCCTGGCTAATTATATAAACCGGCAAGCTTGTACTGACATTATTCCGCAGTCAATCCTCCACAAAGTCCCTTCGGCGGAACTTCGCCCTAATCAGACCGATCAGGATTCTCTGCCTCCTTATGAAATCCTGGATGAAATCTTATATTACTACATCGAAAAGAACAAACTTGCTTCTGAAATAACAGCCATGGGCTATAACGCCGATATGGTTCACGACGTCATCCGTAAAGTCGACAGGGCCGAATACAAAAGGCAACAGGCCCCCCCTGGCCTGCGAATTACCTGCCGAGCCTTTGGAACCGGCCACCGCAAGCCCATATCAAAAAAGGTGTCAGGCCTTGACATTGACACAAAAAAATAATTCTGATAATATCAGAATACTTCAAGGAGGAACTATGGGAAGAACTATTAGAATTGAATATCCGGGTGCATTATATCATGTAACCAGCCGAGGAAATGAGCGTAAAAAGATTTATTATGACGAATATGATTACTTGAAGTTCCTGAGCATATTAAACGATTATTATGAACGATTTGGCATTTTGATTTATTGTTTTGTCCTGATGGGAAACCATTATCACTTAATAATGGAAACTCCATATGGAGAGCTGCAAAAAATTATGCATGGGATTAACAGTGCTTATACGGGGCACTTTAATCGCCGTCATCAGCGTATAGGCCATCTCTTTCAAGGCAGGTATCAAGCTTTACTTGTAGACAAAGATAGTTATTTACTTCAATTATCACGCTACATCCACCTAAACCCGGTAAGGGCCGGCATTGTTGAAAAACCTGAAGACTTTCGTTGGAGCAGTTATCAGGGTTTTATGGGAAAGGAAAGAAAAGAAAAATGGGTTAATTATGATGCCGTCCTTTCTCTGCTTAGTAATAATGAGGAAAATGCCCGGCAATTATATCTTAAATATGTGCATGAAATGCCTGCGCAGAAAATTGAAAGTCCATTAAAAGATACATATGCCCAGCTTGTATTAGGAGGAGAAGAGTTTATTGAAAAGATAGAAAACATTATAGAAGGAAAAATACCACTAAGTGATTCTTCTTATCATATGATTATTCCGGAGGAAATAGTTAATAAAGTAGCTGAAGTAATGGATACGGAAGTAATTTCTATTGTATCGTTAGCAGGCAAGGATAATCCTGGCAGAAAAGTTGCTATTTATTTGATGAAGAGATTTACAAGCTTAAGCAATAATGAAATTGGTAAAATCTTTGAAGGAATGAATCCAAGTACTGTAAGTCAAGTGTATTCCAGGTTTAGAAAAGAATTATCCGGAAACGAAAAATTAGAGCGACTTGTGGAAGAAATATGTATGGAATTAAACAGTTCGTAGAATTGTTTAATTGTGTCAATGTCAAGGCCTGACACCTTTTTTAAAATAGGGAAGGAAAGAGGTTGTGTCAATGTCAAGGGCTGACACCTTTTTTGATGTAATTATAGTAGGAGCGGGTCATGCCGGTTGTGAGGCGGCATTGGCCGCGGCAAAGTTGGGTTGTGCAACCTTATTGGTGAATTTGAACCTGGACCATCCGGCGTTGATGGCGTGTAATCCTTCTCTTGGCGGCCCCGGCAAAGCTCACCTGGTTAAGGAAGTTGATGCCCTGGGAGGGATTATGGGTATAAATGCCGACCGGCATGTTTTGCAGATGCGCAGGCTTAATACCAGCAAAGGGCCGGCGGTTCAGGCGTTGAGGGCTCAGATTGACAAGGATGCATACCAGCGGGGAATGAAGTCTTTTTTGGAAAAACAACCTAATTTAATTATCCGGGAAGGGGCTGTAGCGGAAATAATGGTGGAAGATGGTGTTGCGCAGGGAGTATGCACTCGCTACGGCAGCACCTACTATGGAAAAGCCGTCATTCTGTCCTCCGGGGTATATCTCCGCTCGGAAATATTTGTGGGGCATGAGCATTACAGTGGTGCCCCTGGCAATCAGCTTCCTTCGGTAGGGCTGGCGAATAATCTTGCTTCCCTGGGCTTTGAAATGGGGCGTTTTAAAACAGGAACTCCTCCAAGAGTTTACCGGGAAAGTATAGACTTTAAAAGGCTATCCCCGGTTAAGGGTGAGCAAGGAGTGGGCAGTTTTTCTTACACTACACCTTCTTCAGTAGAGTTTAAACAATTTCCCTGTTACCTGACCCGCACCGGTGAAAAAACGCATCGTCTTATCCGGGAACATATTGATTATACGCCGGTATATTCCGGGTTAATAGGAGGAAGCGGCCCCCGCTATTGTCCTTCCATCGAAGATAAAATAATGCGTTTTCCGCATCGGCAGGATCATCCTATTTTCATAGAGCCGGAAAGTGAAAATTCGGAAGAGATGTACCTCCAGGGTATTTCTACAGGCCTTCCCGAAGAATTGCAGCACGATTTTTTGCATGCCATAAAAGGCCTGGAGGAAGCAGTTATAACCCGCCCGGCTTATGCCATAGAATATGATTATGCTTTTCCCACCCAATTAAAGCCCACTCTGGAAACTAAACTGGTAGCGGGCCTTTATTTTGCCGGGCAAATTAATGGCACCACCGGCTATGAGGAGGCAGCTGCCCAGGGCCTTGTAGCAGGGATTAACGCTGCCCTCCGTTGTAAGGGGGAGCCTCCTTTTGTTCTTAGCCGCACGGAAGCTTATATTGGGGTTTTGATTGACGACCTGGTAACCAAGGGAATTACGGAACCTTACCGTATGTTTACTTCCCGCTGCGAGTATCGATTGCTCTTGCGGCACGACAACGCTGATTTGCGTTTAACTGAAAGGGGTTATCACCTAGGGTTGATCAGTGAGGAACGTTTTAAGCGTTTTCAAGAAAAAAAACGCCTCATCGAGTCCAAAAAAGAAGAGTTGGAACATTTTCGCCTCAATCCTACCCCGCGTGTTAATGAGTTTCTAGAATCTCTGGGATCGACGCCTTTGTCTCATCCGCAATCCATGGCTGAACTTCTCAAGCGTCCGGAAATTAGCTATGCAGATTTGCTCGCTATTGCGGAAAATGACAATCGTCCTCTGGAGGAAACGAGTTCTAAGCAAAGGGAGGTTATTAACGAGGTAGAGACTCTGATAAAGTATGCCGGTTATCTGGCCAAACAGGAAAAAATGGTTCAGCAGGTTGTCCGAATGGAAGAAAAGAGGATACCGCCTGATTTTCCGTATGATGACCTGGTGAATATATCAACGGAAGCCAAGCAAAAGCTCAAAGAAGTTAAGCCGCGCACCTTGGGGCAAGCTTCTCGTATTGACGGTGTGAAGCCGGCGGATATATCTTTTTTAGCCCTTTATCTGGAAAACAGTTCTCGAAGATCGCCTCATTGGGGTAAACAAGGACAAAAGGAAATAACTCGGGAACAAAATGATAATAATTAACCGGGCTATTTTCTTTTTCCCCGGAATTCCTATGTGATTGCCAAAGATCTACCCTTGATTAATCACGTGAATAAGACGACTCTATTTATTATACAGGGGGGTAAAGTATTTGCCTTCATCCGGTTGGTATTACCGTTTAAGCCATTTTTTTAGAGAAAAATTTGGGGAAAAAGTTTACAAAATACCCCTGGAAGCAGGGTTTAGTTGCCCTAATCGTGATGGGACACTATCTTCTACAGGCTGTATCTATTGTTATAATCCCAGTTTCAGCCCTGCGGCGCAGCAGCTACAGGAAGAAAATTGCCGGCAGCAAACCATCCGCCAACAAATTATTGCTTATCAACACAGGCTGGAGTGGAAAAATGCCTATCGCACCCCGGGAAAGCTGAGCATACTTAAAGAAAAGCCTTTTTCTTCTTCTGAAAGTGTTGGAGAAACTGCTGACTTTATCCCTTCCCGCAAATATCTGGCTTATTTTCAAACTTATAGCAATACTTATGCGCCCCTATCTTACTTGCAAGAGATTTATGAAGAAGCACTCAATACAACAGGAATAGTTGGTTTAAGCATTGCCACCAGGCCTGATTGTCTGGGGGAAGAAGTGCTGGAATTACTCGGTCGGTATGCTCAAAACGACCACATCTGGCTGGAGTTGGGATTACAATCTGCACACGATCGTACCTTGCAATTCATTAACCGGGGGCATGACTATCATTGCTTTCAAGAAGCATTACTTCAGAGTTCGGGCAGAGGGTTGTATACCTGTGCTCATATTATTAACGGCCTTCCGGGTGAGAGCCCCGCAGATATGCTTGAAACGGTTGTTAAACTAAATAGATTGCCTCTTCATGGGATTAAGTTTCATCAACTTCAGGTTATTAAAAACACCGCCCTGGAAAAATTATATGGAGAGGGGAATATAGAAGTATTAAGTTGGGAAGAATATCTTGAAATAGTTTGTGATCAATTGGAACTTTTGAAGCCCGATATCGTTATTCACCGTCTGGTTGGTGAGGTATACAGGGATGAGCTCCTATTAGCGCCCCGCTGGAATGTTTTTCGGGGGACTTTTGCCCAGGCTGTAGAAAAAAAGCTTCAGGAAAGGCATTCTTACCAGGGCAAAAATGCCTCTACATAAATGGAAATTTTACTTCACCCTATTTTGCACCAGTATCTTAAAAATATCAATCTGACAGATATCTCTTC
>PUKQ01000267.1 GCA_003550565.1 Syntrophomonadaceae bacterium
CGGTAGCCATAGAAGAGGGTTTGCGTTTTGCTATTCGTGAAGGAGGACGCACTGTGGGTGCCGGAGTGGTAACCGCCGTGGCAGATTAATGAACAAGAATATAATTATAATTTCGGGTTTGAGGAGGGCAAATAAGTGGCCGGTCAGAAAATACGTATACGCTTAAAAGCTTTTGACCATAAGTTGCTGGACCAATCTTCAGGGAAAATAGTGGATACGGCAACAAGGACGGGTGCCCAGGTTTCCGGGCCGGTTCCTCTTCCTACGGAAAGGAACCTTTATACGGTAATAAGGGCGCCACATAAGTTTAAAGATTCAAGAGAACAATTTGAGATTCGAACTCATAAGCGACTAATTGATGTTTTAGAACCCACCTCGGAAACAATAGATGCTTTAATGCGGCTTGATTTGCCTGCAGGAGTGGATATTGAGATAAAACTGTAGGTGGAGGCCAGGAGGTGTTTAAGCGTGAAAAAGGCGGTGCTTGCCCGCAAAGTGGGCATGACTCAAATATATGACGAAACCGGGCGGGTTGTTCCGGTTACGGTGGTTAAAGTTGGCCCTTGCAGGGTGGTGGCGAAGAAAGATAAGGAAAAAGATGGCTATGAGGCTGTGCAGATAGGTTTTGAAGAAAAAAAACCTTCGCGGGTAAATAAGCCTCAAAAAGGATATTTTGAACGAGCCGGTGTTTCTCCGTGTAAAGTATTGAAGGAATTCCGGCTGGATAATTCAGATGAGTATGATTTAGGAGATGAATTAAATAGCGATATTTTTTCTCCCGGTGAGTATGTTGATGTTACAGGGATATCCAAGGGTAAGGGATTTAGTGGAAGCATTAAGCGGCATAATTTCTCAAGAGGCCCTATGACACATGGTTCTCATTATCATCGGGGATCAGGATCATTGGGTTCAATGGAACAGGGACACGTTTTTAAAGGGCGTAAATTACCCGGTCGCATGGGGGGAAAGAAATCAACAGTTCTTAACCTGAAAGTAATTGATGTAGATGCGGCAAAGAATATTTTGCTTATCAAAGGGGCTGTCCCCGGACCTCGGGGTAGTTTGCTGGAAGTAAAAGAAGCTGTGAAAAAGAAAACCGGCTAAAGGTTTAGGAGCGTAGAGAAAGGGGGTAACTTAGGTGTCCAAGCATCCGGTTTTAAATGCTCAAGGAGAGCAAATTAGCGATGTAGATCTTAAGGATGAATTATTTAAGGCACCTGTCAAAAATGAAGTGCTTTATTATACTGCCGTGGCCCAACTTTCCAATCAACATCAGGGGACTGCATCTGCTAAGAAAAGGAGCGAAGTTAGAGGTGGAGGTTCTAAGCCATGGCCTCAAAAAGGAACAGGTAATGCCAGGCACGGCAGTATTCGTTCTCCGTTATGGACCGGTGGTGGTGTAATATTTGGACCTTCCCCGGAACGGAACTATAAAAGAAAAGTTCCCCGAAAAGTTAAAAAACAGGCCCTGAAGTCTGCATTGAGTGCTAAACTGAGGGATGAAAAACTTTTAATTGTTGATAATATTGAGCTTGAGGAGCCGAAAACAAAAGTCATAAAAAATATCTTAGAAAATTTAAAAGTAAGCTCTAAAGCTCTTTTGGTTATAGCGCAGCCCGATGAAAATATTATCAAATCGGTGCGTAATTTGCCTGCCATTAAACTAATAATTGCACACCAGTTGAATGTGCTGGATCTTTTAAACTCTGAATATTTAGTTTTAACCAGAGAGGCTTTACAAGAAGTGGAGGAGGTGTTTGCCAAGTGAAAAATCCACGTGACATAGTTATTCGCCCATTGGTAACGGAGCGTAGTACCGACTTAATGGAAGAGCACAAGTATACCTTTGTTGTGGATAGAAACGCCACTAAAATTGAAATTAAGAAAGCAATCGAAGATATATTTAATGTGAAGGTACTCGCGGTAAACACCATGAACTTTAAAGGGAAGAAGCGCAGGTTAGGGAGGTACCCCGAAGGAATCCGTCCGGGATTTAAAAAGGCTATTGTTAAATTGACGGAAGACAGCAAGGCAATAGATATATTGTAGGGCAGTAAAAATTACAAGAAAAGTTTAAGAGTAAAGGGGGGAAACTTAAGTGGCTATAAAAAGGTTCAAACCTACTTCTCCGGGCAAGCGATTTATGACTGTTTCCAAATCAGGAGAAATAACAAAAACCAAACCGGAAAAATCTTTATTAGCCCCTTTAAAAAAGAAATCCGGCCGCAATATATATGGCCGTATAACTGCCCGTCATCAAGGAGGAGGCCATAAGCGCCGGTATAGGGTTATAGATTTTAAACGTGATAAAGATGGCATTCCGGCTAAAGTTGTGAGCATAGAGTACGATCCCAATCGTTCAGCCAGGATTGCTTTAATTAATTATCAGGATGGGGAAAAAAGATATATTTTAGCACCTTTGGCTTTAAGGATAGGGCAAAAT
Source organism: Syntrophomonadaceae bacterium (assembly GCA_003550565.1). GTDB lineage: Bacteria > Bacillota > Dethiobacteria > DTU022 > PWGO01 > B1SED10-75. The sequence continues at coordinate 2,444 of PUKQ01000267.1, forward strand.
GTCGTATCTGGTGAAAATGTGGAAATTAGGCCCGGCAATTCTTTACGCTTACGCTATGTGCCTACCGGCACGTTTGTGCATAATGTGGAAATGAAGCCGGACGGCGGTGGCAAGTTAGCACGCAGTGCCGGAAGTGGAGCTCAGGTAGTAGCTAAAGAAGGGAATTACGTCCATATCCGGATGCCGTCAGGTGAGGTGCGCCTGTTACACCGTGATTGCAAGTCAACCATAGGCCAGATTGGTAACATTGAGCATGAAAATGTTACCATAGGCAAGGCCGGGCGTGCACGTTGGCTGGGAACAAGGCCAACGGTCCGTGGTTCGGCTATGAACCCGGCTGATCACCCTCACGGAGGTGGAGAAGGCAGGGCTCCTATCGGCAGAGAAAGCCCGGTGACCCCATGGGGCAAGCCTACTCTTGGTTATAAAACCAGGCGTAAGCAAAAAGATTCCGACCGGTATATTTTAAGACCCAGGCGGAAATGATCCAGGAAGAAGGAGGGTTAGAAATAGATGTCTCGATCTTTAAAAAAAGGCCCATATATCGAAGAAAAGCTTTGGTCCAGAATTAAAGAAATGAACGAAAAAGGCAATAAAAAAGTTATTAAAACTTGGTCACGCAGATCAACGGTTTTTCCTGAGATGGTAGGGCATACTATTGCAGTTTATGATGGTAGGAAACATGTTCCTGTCTTTATAAGTGAAGACATGGTAGGCCATAAATTAGGAGAATTTGCTCCTACCAGGACTTTTAAAGGACACAGTTCTCATACGGAACGTTCTACGGCAGTAAAGTAAGTTTGATGGAGGTAAACATATGGAAGCCAAGGCAAAAGCTAGATACGCAAGAATTGCGCCTCGTAAGGCCAGGGCAGTAATAGATCTTATTCGTAATAAGCATGTTAATGAAGCTAAAGCCATATTGGATTACAATCCCAGGCGTGGAGCGGGAATTATCAACAAATTATTAAATTCTGCTTTAGCTAATGCGGAAAACACACTAAACATGAAAACAAAAAATCTTTATGTAGCTGAAGCTTATGTTGATGAAGGCCCCACTATGAAAAGGATCCAGCCGCGAGCGAGAGGGAGAAGAAACCTGATTCGTAAAAGGTTAAGCCATATAACGCTTATATTAAAAGAAAGAAAGGAGGAATAATTCAGTGGGGCAAAAAGTAAGTCCCGTAGGTTTTCGCATAGGTATAATTCGCAATTGGGACGCCACCTGGTATGCAGATAAAAATTACACCAAGCTTCTACACGAAGACCTGCGTATCCGTGATTATATTCAAAACAGGATGAACAATGCAGGTATATCTCGCATCGAGATTGAGAGGGCAGCGAATAATTTGCGTCTTAATATTCACACTTCTAAACCTGGTATGGTTATAGGTAGAGGTGGAATGGAAGTTGATGATTTAAGAAAAGTTCTGGAAAAGCAAACGGGGAAAAAACTGCACATCAACATTATTGAAATAAAAGTTCCGGAACTTGATGCCTTCCTGGTGGCTGAAAGCATTGCCACACAAATCTCACGTCGAGTAGCTTTTCGGAGAGCCATAAAACAAGCAGTTTTTCGTAGTTCGAAAGCCGGGGCCCAGGGTGTTAAAGTTATTTGTTCGGGCAGGCTTGGCGGTCATGATATGGCCCGCACGGAAAGCCTTATGGAAGGAACGGTTCCCCTGCAGACATTAAGGGCAGATATTGATTATAGCTGTGTGGAAGCACATACAACTTATGGACGAATAGGGATAAAAGTATGGATTTATAAAGGAGAAATCCTTCCGCAATTAGGTAAAGAGCACCAGGAAGGAGGAGAAGACCATGTTAATGCCTAAAAAAGTGAAATACAGGCGTCATCAGCGTGGGCGTATGAAAGGTAAATCTAAAGGGGGCACCAGCATTGAATTCGGTGAGTACGGGTTGCAGGCTTTGGAGCCCTCCTGGATAACCAGTCATCAGATAGAAGCTGCGCGTATTGCCATGACCCGTTATATAAAAAGAGGCGGAAAAGTGTGGATTCGTATATTCCCGGATAAGCCGGTGACTGAAAAACCGGCGGAAACCAGAATGGGGAAGGGAAAAGGAACCCCGGAATACTTTGTGGCAGTGGTAAAGCCGGGAAGGATAATGTTTGAATTAGCCGGAGTTAAGCCGGATGTTGCCCGTGCTGCTTTAACTCTGGCAGCCAGCAAGCTACCTATAAAAACTAAGTTTATTATGAGAGATAAGGTGGGTGGTGAAGGTTAATGAAGGTAAAAGAAGCAAGGGAACTTTCGGATCGGGAATTGGAAGAAAAGCTTTTTGAATTTAAAGAAGAACTTTTTAACCTTCGTTTTCAGTTGGCCACGGGGCAATTGGAAAATCACATGCGGATTAGAGATGTGCGCAAAATTATAGCCAGGATTAAAACCATAATGCGGGAACGGGCTATTAATGAGTAAGTATTTTTTTTCTTTATTGTCTTAATAAGGGAGGGAATTATTTGGAAAAAAGTAACCGTAAAATTTTAATCGGTAGAGTGGTAAGCGATAAAATGGAGAAAACCAGAGTGGTTTCCGTACAAAGGGTTGCCAGGCATTCTTTGTATGGAAAAATAGTACGAAAAAATAAAAAGTACAAGATTCACGATGAAAACAATCAATCTCATAAGGGAGATCTGGTTAAAATAGTTGAATCGAGGCCTATGAGCAAAGACAAAAAATGGCGCCTGGCAGAAGTTTTGGAGAAAACGCAGCTCTGATAGTGGTAATCATGCATATTTGGCAGGAGGTGTAATAAGTTGAACCAGAGTGAAACCAGGTTAAGGGTAGCCGATAATACAGGTGCCAGGAGTTTGCTTTGTATTAGGGTTCTTGGCGGTTCAAGCCGCAAGGCGGGAAATATAGGAGATATCATTGTTGCTACTGTAAAAGAAGCTACTCCGCGGGGAGTAGTTAAAAAGGGTGAAATTGTAAGGGCAGTTATTGTCCGCACCCGAAGTGGGCTACGCCGTAAAGATGGATCATATATTTCTTTTGATGATAATGCAGCGGTAATTATAAATGAGCAAAATGCTCCTAGGGGGACACGGATTTTTGGGCCGGTGGCCAGGGAATTAAGAGAGAAAGAGTTTATGAAAATAGTTTCATTGGCACCGGAAGCAATTTAGTTTTAGGAGAGGGGTGTTACAGTGGGCGCTACTTCCAATCAGCGATTGAAAATAAAAAAAGGGGATAATGTATTGGTGCTTTCCGGTAAAGAGAAAGGGAAAAAAGGTAAAGTTATTGCTACTTTTCCCCGCGACAATTTGGTTAAAATCGAAGGAGTTAATATTATCAAGAAACATGCCAAGCCGACTCAAAAAGTGAAGCAGGGAGGGATACGTGAAATGGAAGCAGCTATTGATGTATCCAAGGTTAAAATTATTTGTCCTGCTTGCAATGAGCCTACCAAAATTACACGGAAAGTTGAAGAAGGTTACCGCATTAGAGAATGCAAAAAATGTGGGGAAATTGTTGATAAGTAAAGGAGGAGGTCTGAGGTTGAACCGCTTAAAAGAAAAGTATTTTGATGAAATTAGAAAAGAATTAATGAAAAATTTTAAATACAAAAATATTAATGAGGTGCCTCGATTAGAAAAAGTAGTGATAAATATGGGCATAGGCGAAGGCAAGGACAATCCCAAAGCGCTTGACGAGGCTGTTAATGATCTGGCCTTAATAACCGGTCAAAGGCCGGTGGTGACCAAAGCACAAAAGTCTGTGGCGAGCTTCAAAGTTCGGGAAGGAATGTCCATCGGCTGTAAAGTTACTTTGCGAGGAGAGAAAATGTATGATTTTTTAGACAAACTTTTTAACGTAGCTTTTCCCAGGGTAAGGGATTTTCGGGGTGTTTCTCCACGTTCATTCGATGGCCGAGGAAATTATACTGTAGGTATAAAAGAACAACTAGTATTCCCGGAAATAGAGTACGGTAAAGTGGAGAAAATAAGAGGTATGGATATTATTATTGTTACTACCGCTAAGAGCGATGAAGAAGCCCGGGAGTTACTTCGTCTAATGGGAATGCCGTTCCGGGCTGCTTAATACAAGGGAGGATAGATATGGCCAAGAAATCTTCGATTGCTAAAGCCAAGTTAAAGCCTAAATTTGCTGTGCGAGCTCACAATAGGTGTGGAGTATGCGGGCGTTCAGGCGGGTATTTGCGCAAATTTGGCATGTGCCGATTGTGCTTCCGTAAATTGGCTAATGAAGGAAAGATTCCTGGAGTAAGAAAAGCTAGCTGGTAAAAGACAGGAAAAAGGAGGGATCTTGATGGTAAACGATCCTATTGCTGATATGTTAACGCGTATCCGTAATGCCAATATGGCACAGCATGAGGTTGTGGAAATCCCGGCCTCTCATGTAAAAAAGTCAATAGCTGAAATCTTAAAAAAAGAAGGTTTTATCAGAAGTTATCATTTTATTAATGACCACAAACAAGGCATATTGCGGCTTAACTTAAAATACAGCCAGGGTTCGCAGCGGGTTATTACCGGGCTAAAAAGAATTAGCAAGCCGGGGTTAAGAGTTTATGCGCGGAAAGACAATCTTCCTCGTGTTTTAGGGGGATTAGGAATCGCAATTATCTCCACGTCCAGTGGTGTTTTGACGGATAAAGAAGCGAGAGAAGCCGGTGTGGGTGGAGAAGTTCTTTGTTATATATGGTAGCAAAAAGGAGGTGCCTTGATGTCGCGAACAGGTAAAAAGCCAATTGCTATACCTGAAGGAGTAGAGGTAAAAATAACGGATGCTCATATAGAAGTAAAAGGTCCTCATGGAAAGTTAACACACACTATTCCTTTTGGTATTAGGGTAGAAAAAGATGAACAAAATATATGGGTTAAAAGAATATCAGATAGTAAAAAGCACCGCTCCTTGCATGGATTAAATCGCACACTTGTAAGTAACATGGTGGAGGGTGTTAGTAATAAATTTACCAAGACTTTGGAGATAGTAGGGGTAGGATACCGGGCCACAAAGCAGGGAGAAAAGTTGACTTTAAATATCGGCTTGTCTCATCCCGTTATATTTGAGCCGGAGGAAAATCTTGAAATTGATGTGCCCAGTGCTAATAAAATTGTAGTTTCAGGTATAGATAAACAGAAGGTCGGTAATTTGGCTGCCAGGATAAGGCGTGTTTCTCCGCCTGACCCTTATAAAGGCAAAGGCATTAAGTATGAAGAAGAATACGTCCGGAAGAAAGTTGGTAAAGCCGGGAAATAGCGGAAGTTAGGGGGGAAATGTTTGATGATCAAAAAAGAACCCAAAAATATAGCCCGTAAGCGCCGTCATAAGAGGGTTCGTCGCAAAGTAATGGGTACAGCGGAACGTCCGCGTTTAAATGTTTACCGTAGTTTACGACATATATATGCCCAGATTGTTGACGATATTAATAGCCATACCCTGGTTAGTGCTTCTTCGCTGGATAAAGAAATAAAAGAAGGAATAACTACCGGGGGTAATTGGGAGGCAGCTCAAAAGGTTGGAGAGCTCCTTGCCCGACGGGCAATGGAAAAAAATATAGACAAAGTAATTTTTGATCGAGGTGGGTATCATTACCATGGCCGAGTAAAAGCTTTGGCGGAGGAAGTTCGCCAGGCAGGAATTGAATTTTAAGAAGGGGGGGAAACAATGAATCCCGAAGAAAATTCTCAGGAATTTGAAGAAAAAGTGGTAAAAGTTAACCGGGTAGCAAAAGTAGTAAAAGGGGGACGTAGATTTAGTTTTAGCGCCCTGGTAGTTGTAGGCAATAATAATGGCCTGGTGGGAGTGGGCACCGGAAAAGCAGGTGGCGTTCCCGAAGCTATTCGCAAAGCTATAGAAAATGCTAAAAAACAAATGGTGGAAGTCCCTATGGTTGGCACCACCATACCACACCCTGTTACCGGGCGTTTTGGTGCCGGCAAAGTTTTGTTGAAACCTGCATCTGAGGGAACCGGTGTTATAGCCGGCGCGCCGGTTAGGGCGGTGTTGGAATTAGGTGGTGTAAGTGATGTTTTGACCAAATCTTTAGGTTCTTCCAACTCTCTTAACATGGTGAAAGCTACCATAGAAGGATTGAGGTCTTTAAAAACAGCAGAAGATGTTAGTTCTTTAAGAGGTGTAAAAGTTGAACAATAATATTGATAACTATTTTAATCCTAACAGGGGGTGAAAGAATGCGCTTACATGATATATCTCCCCCGCCTAAGTCCAGAGTTTCTTCCAGAAGAAAAGGACGCGGCATTTCTGCCGGACAAGGGAAAACTGCCGGCAGGGGGTGCGATGGCCAAAAATCTCGTTCGGGTGGGAAATTGCGCCCGGGTTTTGAAGGCGGTCAAATGCCTCTCCTGCAGAGAGTGCCAAAGCGTGGGTTTACAAATATCTTTAAAAAAGAATGGGCCATTTTAAACGTAGACAGGCTCAATGTTTTTGAAGATGAAGAGATGGTAGGTCTTGATAAGTTAATAGAAAAAGGATTAATTAAAGACCAGAAAAAGAGAGTAAAAATTTTAGGCAATGGAGAAATCGAAAAAAAATTAACTGTGCAAGCTCATCATTTTAGTCGGTCAGCGGAACAAAAAATTGAACAAGCCGGCGGAAAGGTGGAGAGGCTTTAATGCTGGAAACAGTCCGGACTGCCTTAAAAATAAAAGAGTTAAGGGAAAGAATTTTGTTTACCCTGGCTATGTTTGTTATATTTAGAATTGGATCGCATGTTCCCGTACCGGGGGTGGAAGCCGGTCAGATTGCGGCATTTTTTGAGGGCCATGATATTTTTGGATTTTTAAATGTTATCGGCGGAGGCGCCCTTAGCAGGTTTAGTATTTTTGCTTTGGGCATCATGCCTTATATTAATGCTTCCATTATTATGAATCTCCTTACGGTGGTAATACCCAAATTAAAGGAATGGGGTGAAGAAGGGCCCGAAGGCAAGAAAAAATTAGCCCAGCTGACCCGTTATGGGACGGTGGTAATTGCTTTGATTCAAGCTATTGGCATGTCATTTACCATTGCCCATGATGCTATCATAGATCCCGGCTTTGAGTCTTATTTAGTTATCATCATATCTATGACGGCAGGAACGGCATTCTTAATGTGGATGGGGGAATTAATTACCGAAAAAGGGATTGGCAATGGTATTTCTCTGGTCATTTTTGCGGGAATTATTGCCGGATTCCCCATGGGGGTATCGCAGAACATTGAACAACTGCGATTGGGTGAAATAGATTATCTTACTGTCTTTGTAGTAGTTGGCATATTATTATTGTTAATACTTGGTATTATTGGTCTCGATCAGGGGCAGCGGCGCATACCGGTACATTATAGCAAAAGAATTAAAGGGCGGAAAATGTACGGGGGACAAACGACGCACATTCCCATGAAAGTTAACCCTGCCGGCGTCATTCCGGTAATTTTTGCCTCCGTTTTGCTCATGTTTCCGGCCACTATTGTGCAATTCATTGAGCATCCCGTGGCGGTGAGTATTGCGGAAGCATTGGCATGGGGGCAACCACTTAATATAGTTTTGTATGTGGTATTAATTATTTTATTTACTCCAATGGTAATGGCTGATGGTAAGTATTTATTAATTCATTTAGATGCAATTTGTGCAGAAGACTTTTATAGGTATTATGAGGAAGGTAAATTTCCAAATTTAAGTAAAGTTTTTGCAGAGGAAGGCGGCCATAGTAAAGCTTTAACGTTGTATCCTGGAGGTACAGAGATTATTGTTCCAAGGATAAGAAA
>PUKQ01000177.1 GCA_003550565.1 Syntrophomonadaceae bacterium
GACGGGGTACCTGCTACAATATAATTAAAAAGGGAAGATAAAACAACGAGAAACCCCAGAGTAAGAAGTGAAACCGAAATCTATTACAGTTATTTAGAAATATAGTTTAAAAGAATTTATATCCCGGTAAATCCCGGAAGGGAATGACATAAAAAATATTAAACTAAGATAGTGTAGCAAGTACCCCGTCCCTCTGCTACGCCCCTGCTACAAGGATGTACTGCTACTCTATCACTTCTATCGCTTCCAGCACTTTATCATCGATCGCTCCAACACCGCCAAAGACAGTAACTTCACTTAAGGCTTCCTCTTCTCTGAAGTAGTTCTCTAACTCATCCGGCAGTTCATCAACATTGGTCAAAAGCACCGGAACACCATTAAGAGCAGCATATACGCCGCCGGCTAAGGCATCGGGAAACTCCAGGCCTGTGGCCAGGGTAGCTTTTTCCGGATCCTCAAAGAACTCTTCGGCAATAGCCGTGCCGGTTTCCCAGCGATCTGCTCCGGAAATCCTGTTTGTGCCACCGGCATTTTCCATAACTTCATCACTCACCGCAGCCTCGCCGCCAATAACATGTATGTCTTCAATGCTTTCTTCGTTATCTTCAAGATAGCCTTCGGTATCTGCACTGAGCTTATCCGGGCGAGTCAATAAAATGGGTGCTCCTTTCATGGCAGCGGGGCCGGATGTAGCCACCGCATCGGCAAACTCTAATCCCGTAGTGAGAAAAACCTCTGCGGGTTTATTAGCTACTTCTTCCGCTATTTTAACTGCCGTGTCAAAGCGGCCTTCGCCAGCAAGCCGTTCCACCTCGTAGCCCTTAGCGTCCAGTTCACCGGCCACCTTTTCCGATACAGCCGCCTCACCACCCAGGACGTAAACAGCGTCACCTTCATTCAGAAGGCGGTCGATTTCATCGGCAGTTTCCTCGGGCAATTCATCTGAACCGGTGAGAAGGAGCGGCCCGTGCTTTGCATAAGCCAGAGAAGCCCCAGCTAAGGCATCGGGGAAGTCCAGTCCTGTGGCAAGAACTACCGCCTCAGCCTCGCCATCTTCATAGATATTCTCGCTGATATCTACCGCAGTGGCAAAACGACCAAGACCGGCTAGGCGCTTTGTTTCGATGAATACATGCTCCTCCGTTAATTCCCAAACATCAGTTTCTTCACAGTATTCATAAGTCCCGGCTTGCTTATCCATGTTTTCGTAATCAGCGACAAAATCCCCGTAGTTTTCATCAAATGCATCTTCTGCAATTAAAACACCTTCTGGAATTGTTATTTTGGCAAGGTAGTTGTTTTTAAAAGCATTCGATTCTATTACTTCCATGCTTTCAGGAAAGGTTACTTCAGTTAGCGAGTTATTGCGAAAAACATTATATCCTATTTCTTTAACATTATCGCCGATAGTTACTTCAGTCAGAGAGTTGCTTTGGAAGGATCCTGAATAATCAAACTGAGTTTCTATTACTTTCACGCTGTCGGGGATGATTACTTCGGTGAGTTCATTGTAAGCAAAAGCGCCCCTTACTATTTTTTCTACGTTTTCACCAATGATTACTTCGGTGAGCTTGTTGCGAGCAAAAGTTAAATAACCTATTTCTCTCACACTGTCAGGGATGGTTACTTCAGTGAGCTCGTTGTAAAAAAAAGCCTCATCTCCTATTTTTTCCACACTATCACCGATATTTGCTTTAGTAAGGGCGTTTTCTTTGAAAGCACTACTTCCTATTTCTTCCACACTGTCGGGAATGGTGACTTCGGTGAGGGCATTTTCTTGAAAAGCACTACTTCCTAATTTAACCATACTGTCGGGGATAGTTACTTCGGTGAGTTCATTGAAAGCGAAAGCACTATCCCCTATTTCAACTACACTGTCGGGAATGGTGACTTCGGCAAGGTCGTTGCTGTAGAAGGCATGATTTCCTATTCTTTCCAAGTTCTCAAATTTGCTCAGAAATTCTCTTTCTTCTATAAAGCCTTCATCATAGAAACTAAAGCCTGCCAAGCTTTTTATATTTTCCGGCGCTTCAAAATGCACGTCATCTTCAAAGCTGTCAAAGGCATTGTCAGAGAAAGCATAACCTCCTATTACTTTCACGCTGTCGGGAATAGTTACCTCAGTGAGAGCGTTACCATGAAAAGCTCTTTCTCCTATTTCTTCTAAACTCTCAGGGATAGTTACTTCCGTAAGATTGTTGTTACACCTAAAGCCTCCAAAAGCATTATCTCCTATTACTTTCACACTGTCGGGAATAGTTACCTCAGTGAGAGCGTTACCATGAAAAGCTGTCTTTCCTATTTTTTTCAAGTTTTCAAATTTAGTCAAAAATTTCTTGTCTTCTATAAAGCCCGCACCATAGTCATTAAAGCCTGCCAAGCTTTTTATATTCTCCGGGACTTCAAAATGCACATCCTCTTCAAAGCTGTCAAAGGCATTGCCAGAAAAAGAATTCTCCCCTATTTCTACCACGCTGTCGGGAATGGTTAACTCGGTCAAGGAGTTATGTCGGAAAGCACTATCCCCTATCTCTTCCAGGTTTTCAAATTTGCTCAGAAAATCCCTGTCTAAGCTCCAGCCATATCTGCCATCAAAGCCTGCCAAGCTTTTTATATTCTCCGGAACTACAAAGTGCACATCCTCTTCAAAGCTATCAAAGTTGTTGTCTCGAAAAGCACTGCTTTCTATTGTTTCCACGCTATCAGGGATAGTTACTTCGCTGAGGTTGTTGTTATTGAAAACATATTGTTGTATTACTTCCAAACTGTCAGAAATAATTACTTCGGTGAGGTCATTATTTGCAAAAGCACTGTTTCCTATTTCTACCACGCTATCAGGAATGGTAACTTTGCTGAGATTGTTGAATTGGAAAGCATTATTTCCTATTTCTAACACACTGTCAGGAATGGTAACCTTGCTGAGATCGTTGGATTGGAAAGCATTATTTCCTATTTCTACCACGCCGTCCTCTATAATTACTTCGGTAAGATCGTTCCGAGAGAAAGATCGATCCCTTATTTCCTCCACGCTATCGGGGATGGTAACTTCGGTCAAGGAGTTATGTTGGAAAGCGCTATCTCCTATCTCTTCCACACTGTCGCCGATAATTACTTCGGTGAGGTCGTTCCGATAGAAAGCAAAATCCCCTATTTCTCTCACGCTGTCGGGAATAGTAACTTCGGTCAAGGAATTGTCTCGGAAAGCACTAGCTCCTATCTCTTCCACACTATCAGGTACAGTTACTTCTTCCAGACCTTCCCTTTCAAAAGCGGCTTCACCTAACTTAACCACAGGTTCCCCTTCTATCTCAGCCGGTATTTCTATCTCGGTATCATCCCAAACCGTATATCCCGTAATAATTGCCCCGTCAGGGGTTAAATCATACTCGTAATCCTCCACATCACTTACAGTAACTCCTTCTTTTTCATCCCCTACAACTACGGCCTGCTCTCCGCTTATTAAAACAGCTATGCCTGCAAGCAACACTACAACCAGAACTAAAACTACCTTAATGTAGGCTTTAGAAATCACCCCATAACTCATAAAGAATCGCCTCCCTAATAAAAATTTGGTGGATTAAACTTCGCCAGAAAAAACAAAGAGAAACCCATGTTTCTGGTTTCTTTTCCTAGCATAAATAAAGCTATACTAAAATCTTCGTTGTATGATTAATCAAATATAGATGCTCTATTATCTGCTCTATATTATATTGTATGATAAACATTCTATCATTGACCATATATTTCCTGCTATATATTGAATTTTTACGTAGCGCGGGGACGGGGTACCTGCTACATCCCCCTGTTATTAATTGTTAATTGAGTGTAGCAAGCACCCCTTCCCCCTGCTACTAAAGTTGAAGTTGGGCGGATTTATTGAAAAAAGTACGGTAACCAAACTGCATCAACAGGAACACTGAAAGTGAAACACTTCCCAACACCCCCAGCATAATAGCAATTTGATACTCAATGGCCACTATTGGAGAAACACCGGAAAGGATCTGCCCGGTCATCATACCCGGCAAGAATACAATGCCCATACCCACCATGGCATTGATGGTAGGCATTATTGCAGCATTGAAGGCATTGTTGACCACAGTTTTCGCGGCAAGGTACGGAGTAGCCCCCAGCATCAGGGCGCCTTCCACCATCTCCTTCTGGGAATGCATACCGCTAATGAGCCGCTCCGCCCCCAGTGCAATGCCGGTCATTGAATTGCCAACGAGCATACCGGCAATGGGGACCAAATAGCGGGCATCATACCAGGGGTCTACATTAACCACCACAAAGAGGAAGTAAATTATGGGAAACCCCGTTCCCAATATCATGGAAAAGGCAATTATTTTACGCAGACCGGGATTTATCTTTACTTTCACCCGCTGGAAAACATTATAAATGGCAAACAGTTCCATCAGGGCCAGGACTCCCAGAGACAGCAAAAAATGATCCACATCGAAAACAAAAACCAGTACATAACCCATCACCAGCAATTGCACCGTCATCCGCAAAGCGGAAATAAATATTTCTTTTTCACGTCCCAGTCCCTGTTTCCAGGTAATAATTAACAATACCACCAGGAAAAGGTATGCCGCCAACAGGCGCCAGCTTTCAATTTCGACAATATCGTTCATTTTCTCCATACACCTCTCTCACTGCACCGGCTTTCCCTTCATGGAGCTCAACAACCATTTCCCCATGACGGGAAGCCAACCGGGGGTTATGGGTAACCATGACCACAGTGGTATTATCTTTGCGGGACCGCTCCATTACTTCTTCAATAGCCCTTTCCTCCGTATTTTCATCCAACGCCGAGGTGGGCTCATCCAGCAAAACAACATCCGGTTTCATTAATAAAACCCGCGCAATGGCCAACCTTTGCTTTTCTCCCCCCGACAGCGTGGCAGCATCTTCTCCTAATTCCTTGACAAGATTCATTCTTTCCAATAAAGAATAAAGCTCTTCATCGGCCACCCCATCCTTTTGGGCAAAGTTCAGCCCCAGAAGAAGATTCTCCCTGATAGAGCCCGGAAATATGACCGGCACCTGGGGAAGCATTACCACTCGACGCCTCAATTCCACCGTTTCCAGCTCCGAGATTTTTTCTTCCCGGAATAAGATTTCCCCTTCATCCGGAGAAATCAGGTTATTTAAAAGCTTGAGGAAAGTAGTTTTTCCGCTGCCGCTTTCCCCCAGAACACAGAAAGTAACTCCTTCCGGGATAGAGAGGTTTTCCACATTCAGGATATTTTTGTAGCTCACATTCCTCAATGTAAACATATTACTTTCTTTTTTCATCACTCTTCCAGCTCCTTCACCAGCTCAAGAGCTTTTTCCCGGGCATCTTCCAGAACTTCCTCTCCGGCACGAGTCAGAGAGTAATACTTGCGCATCTTTCCCCCTACCACTTTTTCGCTTTTTTCCAACAGACCGGTTTCATGCAACTCGTGTAAAAGGGGATAAAGAGTCCCGGCACTTATCTGGTAACCGTGTCTCCTCAATTCCTCAATCATCCAGCTGCCGTAGATAGTCCCCTTCCCGGCATGGTAAAGGATGTGCGTTTGGATGAATCCCAGAAAAAGCTTCCGCAATATTTTCTCTTTCAAAATCAACACCTCTATCGTATATCGATATCGTATATTGATATTATCTTTCCAAATTTATAATCTGTCAAGAAGAAATTTTTCTCCTCTCAAAAAAATGTGACAAAATTGCCCCGTCCCCACTGACACATGTGACAAAATTGACACTCCCCCACTGACACACTTTATTACCGATTTTCCGGAATCATGATCAATAGCTCTTCCAGGGTAAAGATTTCTGCAGGATCAAAAAGAAAAGGTTTGTATTCCATGTTGAGCCACATTTCCACCTGATCATCATAGTGATGACTGAGAGGGTGGCCCGATACGCCTGGGCCAAGTACATCATAACCGGCTTTATTACCCATATCAACCACAAAACGCCACGGCGCCGACAATATAACCGGGAAAGGATCGCCCGGGTCATAACTCATATTAGCAGGAGTCATGGGCCCACCACCCACAGGATAAGGTCCGCGGTTAAAAATAAATGAAATCCCCGGTACTTCTCCCATAAGATGTTCAAAGGTAATGGTATGAAGATCTCCCCACCGCCAGTCAGAAGGACCAGCTCCCGTCATTTCCATGAGCTCCTCAACCGTTTCGCAGAAGGATTGTATGATTATATCATTCCTGGTCTCTACTTCTGGAGTATTTATGTTGTTAAACCAACTGGATTCCCCGGTAAGCAGTTTTCGATCCATAATGTTCACAAACGGTCGATAGTTGCCCATCTTTTCCAGCAGCTCATCCCCCAGCTCATCGCCAAAGATATTTTCCGTCATCTTAAGATACAAGTAATGAAAAACCAGGGGAGCACCCAAATGTGCCTCCTCTACAGGATTTTCCTTCCACTCTCGCAGGAATGAAAATGCTTCGGCCTCTTCTGCATCAAAGTTATTACCTTCCAAAGCTTTTATTATGACCGGCAGGAGTAACTCCGCCTGCTTGCTGTAAAAACTGGCCTGGGGTCCTTTCATGTCATCCAGGGTGATTTCTTTTTTTTCCTCCAGCTCACGGTGGATACTCAAGGCCCGGTACGGAGGAGACCATTCATGGCTAATATGGTAAGGGTAATCATCGTCGGCTACCTGTTCATTAGCTGTAACAATCAAGCCCGAAGGAGGATTATAAAATTGAGGAAGCTCATCCCAAGGAACAAAACCTTCCCATTCATATTCATCTGTCCATCCGGGGAGAGGCAATAAACCGTCTCCATTCCGGCGAATGGGAATGAGGCCGTTGGAACGCAGGCCAATATTTCCTTCCTTATCCGCATAAACGAAGTTGAGGGCAGGCGCCTGATAATTTTGCAGAGCTTCCTGGAAATCTTCCCAGTTTTGTGCCCGGGCAAAAGCCAGAATGGCATCGGGTTCATTGGTGGCCTCATGGGACACCCAACGCAAACACAATGGTTCATCCAGATCCACCACATCGGAAATAACCGGCCCATGACGAGTTACCATCACCTCTAAGCTATAAGGATCTTCCCAACCTTTGACAAATATTTCTTTTTCCAGCACCTCCGCTTCCTGCCATTCTCCCATATACTCATAGAGATAGGGTTCATCATCGTGGAAACGCATGCGGTAAAGATCCTGCACATCAGCATTGACGTTGGTAATCCCCCAGCCTATATGTTCATTGTAGCCCACTACCACCCCCGGTATCCCTGGCAAAGTTATACCGGTTACCTTGAAATCTTCCTCCAGAGAAAGATATTGGGTATAAGACATGGAAGGGGCGCCCATCAAAACGTGCATATCATTGGCCAGCATAGCATTGCCGCTTTCGGTAATATCACCACCGGCCACCCAGTTATTTGAACCAACACCAGGGATATAAGCGGGAGGTGAACCAAAGGTTCCCAGCTCTGCCAATGCGTTAAGCGCAGGTATATCAGCGGAAGTAAAATCAAGCTCTTTGGCCTGATCCATAATAGAAGGACCGAAATCAGGATAATAAGGAAAAATTTCAGCAGCTTTTTCTTCACCCACCTGAGCTATAACAGCGCTCAGGAACAGCTCACTATCCATGTTTGCTCCCAGGTACCAGGCCATATACTTGGCAATACAGATACTGTCTACCGGCTCCCAGGATTCCGGTTTATATCCCAGGAGCGCAAATTCGGGAGGCAGACTTCCTTTATTATCTTCTATGTAAGTATTAACTCCCCGTGCATATGCTTCCAACATGGCCCTTGTTTCCGGGGATACCGCCTCCAGACTCTTCTCCGCCGCCCTTCTAAAACCGACAGTTAAAGCAAATATGTCCGTTTCCAGCATATCATCGCCGATAATTTCCGAGATTTTACCGGAAGTTCCCCTGTGGGTGATATCCATCTGCCAAAGGCGATCCTGGGCATGGACGTAGCCCTGAGCAAAAAACAGATCATCAACATCGGTAGCAAATAAGTGAGGCACGCCATAATCATTCCGGTAAATTTCCACTTCGGCGACCACCTTCGTTTTAAGCTCTCCTTCAGTAACGGGAAGACTTGCCCACATCAAGTAATAGGCTACTCCGGCTCCGATGAAAGCTAGAATAATCACTGTCAAAACTGTATAACCGATAAATTTCCAAAACCTCATTTTTTTCACCTGCTTTTATGGATTTTTGTACTCAATCAATAAAAAAGATAAGAACTTGCTATTTGATGATAAAAGTATACACGCTCGAAGAGGGCGGGTCAAATCATATTTAACACATCTAAATACTCGGACGTCTCCTTCTTTAAACAATCTGCTCTAAACACTCGTTCTAAACATTGGGTAAACTGGCAAATAAAACCCAATTTTATATCTTAGAAAAATCAACTTCTAATTGTTGTGACAAAATTGCCCCGTCCCCACTGACACACTCCCCACTGACACACAAACCATTCTGCTTTTCTTTGTACTTGCTCTATGATACAATAAGAAAAATAATTCATTTAGGAGATTACAAGAGAGGTGAGAATCATGAGCTCTAAAGCCGATGATTTGCTTACAATAATTGAAACATTACCAATAGACATAAAAACTGCTTTGGTTGAAAAAATTCTAGCCAGCATGCACCCTTTACAAAAAGAAATAGATGAAGAATGGAAAAAAACAGCGGAAGAAAGAATTACAGAAATAAAAGCAGGCAATGCTCAAGTTGTTCCTGGCGATGAAATTTTTAAAGAGATTAAGGAAAATTATGGTAGATGAAGTATTCCTTTCATCCCCAGGCAAAGGAAGAGTTCTTTGAAGCCATAGACTATTACGAATCGTGCAGTAAGGGGCTCGGTTTGGAATTTGCCGATGAAATTTATTTTACAATACAGCGAATAATCCATTTTCCCACCGCATGGTCTAACTTCTCCGAAAATACACGAAGATGTTTAGCTAAACGCTTTCCGTTTGGTATTATTTATCAAGTCTCAAAAGATAATGACGAGATAATAATAATTGCCGTTATGCAGGTTAATAGGAAACCAGACTATTGGACAAGAAGAGGAGAATAACAGTAGCAGGGGGACGGGGTACCTGCTACGTCCCCTCTGCTATTCAGGGAGTGTAGCAGGTACCCCGTCCCCCTGCTACTTAATTTATTTTGGAAGGGATAACCATGAGCAATTCCACTGCTTCAAACATAATAAGTTTTGAAACTTTAGAGCCTTTGATAGAAGAAGTGCGGGACTTTATTGACGGCATACATAATCCCAGGCCCGACGATTACGCCTGGATGGAAAAAATTAAACAATCAGGAGAAGAACTGGCCGCAAAGCTGGCTAATTTTGCCCATACTACAAGGGAAAATTACCCCACAACTTACCGAGCAATTAATAAACTCTATGAAAACCTGCAGTCCCTTCTCAGAGACTTATCCCAACAGCCCAACTACCAGGTAATTATCGAGCACCGCAATCTACTGGCCCAAGCCTACGAAAAACTACTGGTGGAATTAAAAAGAGAAGGCGCGGCAGATTTACCGGCAGCACTGGTACAAACCCAACAGCTTAAACCATTCAATTATGCGCGAAACATTAATCACACCGTTTTGGCCCTAATCGGAGTCCTTCTTTATTATTTTTATCTTACCCACCAGCAAGCAGTTGCTGTTTTGGGCACTCTTTTTATCATATTTGTTATCCTGGAAATGACCAGGCGTTTTTCCAAACGGCTCAACGACTTTTGGGTAGACAAGGTTTTTCGGGCCATTGTCCGCCCTTCGGAACGATACCGCATCAACTCTGCAACTATCTTTTTAACCGCGCTGCTTATTATTGTCTGGATCTTCCCCAAAACGGCGGCCATCACAGCCACCCTGGTGCTCGGATTCAGCGATCCGGCGGCTACCATCGTGGGCAAGCGATGGGGACGCCGCAGGATATGGGCAGACAAAACCCTTATTGGCAGCCTTGCCTTTTTTGTAGTGGGCTTCATTGTAGTAGGGACATTCCTGATATTAACCGAGCCCGGCTACGGTCTATGGCGCATATCCGGGATAGCCGCCGGCATGGCCGGCGCCGGGACCATCACAGAGCTCTTCAGCGGGCGCATTGATGATAATTTTTCGGTACCCATAGTGTGCGCCATTGTTGGCACCTTGTTAATTGGCTAGAATAAATTTTCAA
>PUKQ01000057.1 GCA_003550565.1 Syntrophomonadaceae bacterium
AAAAAAGTGCATTTCAGGATATTTAGCCATATTTGAGGTAAGAAGCTTTTCCAGCAATGCATCATATGAGGCAGCAAAAGCTGCTTTCTCAGCTATCTTCGTCGCTGCATATGTTTTAAAAGTAACCTGCCCTGTTTCTGCCAAATGCTCACATAATTCTTCAGGGGAAGAATTAGCTTGCAAGTAATTTAAAAAAGCGTATTCCTTTAAAGCAGAAGAAGGCAAAACAAGATGTAAAGGAACCGTGGCAACTATTTTCCTGGCTGATTTTTCAATTTCCGCTCTCTTCAAAACATAAACACATCCTCAACATTACCAAATAATTACATGTAACCTAAATTAACAATTTAACCCTCTGAATCCATAATTATTTTTTTTCTTTCACTGGTAGATACTCCGGGTGTTCTTTCCAGATAAGTTACCTGACAATAATCCTTCAAAAAATCAAACTTGCCCAACCAATCATCTCCCATAACAAAAATATCCGCCTTATATTTTTTCATATCTTCTACTTTTTGATCCCACGATTCTTCAGGAAAAACTTCATTAACTACTTTTAAAGCTGATACAATAGCAGCCCTTTCATCATAAGATTGCACACAAATCTTGCTTTTTTCCTGCCAGTTAAATTCATCTGTAGAAATGCCCACTAACAAGTAATCACCTAACCCCGCTGCTCTTTCAAGTAAACGCAAATGACCAAGATGAAACAGATCAAAAGTACCATAGGTTATAACCTTAATCATTTTAACCTCCCATATCTTTTCCATTTCTAAATTACTTTAGCATTATAAAGGTTTATCTTCAAAAAATATTTACAAAAAATATTTAAATAATAAATATGAAGTTATTTTAACCAATTACAATTAATAATGTCAACATATCTGAAATAATAGGAATTTTAGCTTTTAACTGCTTTTTCCTTAACCTCTTTTAATCGTTTTTTTACTTCCTTGGGCACAGCTTCACCGGTATTTTCGGCTATCCTCAACACTTGTTCCCATCGTTCTTTAGCTGTTTCCCAATTTTCTAATGAATATGCAATTTCTGCATACTGCGTTAAAACATCTATATCATGAGGATCATCCCGGAGAACTTCCGCAAGTAAATCCTCGGCCAACCTGTAATCGCCGGCCCCAAACTTTTCCACCGCTTGTTTGAGGCGAACGTCTTTTTTTATAGGAAGAGTTTTCTTCATTTTTCGATACTTTTGCACAGATTCCTTATAAAGTTTCACCGCTTTCTGTGGGTCTCCGTCAAATTGGATGGCTCCATTCTGCAACCATATGGCCCGAGTGCAAGCCTTTTCCACAATACCAAGGCTGTGAGTAACCAGGATTACCGTCTTGGCTTCTTCCAGCATATCCTGCATCCGGGCTGTAGCTTTCTCTTTAAAAGCCATGTCACCTGCAGAAAGGGCTTCATCCACAATAAAAACATTCGGCTGCATCATTGCGGCAATGCTAAAACCCAGGCGAGACTTCATACCGCTGGAATATTCCTTCACCGGTTTGTGGATTTTATCCTGCAACTCGGCGAATTCCACAATATCATTCTCTAAGCGGCAAATTTCTTTTTTCGGTATCCCCAGCATCATCCCATTTAAATAAATATTATCATATCCGGTAAGTTGAGAATTAAACCCGAGCTTAAAAGTAAGGAGGGCAGTTATTTCACCCTTAACCTTTACCGAACCACGGTCGGGTCGGTATAAACCACTCAAAGCCCGGCAAAGGGTAGATTTACCGGCTCCATTGGGGCCAATAATGCCCAGGATTTCTTTGTCGTGGACATTAAAGTTTACCCCATTCAAAGCCCAAAAATCATTTTTGCCCAGCTTAAATTTTATTCCCAGGTCTTCTACACGCACAGTTTCTTCTTTGCCTATAGAAGTACGCGTTTCCCGAATCTCCACAAATTTTTTGCGGGGCTTAACCCTGCGGGCCACTTCCTGCCGGTAACCATCAGCTACTTCTTTAGGGTCACCAAAAGCAGCTACTTTCCCCTGGTCAAGCCACAGACCACAAGTGCAATTATCTTTTATAAAATCGGGATCCTGAGTCACCACAACCACCATTTTAGCGCCACTTACCAATTCATACATTCTCTTAACAGCCCGCTCTTTGAATTCTAAATCCCCGGTGCTTAGAACCTCGTCAATGACCATTATCTCCGGATCAATTGCAGCGGCAATGCTAAACCCCAGGCGGGCTTTCATGCCAGTAGAATAATACTTAAGGGGATAGTTTAAGAAACGCCCCAGCCCTGAAAATTCCTCAATATATGGCAGCAAAGCATCCAATTTTTCGCGGGATAACCCTAAAACCAGGCCATTAAGGATGATATTTTCTCTGCCGGAGATTTCCTGGTTAAATCCGGTGCCTAATGAAAGCAGGGAAGAAACTTCTCCCCGGACTTGAATGTTACCCATATCGGGTTTCATCATACCCAATATTGTCTGGCAAAGAGTAGTTTTTCCAGCTCCATTAAAACCAATAATTCCTAACACATCTCCCGGATAGCCGGAAAAGCTAATTCCCTTTAAAGCCCATATATCTTCAAATTTTTCTTCTTTCTTCAAAGATAAAAAATTATGTACCAGCGATTTAAAATCACCGCTTTTCTCTTTTTCCCCTTCGTACTTGATGCCCAGGTTTTTTGCCACAATAAGGGGCTCGGCAGATGGTGTTTTCACGGCTGATGGTTGAACTATAGTTTTAGTTTTTAGAGCCAAATTGACTCACCACTTTCTTCAAATATATGCAGGAAATATGCCTTCCCAAAATTTAATACGTTATTTTTTAGCGGCTTTTATAATTTTCGGCATCCATTATTATTATCTAACTTCTCCTCTGTTAAGTAAAGGAGAATCTAATAAGTATAAATGTCCTCTTTCCCCTTAAAATACCACTTTCTTCCAATAGCTTTCTCAACAACATTAACAACTAATTTACAGAGCCTTGATCAACTTATGCTCATTAAGGTGGTAAAAATAAACCATATATGCCACCAGGGCAAAAGAAATAAGGCCAATGATAAAAAGTTTTTCCAGTTCAGGGCCACTTTGCTCCATAAGAATATTGCGATAGCTGATTAAAAAAGGTGATGCCGGATTAATATCTACAATAAAAGAATACTCCTCGGGAATACGCGTTGTTTCCCAAATAACCGGTGAAGCATAAAACCAGGCTCGCAAGACATGGTTTAATACATTGTCGATATCCCGCACAAACGTACTATAATATGCCAGTATTAAAGAAATTGCCGACAAAAACATAAATTGAACAGCTATAATTACAGGCAACCAAAGTATTTCAATTCCCGGCGCCAGACGATAAAAGGCCAGAAAAAAGGCCACCACTACCAGGCCAAAGCAAAAATTGACCAGCTGGGTCATGGTAGTCCCAAAAGGAAAAAGGGCCTTGGGCAAATAAACCTGGGTAATAATGCCTGCCCTGCTGGTAATGGAAGTAGCAGAATTAAGAACCGTGGCTCTAATCCACTTCCAGGCCACCAGGCCAATAATAAGAAAAGCCCCTATGTTTTCTCCTTCCAAACCAAGCACCACTGCTCTGAGAAAGTAATACACCAAACCCATCAAAAGAGGATCAAGGATCCACCAGAAATAACCCAAAAATGTGTTCCGGTATTCGGCCTTTATTCCGGAAATGACCAGATGAATTAATAAGTCTTTTCTTTTCACCAGTTCGCTTACATATCTTTTCATCTTCATTTTACCCTCTTTCTTATTTCCATTTAATTCACGAATAATTCTACAAAAGAAGCTCTAAAATTCAATTTTCCCTTTATAATTTAGCTCCATCATTTAACGGCCTAGAAGTTGCTTCACATAATCAGCTACTCTTTTAATTGTACCCGGCCGGAAAAAATCACTATTTAAGTAACTCCTGCGCCGGTCTGATTTAACCGGTGTTTGCCAATCACCGTAAACATGTGTTAAATAGCCCTCATAGTCAAGCGGAGCCAGGTAATTTTCCCCTCTTAAAACAACAGTTTTTCTCTGCAACATGTATGCTTTGGGAATTTGGTATTCACTCCCCATATCGTCACGGCGTTTGAAATAACCTCTTTCTTGATACCACGCTCTTATTTCTATGAGAAAATTATATTTTTCCACCACTATCTTCCAATTCCTACGCCCAAAGCGACGGTGAGAAATCTTAAACCCCCCGTTTATGAAGTCCATCACCAGTTCCTTTCCTTTATGCCGCACCTCTTCATAAGTGACAAAGATTTCCGCGTCCCAATCCCATGGAATAAAATCCCCTTCCCTGACAACTCCCAACACGGTTCCATCAGAAATTACAGGATTAATACCCCTCTGTTGTAATATGTCTCGTGCCAAAGCCAGTGCTTTTCCTTGAGCCACAAGTTGAGCTTCGTCCCGGATAAAAAGTTTTCCGATCTTCTCTCACCTTCACCTTTTGCTTGATTTAATACGTTTACAAACATACTGACATAAGATAAGAATTATTCGCATATCTTACTCTTTTAAAGTAAATATTATTTTCTCACCAGGCATATAAGTAGAGAATAACTACTGTCTTCTTTCAAATAAAAAGAGATTTCATTTTGCTTTATATTCGCTTTTATAAACAACACTTATGCAATTTCTTCCGCTTAAAACATTGCTTCTCCTTGTCCTAAATAGAATATATGTTTTAAAAAATTTAAAACTTGCCCTTATATTATTTACCGTGTTTCTGTTTGATGCAAAAATCCGTCATGCAGCCAGTAATGCCAGTCTTTCCTGGGTGTGCGCCAATCTTTACCATATTTGGAAGA
Organism: Syntrophomonadaceae bacterium; assembly: GCA_003550565.1. Lineage (GTDB taxonomy): Bacteria > Bacillota > Dethiobacteria > DTU022 > PWGO01 > B1SED10-75. Next base: position 4,807 of record PUKQ01000057.1, read on the forward strand.
TAAATAGTTTTCCACATCACGGGGAACAGGCACCCATATTCCGCAAAACTCTACCTTTTCCAATTCACTAAAAAAAGATTTATCAACACGCAAAATTGTTCGGCGATTTTTCAAAGACTCCCTGCGGTCACTAAAGTAATTAATAAACTTCAAGCTCATCGTAAAAAGCGCTTTTTGCCATTTAGTCCCCGGTCCATTTTGCGAAGCACCAAGCCGGTAAAGGCTATGAGCTAAATAAATAAATACTGTATATATCATGCCGCGAAATCTTTTCCATTTATTGCCCGAGTCCGCAGTAGACCACATTTCAGTGAAAAGATAGCCACTTTCCTCTGTATAAATCCTTAAATCTACATTTCTTCTTCCGGGCCCGTAACTGATTTTAATTACATAAGGCATAACAGTAACACAGGTTCCGGCAGACCTTAATTCATGCACCAATTTTTCCTGCTGAGGCAGAAGACCTTTTTTCATTATTCCCAGGTCAATATCGTGATCCCAGGACAATAGCTGCCCGCTGCGGATCGCTCCCAAAAGAGTTCCCTGATCAAGCCAATAATTCAAGTTTAAAGCATGTAAAGTGGAGGCAACCTTTTTAAAAAGATTTAGTTCCTGTTGGGTAAACGGGTAATTTTTCACCCTTGCTCTTTTCTTGCTTATATTTAAGCCAGTGATTTTTTGATCACTTCCTTTACTAAATGTTCACTAACTTGAGCAAAATTGTTGTCCGCTCTGCCGGGGGTGAACATTTGCGGCACCAGATCTATAAGTTCCGTCACATTCTCAACATAATTGCTCACCCGCTCTTTTACAGCCAGTTTTTCAAATAATTCATCCAGGGCCCGCTTTAATTCGTCTGCGGTAGTAAAACCCAGCCTGGAAGCCAATTCATTAAAATAAGGCGGGTCAGCCGGAGTATTAAGCTCCCACAGCGAAGGCAAAGTAAAACCACAGGCTAAACCATGGGGCATTTTGTAACGGGCCGTTATTGGGTAAGACATGGAATGAGCCAGGGCAGTTCGGGTAGAACTAATAGCCATACCACCCATCAAACTGGCTTCCAACATTGCCGCTCGGTATTCTTCGTTTTCCAGGTCAGCAACCAGGACAGGAAGTGCCTTAAGAACTATTTTAACAGCTGCGGTAGCAAAAGCCTGGGAAACTGGGTTGGAATTACGGTTCCAAAATGATTCCAGCGCATGAGAAAGGGCATCCAACCCCGTACAAACAGTTATATCCTCAGGCATAGTCAAGGTGAGTAAGGGATCTTCCAGGGCAAAGCGAGGAAATAAACTGGGTGCTGCAAAAGAATATTTTTTATAATTGCGCATATCCCACACTGTAGCAAAAGGAGTAACTTCACTCCCTGTGCCGGCAGTAGTGGGAATAGCAATTACCGGCAAAGCATTAACAGAAAGCACTTCCCCGCCCTCTTCCAGGTGTTCCCTTAAGGAAAAAGGATGAACCAACAAATAGCTGAGCACCTTGGCCGTATCGAGAGCACTTCCACCCCCTAAAGCAACAATTATATCTACTCCCTCACTTTTAAGGCGGGAACATTTTTCTTCCAAATACTCCATATCGGGGTTGGGCAGCACATCATCCAAGACAGTCATTTGCTTATTGGCGCACATATGATTTACTCGTTCAGTAAGTCCCCGGTGGGTAAACCCGGGCGTAGTTACCAGCAATATATGCTCAACATCCGCTAGCAATGCCGGGAGTTCTTCCATTGCCCCGGAGCCAAACTTTATCTCTACGGGATTATAGTGAGTTTTGATCTGTTTATCACTCATGGCTTATCTTCCTTTCCTACAGGGGCATTTTAAATATTTTTTGACTTAACGAAAAAAACTTAACCGCAATTTCGAACCGGGTCGAAAACACTTATCGGCAAAAAGCAGCCTGCCGGCGCATTTAACTAATCAATTCTTTAACTTTTTTTAAGTCATCCGTATCGTCAATTTCAAAACATACCTCATCACGGTAATAAAAAGGATAAAGCGCCACCTCATTTAAAATTTGATTAAGGGCTTCCTCGGCATAGACCTTTTCTTTACCCGCAGCTATAAATTTTCCGATTTCATCCAGCCATTTATTAAAAGTGTCCTCAGCAAGCCTGTACATAGGCATGAGAAAATAACAATTTTCCCCCAGCAAGTTTACCCCTATTTGCCGCACAAGTCCATCCTTAATAAGCCCCTTAAAATCTTTAACGGGAAGTTCCATGTCGGGGTTAACCAGGACGGTATTTTCATACCCGGAATTCATAATTCCCTCAAGCAACCCATAATCGAAAACCAGGTCTCCGTGCATTAATATGACATCACCGGATATATAATCAGCAGCCAGGTACATGGAATAAATATAGTTGGTTTCCCTATAACGGGAATTATACACAAATTTAAAATTAATGCCCTTAAAATGAGTTTTCAAATACTCATCTATTTTTTCCGCAAACGGCCCGGTAGTCACCACAATATCACCTATGCCCTGCTCCGTAAGCGCTTTTACCTGGCGATAAAGAATAGTTTCTCCCCGGTTTAATTCTACCAGGCATTTAGGCTTATCAGCTGTAAGTGCTTCCATTCTTGTGCCCTGTCCGGAGTTCAATAAAATTGCCTGCATTTCTTACCTCCTGTATATTTTTCACCATTTTTGTTTAATTATAAACTTTTCTTCTTTACAGTTTGCAAAAATTTTTCTTCTCTTTTTAAAAATGCACTTTTAATCTTTATCTCTCATACTAACTTAATAACTTTTTCAATAAATTCTCCCCTAAAATTTCCCCTGCCAAATTCCTGCATTCTTTGAGTCAGCGAGAACTCGGGAATTAAGATGAGTTTAAAAAGGAGATAAAATGCTGCTTATTTTCCAGAGGAGAAGTAGTGGGCCTTCCTAAATTGCTCCTGGCTCCCTTCTTGACTCTTATCTCCAGCAAAACAGGCCCTTCTTTTTCCTTGAGTTCTTCCATGGCATTAATAATTTCCTCTACCGTTTCCGCCCTAAATACTTGCTTGTAGCCACAAGCCAGAGCCACTCCGGGTATATCAATCTTAAAACCTGCTGTAGGCTGCCCTCCCACCGATTCATGGGCCCCGTTATTGAGAATCACATGTTTGAAATTTGCTGGCTTTGTTGTTCCGTTAATAGCCAGTGCTCCCATGTGCATGAGGAGGGAACCATCCCCATCAATGCAGTAAACATTTCGTCTGGGCTTAGATAGGGCAATCCCCAGCGCTATCTGGGAAGAATGCCCCATGGAACCCACGGTAAGAAAATCTCGGTAATGACCCTGTCTATTTTCTGCACGATATTCAAATATTTCCCGGGAAATTTTCCCCGTAGTAGAAACAACTACGTCGGCAGGTTGCATTTTCTCTAACAACACTTGCAGGGCTTCTTCCCTGGTTAGGAAGTATTCATTTTTATTAACCTCAAGTTCTTTACCGGCTTCTCCCCTTGTAGCAGAATTTTTACCTTCACCATCCTTCTCTTCACCGGTTTCTTCTGCAGGAGAATATTTAGCAAACGTATGAGCAGGAACAACCATCGCGGCAGGGGCACTTTTTTCACGCACATGCTCCAAGATATTTTTCAAGGTTTGCCTGGCTTCCCCCATATCCTTGGGAAGGACGGCATATTTCATATGCATGGCCTCTAACAACTTCAATGTTACTTGACCCTGTTTGGCATGCTGCGGCTCATCTTTTGTGCCGGGTTGTCCCCGCCAACCAATAAGCAAGAGCACCGGTATACTGTAAACCAGAGGATCCGCCAGAGAAAGAAGAGGGTTTACCGTATTACCCAATCCCGAATTCTGCATATAAACCAGGCCGATCCCCTTTGTTGCCAGGTGATGGCCGGCAGCCAGGGCCAGTGCATTTCCTTCATTGGCGGCAATTATATGCCTTTGAGGTGACTCTTGCCTATCTAAAAAAGCGCAAAAATCCTTCAATAAGGAATCGGGTACCCCGGCAAAAAAATTAATTCCCTGTTCTTTAAGTTCTGCATAAAAGTCAGCGCAACTAATAATAGTTAACACCCTCCGGGAATCAGATTTAGGATTTCATTAATGGACATGCATTCTTCCTCACACTCTAATGCCCTTTCATTTAACAATATATTTCGAGCAGTGTTCACCATGGCAGGATAAGCGCTTCTAATCAAATGATTAGCATAGATGACCAGGTTTACCCCCGCTTCCTGGAGCTCCTGCTCGGTAACATGGCAATATGAAGTAGGCACTACCACCAGCGGAACCGCATCTACAAATTTATTATACTCCCGGCAAAAATCAAATATTTCCCGGGGGGTTTTTTCTTTGCTATGAATCATAATTCCATCCGCGCCGGCTTCTATATAAGCATGAGCACGCCGCAGCGCATCTTCCAGCCCCGCTCCCACTATAAAACTCTCTATGCGGGCAATAATCATAAAATCATCCGTTACCTGAGCCTTTTTCCCCGCCGATATCTTCTCAGCAAAATTTTCTACCGTATCCAATTCCTGTATTACCTCCGTACCCCATAGGGAATTTCGCTTTAACCCCACTTTATCCTCAATAATAATAGCTGAAATGCCCAGGCGTTCTAAAGACCTAACCGAAAATACAAAATGTTCGGCTTGTCCTCCTGTGTCACCGTCTATAATAATGGGCTTGGTAGTAACCTCCAGAATATCATTGATGGTGCCCAGGCGGGAAGAAAAATCCACCACCTCAATATCGGGTTTGCCTTTGGCTGTTGAATCACACAAACTGCTCACCCACATACCGTCGAACTCTTTAATTCTCTCTTCTTCTTCTATTTTGGTCTTTTCCACAATAAGCCCGGTAAGGCCATTGTGCGCCTCCAGAATCCTCACCATGGGTTTTAATTCCAACAGCCGCTTCAATTTTTTGATCCTATTCTGAGGAGTGGTTCCAATTCTATGGAGGGCTTCATCCAACTGCGAAATAGAAACTCCCTTGGTATATTCTATTTCCACCAGTTCTCCGCCCCATTTTTGCAGTGTATCAATTACCCGCCGGCGCACATTTTTCTGAATACCTTCTCGCCAATCATCACCGTGCACCACATAGTCAGGCTTAATTTTTTCCAGATTAGGCACGTAGTCTAAAGTATCCTGAGGAATTACTTCTTTGACTCCTTTAATATTTTTGATGATAGCTTCACGCTGAGGATAATCTAACAACGGGAGCCTTTTGTAACTTGCTATCACCTCATCAGTAAGCACCCCTACATAAACTTCGCCCAACCTCCGAGCCTCATTAATCACATTAATATGGCCGTGATGAATAATATCTGCGCTCATGGCTACATAAACCTTTTTCATAATATAACCTACTCCTTAA
>PUKQ01000052.1 GCA_003550565.1 Syntrophomonadaceae bacterium
ACAAGCTGAAAAGAAAAAAGGCTTTCTGGGGAAATTATTTAAAAAGAAAGAAGAGGAAGAAAAAGAAGATTATCCTTACCGCATGGTTCAACTTTTTTATACTCGCGGCAAGGTAAAAAAAATGGTTCCCCTGGTTTTTACGGCGCTTGATTTGCGAAATTTAAAAGAAACAGGGATGAGATCATTTGATTTCTGGGGTTTAGAGCGGGATGACTCTACAATTAATGCTTTCAGTTACATGCCTCACGTATCTTTCTGGCAGATATTTTATGCTACCGTGGAAATTGGCTCTACGGCCTTGCAAACGGGAGGAGGGCGAGTGCTGGGAGCAGAAAAGATACTGAAAGCTTTGTTTAACTTGGAGGCTACCACCCTTATAACCTTTCCCGGTTATGCCGAATATTGCTTGCAGATATTAAACCGATTTGGTTTTATGATGCCTACTCTGGAGAAAATCGTTTTGGGGATGGATGACGCGCCTCCTTCCCTCATTAAAAAAATACAAGAAGGGATGTAAAAAGCCGGAGCAAAAGATACGCAGGTTTTTCGCAGTTATTATCTTTCCGAGGCCAAAGGGGGGTGGCCGGAATGCTCTCCGGGATACGGTTACCACATCCATCCCGACCATGTATTTGTGGAAATTGTGGATCCGGAGACGGGAGAGCGAAAGAATGAAGAAGAATCCGGAGAAATCGTCATTACGAACCTGGATGCGCGGGGAACGGTTTTCTTACGTTTCCGCAGCGGCGATATTGCCACGGGAGGTATGACTACAAAACCTTGTCCTAACTGTGGACGAACGGTACCGCGGATTTTAGGAGACATAGACAGGCTTGATCGTATTTTTGAACTCAACCTGGGGCAAGAGAAAAGAGAGTTCAACTTCAATGATATGCGCCGCCTCCTATTAGGAATGAAGGATTTAAGTCAATGGTATGTAGAAATAAATCGGGAAGGGGAAAGTGACAGGTTAAAGTTGGTGGCTTGTTCGGGCATTAAAGAAAATGAACCCGATCTAGATAAAAAAATCCATAAATATTTAGAACAAGAAAATTTTGATATTCCTCTACATATAGATATTAGTAGTTATGAAGATATTACGCAGCGCCAGGGGATGGAAAGAGGAGTTACCGAGTGCCGTATTTTTGATAAGCGGAATAAATAAGGCCTTATTTTTACCGGCACGAATATTACTAAAAGCTCTAAATAGCGGCTAAAGTATGCCGGCAGAAAAGTAAAAATCAAAAAACGGGTTAATGCCTTGTGGATATACATTATTGAAACAAGATTTTAACCCGTTTTTAATGAACAAATATTGTATTATAAAGACAATTAATGTATGCTATGATAGATGGAAGTTAATAGCTTGCAGAATATATTAAATTGACATAGAGAATTGAAGGAGTGATTAATTTATGAAAGCTATGATTATGGCTGCCGGATTGGGCACGCGTCTGCGACCTTTAACTAACCTTGTTTCCAAACCCATGGTCCAAATGGCCGGGAGACCTTGCCTGGAACATACCATCAGGTTATTGAGAAAATATGGTATAACCGATATAGTAATAAATTTGCATTACATGCCGGAAATGATTCGTAACCATTTCGGCCGAGGGGAAAATTTTGGCGTTAACATAACATATTCGTATGAAGAAGAACTGCTGGGCACAGCCGGAGGAGTAAAAAATGTAGAGGAATTTTTTGAGGGCGAACCTTTTCTGGTGGTAAGCGGTGATGCCCTAACGGATATAAATTTGGATGCATTTTACGATTTTCATAAGGCTATGGGAGGAACCGCTACTCTGGCTTTAAAAAAAGTTCCGGATCCTACCCAATATGGGGTAGTGCTGGTGGACAATAAGGGCTATATCACTGATTTTCAAGAAAAGCCTGCTTGGGGAGACGCAATTAGCAAACTGGCCAATACCGGTATTTATTTATTTGAGCCAGATGTATTCCGCTATATTCCTGAAGGCGAAATTGTGGATTTTGGCAAGCAAGTTTTTCCTGAAATTCTGGAGCAGGGTGACAAATTGGGTGGTTATATCATGCGGGGCTACTGGTGTGATATAGGTAATTTGGAAGTTTATCGGGAAGCCCATTATGATATGCTTACCGGCTTGGTAGAGGTGGATATACCGGGCAAGCGGTTTGAATCTAATATATGGATAGGGGAGAGGCCGGTAATTCATCCGGATACAGTTATCGTGGGGCCGGTAGTTATCGGTGATGACAGCTATATAGGGAAAGGCGCCCAGATTTATGGCCCGGTGGTATTAGACAGGAAAACTACCGTAAGCGAAGATGTAGTTATTAAAAGGGGTATATTTTGGGAAAATGTATATATCGGCCCCGGGAGCCAGTTGAATGATTGTATAGTAGGTGAAGGTTGCCAGTTAAAACCGGACCTTTTTGTAGAAAAGCAGATTATTGGCGGAGAGCAGCATGAGTACTTGATTAAGGAAGAAGAAGATAGGAAGAGGGAAACTAAGTAACAATATGGCGGGAGAATTATGTCTGAAATAATTAGAAATGCTATAGAAGCTTTACAAAAACGTAATATAGAAGCTTTATATGCTAGTGACAGGAATGTTGCCCGCGAAGAGCTTATAAAAATTGTTGGTTCCGCTGATACGGTGGGTATAGGGGGATCTATGACCATACAAGAGCTTGATGTGGTAGAGGAGTTGGAAAAGCAGGGCTCTAAAGTCATTTGGCATTGGATGTGTCTGCCGGAAGATATGATGGAAGTTAGAAAAGAAGCTACCCGGGCCAAATATTTTTGCTGCAGCACCAATGCCTTAACCTATGACGGACGTTTAGTTAATATTGACGGCATCGGAAACCGGGCTTCGGCTATGTTTTATGGGCCTGAAACAGTAGTAGTAGTGACAGGTCGCAATAAATTGACAGCAGATTTGGATTCTGCCCTGGAAAGGATTAAAAATGTTGCCTGTCCCCTTAATGCTCGGAGGTTAAACCTTGATACTCCATGTGCCCGTAAAGGCAAGTGTATAGATTGTAATCACACAGCCCGCATGTGCAATATAATTACTATTATAGAACGGAAACCTTTACTTACTGATTTAAGGGTGATTTTGGTTGATGAAGAGTTGGGTTTTTGACACTTTTAACTGCGGAGAATAATTACTTGTAAATTCTACCATAATTTTTTTTCTTAAATGAAGAAGTGGGGCGGTTGAAAATGCTTACCTCACTTTTTTTAGATTAGTCGTGGTTTAACATAGTGTAAAAATATTGTAGGGATTTATGTGACCTTTCCTTTTTGCGGGTTATGGTTATATTGATATTTTATTTTTAGAGAAAATTTGTTAATGTACATAGTAAAGAGGTTGATGAAGAGGAGAAAAATTAGTTAAGGAAACGTCTAATGAGGTTGAGAATATACCGCGGGTAAGATATACTTTAATGTAACTAAAGGGAAAGAATAAGGAGGTTAACTCTTGAACGAAGCTACAACTTTCGAACAAGGCCCTATCAGGCCACCTAATGAAGCAGGAAGCTTACTTATTCGTGTTAGCCGAAATTGTCCTTGGAATCGCTGCCTGTTTTGTCCGATATATAAATTTGATAGATTTAGCCGACGTTCAACCGAGGAGATAAAAGAAGATATTGATCTAATGGCCCGTTACGTGGACGAAGTTAAGGAACTGGCCGGGCAAAACAACAAGGAAGGTGATATTAACCAGAATACATTGGCTTATTTTTATAACCAAAAGCCCGACTTATTTCCCATTGCGCATTGGCTTTATCACGGAGAGCAATCTGTTTTCTTACAAGATGCTGACAATATAATTTATAAAGGAGATAAGCTGGCGGAAATAGTCAGGTATATTAAAGAAAAAATACCGGGTGTTAGCCGTATAACAACGTATGCGCGGGTAAAGTCTTTGGCAAAAAGAAGCGTGGAAGAATTGCAGGAGGTTAAGGAGGCCGGGCTTAGCAGGGTGCATGTAGGTTTGGAGTCCGGTTCTGATCAAGTTTTGGAGTTTATGCAAAAGGGAGTGACAGCGGCAGAACAAATAGAGGCGGGGCAAAAAGTAATAGATGCAGGGTTGATTTTAAGTGAATATGTCATTTTAGGTTTGGGAGGACGTGATTATTGGCAAGAGCATGCCGCGGAAACTGCCAGGGTATTAAACGCAATTAACCCACATTACATCAGGTTGCGCACCCTTGCTATTCATCCCGCTGCTCCTCTGGCGGAAGAGTGGAAAAACGGTACTTTTGAACCCTTAAGTGATGAGGAAATCTTAAAAGAAGAAAGATTATTATTGGAACAATTGGAAGGTATTCACAGCGCTCTTTACAGTGACCATATTTTAAATTTATTGGAAGAGGTGCAGGGGAAGCTTCCCGACAGTAAAAAGTTTATGCTGCAAGTTATAGATAATTATTTTAATTTAAAGGAGAAAGAAAGAAACCTGTTCCGTCTTGGCCGAAGAGCAGGGTTACTGCGCAACTTGAGTGAGCTTAACAATATTCCTCGGCGGGGCAGAGTTGAAGGAATTTATAAAGACTTACAAAAAAAGGGCTTAACAGTTGATCAATTCATAGAAGATATTAGGACAAAATATCTGTAAATTTAGGTAAATAGAAAGGAGAGGATCTATCTGATGATACCTGTAAAAATTAAGGATATATTTGTAGATGATGAAAGTAACTTTCTTTTATCATTGGTTGATTTAGAAGAAAAGAATGTTCTTATGTTAGGTGTAAGTGTATGGGAGGCTCATTCTGTCATGATGACATTTGGAAGGAATGAGTTTCCCCGCCCCATGACTCACGACTTGATGAATTCGCTGTTTCGCAACCTGGGGGCTATGCTCGATAAAGTTGTCATTACTGATGTTATAGAAGATACTTATTATGCGAAAATGTACTTACATCAAAATGGTGAAGAAAAAGTGGTAGATTCAAGGCCCGGTGATGCTGTCGCTATGGCTTTAACTTCCGGTACAACCATATATATTACCGAAAAATTATTTGATCTAACAATTAACATAGATGAAATGGAAGAAGGTAACGGCACACTTCATTATGATGCTGATTACTATGATCCCGATGAAGAAGGCCCCGAGATTCATTAAATTAAACCTTTAAAGAGCCAATAAACGCGGCAAAAGGAGTGAGGTGTTTGGTGGGAATTTGTTTGCTGGAAATGCACCTGGTAGATTCATATTCTTTAAAAGATAAAAGAAAAGTCTTAAAGAGCTTAACCCAGCGTATCAGACAACGTTTTAATGCTTCGGTTCATGAAATAAATTACCATGATAAATGGCAGTGGACCGAACTGGAAATAGCGGTGGCATCCGGCAATAGGGCCGGGGCGGAAAAGGTTATTCAGGAAATATTAAAATTTGCGGAAACCGATGGCAGGACAGAAATTACCAGGCAAGATATCCAGTATGTATAATTCTTAAGGTGTAATTGTAAAGAAATATGCTTAATAAGGAAATGTAGCAGACACCCCGTCCCCTTAATACGAAAAGGGGAATGTAGCAGGCACCCAGTCCTCTTGCTACATATTTAGTTGAGAGTTCATAAATCTTTAGTACAAAGGGGTAAAGGAAGTGATATTGTACCAGGCGGTAGAAGTATCCCATTTTCTGGTTTCTCAAACTTTGCAATATGGTGAAACTGCTGTGGATGCTACAGCAGGGAACGGACATGATACCCTTAAACTGGCAAGGCTGGTGGGCCAAAAGGGCAGAGTTTATGCTTTTGATATTCAACAGAATGCTGTGGATAAAACTGCCTGTTTATTAGTAGATAATGGAATGCGCTCAAGGGTGGAGTTAATAAGAGACGGCCATGAAAAAATGGAACAATATGTGGAAAGCGGCGTGGGTGCCGTTATGTTTAACCTGGGCTACCTTCCCGGAGGAGATCACGAGCTTATAACTTCTCCTTCGACAACCGTTACCGCTGTTTATAAGGCGTTAGATATTCTTCGCCGGGGTGGAGTGATTACTATCGTAAGCTATACCAGTCATGAGGGTGGTGGGAAAGAAAGGGATGCTTTGCTTGGTGAGCTCACTCATCTGAGCCAACGTGAGTATCAGGTGGTACATTATGCATTCGTTAATCAAATTAATAATCCGCCGGAATTATTTGCTGTAGAGAAATTATAAGGTGAAAGCAACTAATTAACCAATAATATAGATGAGTTAATAATAGGGTAAATAGAGGGTTAATAGAGTTTGAAAATTTTTCTGTAATGATTGCCATAAACTTATCGTGATGTTATAATTTGCATAGAAAAAGCTCACCGGGCAATTGACTTTTAGTTATTGTTCAGTTATACTTACTTTTGGCACGGAGCTGTGGTGTAGATGGTTAACATACCGGCCTGTCAAGCCGGAGATCGCGGGTTCAAGTCCCGTCAGCTCCGCCAGTGTGCCGAGATAGCTCAGTCGGTAGAGCAGCGGACTGAAAATCCGCGTGTCGGCGGTTCAATTCCGCCTCTCGGCACCATAATATGAGCGGAAGTAGCTCAGCGGTAGAGCATCGCCTTGCCAAGGCGAGGGCCGCGGGTTCAATTCCCGTCTTCCGCTCCATTATTAAGGCGACATAGCCAAGTGGTAAGGCAGAGGACTGCAAATCCTTTATTCCCCGGTTCGAATCCGGGTGTCGCCTCCAGTTTAATTTATTGCCGGGATGGCGGAACTGGCAGACGCAAGGGACTTAAAATCCCTCGGGCAATACCTTGCCCGTACCGGTTCAAGTCCGGTTCCCGGCACCACCTGAATATTATGTAATTAATGGAAGAGAAGGTGAAATACACCTTCTCTTTTTTAATGTAAGTCTTTATGGGAGTGTTTAAACCATTCAAAATAAATGAGAGTAAATGATGTTTGTTTGGGGCACAAATAATGAAAAATTATTAGGGCTTGAAAGCAAGATATTATTGTTTGTCTTGATTTTGCTCAGAAGAAGGCCCTGACTGCTGTTTTATAACCTGAATGCCTAGAGGCCAGCGGGCAATTTCAAAGCCATCCTGGGTGGCGATTATAACATATTTACCTGTTTCCTTGGCCTTAATGGGCATGGTGCCGATTATATCAATTTCTCCCGTTGATTCCGGCACTTCAAATTCAAAGTTTACTTTTTCCATAACCTTGCCGTCCATAGAAATTAAGTGCAAATCAAGGCCTTTTTTCCCTTTTTCGGCTGCGGTATAAGATAACCGGCAAACTATGCCTATTTTCCCACTTGCTTCTTCACCTTCTTCTTTTGCCTTTATATACACCTTCCTTAAGCCGTAATTCATAATATCTTTGCTGCCATTCCACCTGTTAACTACTCTTTCACACGGGAAAAAAGCCATTACCTGCATTCGAGAGCCTCCTTAATTAAATATTTATAAATTAATAATATCATATTGTGCGCTTACTGAGAAATTATCTTAAATCAAATATAGATATTAAAAACTCAAGGAGTGTTTGCCTTTAAAATAAATAAGCCAAACTACCAGTGCTGGGGCATGAGAACTTTGCCAAATATCATGACCATTATGGTGGTGATTACCAGATGGAAAAGGGTAAACATATATACCAGGTAATAAGTGAAGTTGGGGAGAAATACTTCTCCTCCGTTTTGGAGGATAAATGCTGCTGCGATCACAATAAGAATAACTAGGGCCAAAAAATTGCAGTGACGGGAAAAATTCTCAAAATTCGGCCCATGGGTAGACATCATCGCAAAGGATACGTAGAAGCAAATAAACGCCAGAACAACAGGAACAGCCATGGCTAAAAGAAATAGAAGATCAGGGGTAATGATGCTGTATGAGTAAGATAGATCAAACAACAGATGAAAACAGAGCTGATGCACAACAAAGTAAACGGCAGTAGAAACAATAGCGCTGGCAATGAAACCCGTCTTTTCCTTAAAAGCAGCGCGAAGAGATTTGCCTGATCTTCTGAAAATGAGAAGTGCCGCTATAATTATAAAAATAATCAAAGCTGAAACTACATAAGCCCTGGAAGTGACTACATTGTTATAAACCTTTTCGCTCAAAGCAGAAATGGAGGCTTTGCCGTCTGCAGGAATTTCTACGCCTTGTTTTTCGTAAATATTCTTCACAAAAGGCTCGTGGGTGCTCTGCAATAGTTCTTCTTTTTCTTGTATGGTTTCCTGGCTCCAATCAAAGGCTTCGGTGATGATGTCCCCTTCCATATAGGCTGTAAAGGGAAGGCCCAGTATGCTTGAGACAGTTGGGGCAATGTCTAATTGGGTATAACCTTCTATATTATTATCCGTGACGCCTTTTCCGGTGAAAATTAGAGGGGATTGCACAACTTCTTCTTCCGGGCCTCCATGTCCCCCTCTTTGCATAAAATGGCCGAAGTCGTACATGCCGTGATCGGAAGTAATGATAACCACGCTTTCATCCGGGTCGGGTATTGATTCGACAAACTTTTTAATATATTCATCGTTTAGAAGAACAGCCTCCCGGTACTCATGGGAATCAGCCCCGTAGTCATGTCCCATGATGTCTACTTCCATAGAAAGCAATATTAGCAAATGGGGGTTATATTCTTCCATAATGCTAATGCCTTGATTGTAGACTTCAGCATCATTATATTCACCGTAATAAAAACCTTGTTGTATAGGTTGTGTTTCTTCTATAATCGTTTCATCAACGGTGTGGGGGAAGGGAGCTTCTACAACCAGTTCGTAAATCCATTTGTAAGCAGAGGTGCCGGTTTTTAAACCTGCATCGGTAGCCAGGTGATACAAAGTAGGAATTTTTAACTCATATTCTTGAAAATTGCTGTTGATACCGGTTATAGGGGAAGAGGCTCCGGTGATGATGCGGGCATATGCCGGCCTGGAATAAGTGGGTTCTGATACTTCTATGATACCGCTGCTATTTTCTTCTGCCAGTTTGCTTAAATAAGGCATTTCGTCAATGTAGTCGGCTCTTAACCCATCAACAATCAGCAGGTAAACATTTTCCGCCTGGGCTTCGGAAGGAGGCGAAGTGTCATTTCTAATGGGTTCTACTTGCGGTTCGCCAAATTCAACGGATATAATGCCCGCCCCCATTATAATTAATGCAAGAATTGCAATGCCTGTCCATTTTAGAAAGAAGTTTTTATGAGGTTTATTATTAACCATTTTTTTCTCCCCGGATGTGATGTAATTTATTGCATTGAAGTGATTAACAATTAGTTAATTGTATTCTTTATTCTTCCAGTGAAATCCTGCTAAAAAAATTAATTATCAGTAAAAGGGGAGGATGGTAGAATCAATAATTTAGGAAATATTTTTTAAAATTTTCTCGTTAATTATAATATCCACATTACCGGCCCAATTATAAAACCATCTCTGTGGTTATTTCTTTATTAGCAGGCCACCCATGACCTTAAACGGAGCCATTGAATGCCAGGTCAACAAAAAAATGAGTTGTGAGGACAAACCGGTGTATGCTTGTTATTGTTTCCAGCACATCTTCAGATACCGCGCCTCCACCGCCGAAGACAGAAACGTTCATTATGGCTTCTTCATCTATTAAGTAGAAATATACCTCATCCGGGAGTTTATCAGAATCACTCAAAAGTACCGGAGCATTATTAAGAGCTGCATATACGCCTCCAGCCAAGGCATCGGGAAACTCCAGGCCCGTAGCCAGGGTAGCTTTCATTGGATCTTCGAAGAACTCTTCGGCAATGGCCGTACCGGTTGCCCAGCGGTTGGCACCGGAAACCCTGTTAGTACCACCGGCCTCTTCTTTGACCTCATCACTTACCGCTACTTTGCCGCCGATAACATGTATTTCTTCAATGCTTTCCTCGTTATCTTCAAGATA